>DATLOW010000198.1:0-11739 GCA_035536055.1 Paraburkholderia sp. | reverse complement strand
TTCGAGCCGGCACTGGGCGGTGGCGGCGGCGGTACGGTGCCCGCCGCGCGGCCCGCGGGGCAAAGCGGTGCGTCGGGCGGCAAGCGCACCGGCGCGCCGGCGGTGACCGCGCAGCAGGCGGTGTCGGGCGCTGCGCCGGTGAAGGCGGCGCTACCGGCGCAAGGCGCGGCGAGCGTGCCGCGCGAAGCGATGTCGCCGGTTTCCCCGGCAAGCGATCTAGCCGCGCGCGCCGCATCGGCGCCGGCGATGCCTGCGATGCCAACCGCTGTGCGCGCGGCTCGCGCGCCTGAGTTGCCCGCGGACGCGCAACCGCTGGCATCGGCTGCCGGTTCCGAGGCTTCGGCCGCCGCGCCATCGGCGCTGCAGGTCAAACCCGCTGCGGCAACGCAGCCCGCCGCGAACAGCGAATCGGCCTTGACCGCGCAGCAGGCGCCGACGGAGCAGGTGAGCGCGGCACGTTCCGCGGAAGTCGCAAAACCGGCATCCGTTGCGCAACCCACTTTTGATGGACAGACCAGCGCAGCGCAGCCGACTGGAGTCGCTGACGCAGCGGTGACGGCGCAGCCGCCGATGGCCGACGCGACGCTTCGCACAGACGAGTCGGCTGCGGCGCCCGCAACGGTAGCGTCCGCGCAGCCGGAAGCCGCTCTGGAAGCCGGCCAGGACGTCGCCCCGGTAATCGTCGTAGATGTCACCGCGACTCCCGATGCATCCCAGCCTGCCGACGACAACGAGGTCGCTGCTACCGCTGCCGCATCACCACCGCACGAAGCGGCCGCGTCGCCCGACAGCTTCGACGACGTGGCACCGGCCAACGCTGCATCGGAAACCGCCGCAGCTGAGCCAACCCAAACGCGGTCGCCCACGTCGACCGTCGATGCGAACGCCGCACAACCCGTCTCCGCCGCCGCGCAAACCAGCTCCGCGTCGCGCCGCGCAAGCGGCGCAAGCGCCGCGCTCGACGTGCTGCGCAACGCGGGCATGAAGCTGTCCGGCGGCCGCGCACCGGCCGCCGCGTCGTCGGCGCCGGCGCCGGCCGAAGCGCGGGCGAAGCCCGCTGCGCCGCGCGTGGTCGTGCCGACGCCGGATCCGGCGCGGCGCGCCGCGCAGCAGGCGCAAGCCGCGCCGGCCCGCCCTGCGGGTGGCCGGCAAGGCAACGCAGCAGCGGTGCCGCCATGGGAAGAGATGCCGCCCGATGCCGCCGGCGGGTACGACGATTACATCCCCGCGTCGGCGGATGACGCGTTTTTCGCACCGCCCGACGACGGCTACATGCCGGTGTTCGATCAGGGCCCGGACGACGTGCGCATCGACACACGCACCTCCGGCACGCGCGGCGCGCCGCAGGCATCGGTTGTGCCGGCCGCCGATACGCGCCCGCTGCCGCCTGCGATCCCGCTCGACGCGCTCGGCTTCGACGGCGACTGGCCCGCGCTCGCCGCCGGCTTGCCGCTGAAGGGCATTTCATACCAGCTGGCATTCAACAGCGAACTGATGGCGCTCGACGGCGCCACGCTCAAACTGAACGTGCCGGTGCCGCAATACGCGGACGCCGCGCAGGTCGCGAAGTTGAAGGCCGCGCTGGCCGAACGCCTCGGCAAGCCGGTCGACGTGATGGTCGAAGTCGGTCCGGCGCGGCGCACTGCGGCAGCGCTCGACGCGGCCGAGCGCGCGCAGCGTCAGCGGGAAGCCGAGCGCGAAATCGGCGCGGACCCGTTCGTGCAGTCGCTGATCCGCGAGTTTGGCGCGAGCATCGTGCCGGGCACGGTGCGGCCGCTTGCGCCGTCCGCGCAGGGCGGCGCCGACGCGGCGGGCGCTGCGCACTGATTCACCGCGCGCTGCGCATCGCAGTCCGCTGCAGCGCGCGGCAGCACATTTCATACGATCGAGAAGGAGCACGTCCATGATGAAAGGCCAACTCGCCGGGCTGATGAAGCAGGCCCAGCAGATGCAGGAAAACATGAAGAAGATGCAGGAAGAGCTCGCGAAGATCGAGGTCGAGGGCCAGTCGGGCGCCGGTCTCGTCAAGGTGACGATGACCTGCAAGAACGACGTGCGCCGCGTGTCGATCGATCCGAGCCTGCTCGCCGACGACAAGGACATGCTGGAAGACCTCGTCGCCGCCGCATTCAACGATGCGGTGCGCAAGGCCGAAGCCACCGCGCAGGAAAAGATGGGCGGCATGACGGCGGGCTTGCCGCTGCCGCCGGGCTTCAAGCTGCCGTTCTGAGCTTGCGTGCGGCGCGCGCCGGTGCCGGCGTGCGCGCGCACGGCGGGACCGCGCGCGGCTTGTTCAATTCAACCTTTACGTTCCAGAGCCGGGACCTGCGCAAAGGACTCGCATGAAACAACCTTCCGCCCTGTCGGCGCTCGTCGAAGCGCTGCGCGCGCTGCCCGGCGTCGGGCCGAAGTCGGCGCAACGCATGGCCTACCATCTGATGCAGCACGATCGCGACGGCGCCGAGAAGCTGGGCCGCTCGCTGCTCAATGCGACCGAGCATCTGAAGCACTGCGAGAAGTGCAATACGTTTACCGAGGCGCAGATCTGCGAAGTCTGCAGCGACGATGAACGCGACCCGACGCTGCTGTGCGTGGTCGAAACGCCGGCCGACCAGATCATGCTCGAACAGACGATGACGTATCGCGGCCTGTACTTCGTGCTGATGGGGCGTCTGAGCCCGCTCGACGGCATCGGTCCGAAGGAGATCCATTTCGACCGGCTGGTCAAACGCGCGTCGGACGGCGTGGTCAAGGAAGTGGTGCTCGCCACCAACTTCACCAACGAAGGCGAAGCCACCGCGCATTATCTCGGGCAGACGCTGAAGGCGCGCGGGCTGTCGGTCACGCGTCTCGCGCGCGGCGTGCCGGTGGGCGGCGAACTCGAATACGTCGACGCGGGCACGATCGCCCGTGCGATGCTGGACCGGCGCTCGATGTAGCCTCGAGCCTCTGAACGGAGCAGACCCATGAGCGCAACGAATTCGACGCAAGCGTCGCCGGCCGGCGGCCCGCTGGCGGGTGTCAAGGTGCTGGAGCTCGGCACGCTGATCGCCGGCCCGTTTGCCGCGCGTTTTCTCGGCGAGTTCGGCGCCGACGTGATCAAGATCGAAGACCCGAAAGGCGGCGACCCGCTGCGCAAATGGCGCAAGCTGTATCCGGAGGCGGGCGGCACGTCGTTGTGGTGGGCCGTGCAGGCGCGCAACAAGAAGTCGGTAACGGTCAATCTGAAGGCAGACGAGGGCAAGGAAATCGTGCGCCGGCTCGCGAAGGAAGCGGATATCGTCGTCGAGAACTTCCGGCCTGGGTTGCTCGAGAAACTCGGGCTCGGCTACGACGTGCTGTCCGCGGAAAACCCCGGGCTCGTGATGGTGCGTCTGTCCGGCTACGGTCAGACCGGCCCGTATCGCGATCGTCCGGGCTTCGGTGCGATCGCCGAATCGATGGGCGGCCTGCGGCATATCACCGGCTATCCGGAGCTGCCGCCGCCGCGCATCGGCATTTCGATCGGCGATTCGATCGCCGCGCTGCACGGCGTAATCGGCGCGCTGATGGCGCTGCATCACCGGCAGGCCAATGGCGGCAAAGGTCAGGTGGTCGACGTCGCGCTGTACGAGGCCGTGTTCAACATGATGGAAAGCGTGGTGCCTGAGTACGGTGTGTACGGCATGGTGCGCGAGCGCACCGGCGCGTCGCTGCCGGGCATCGTGCCGTCCAACACGTATCCGTGCCGCGACGGCAGCATCGTGATCGGCGGCAACAGCGACCCGATCTTCAAGCGGCTGATGAGCGCGATCGGCCGCCACGATCTGGGCGACGACCCGGCGCTCGCGCACAACGACGGCCGCGTGCCGCGTACCGAAGAAATCGACGGCGCGATCGCACAATGGCTCGCGCCGCGCACCATCGACGAAGCGCTCGAGGTACTGAATGCCGCCGACGTGCCGGCCGGCCGCATCTACAGCGTGGCGGACATGTTCAGCGATCCGCAATACATGGCGCGGCAGATGATCCAGCACTTCCAGTGGCAGGACGGCCGCGACATCGCGCTGCCGGCGGTCACGCCGAAGCTGTCGCTGACGCCCGGCGACACGCGCTGGCTCGGCCCGCAACTGGGTGAACATACCGATGAAGTGCTGCAATCGCTGGGTTATGATGCAGACCACATTGCAAGGTTGCATGCGCAACAGGTTGTCTGAAGCGGGCGCGTGACGCGGCACGCATGGCGCGTAGGGCAAAAGCGTAACGCGTGGCGCTCGGGCAAACGCAGCAGAACGAAACCGCAGAAAACGCGACCGCACGGCAAAAGCGGCGGCGCAACGAAGTGCAGCATCGCGAAGTTTCAGGAGCCTTCGCGACACGCGCGCCGGGTCGCGCACGACAAAAGCAAAACGACAAACGGAGACGCACACGATGCAACGCAGAACCTTTCTGGCCGGCACCGCGGCGTTCGCGGGCATGGCCGTCGCAGCGCATGCGCCGCGCGCTTTTGCGCAACGCAAACTCGAATCCAGCAAGGTCGCGATCGCGGTGGGTGGCAAAAACCTGTTCTACTACCTGCCGCTGACGATCGCCGAGCGCCGCAACTTCTTCAAGGACGAAGGGCTGGAGGTCGAAATCTCCGATTTCGCCGGCGGCTCGCAGGCGTTGAAAGCGGCGGTGGGCGGCAGCGCGGACGTGGTGTCCGGTGCCTACGAGCACACGCTGCTGCTGCAGGCGAAGAACCAGATGTTCCGCGAATTCGTGCTGCAAGGGCGCGCGCCGCAGATCGTGCTCGCGGTATCGAAGAAGACGATGCCGAACTACAAGTCGATCGCCGATCTGAAAGGCAAGAAGATCGGCGTCACGGCGCCGGGCTCGTCGACGTCGATCATGGCGAGCTTCGTGCTCGCCAAAGCCGGCCTGACCGCAAACGACGTGTCGTTCATCGGCGTGGGCGCTGGAGCGGGCGCGGTGGCCGCGCTGCAAGCGGGGCAGATCGACGCGCTGGCGAACCTCGACCCGGTGATGACCAAGCTCGAGCGCGCCGGCGACATTCGCGTCGTATCGGACACGCGCACGCTCGCCGATACGCGCGCGGTGTTCGGCGGCAATACGCCGGCGGGCTGCCTGTACGCATCGCAGAGCTTCATCGACAAGAACCCGAACACCACCCAGGCGCTGACCAATGCGATGGTGCGCGCGCTCAAATGGCTACAGGGCGCAAGCGGCACCGATCTGATCAACACAGTGCCGGAATCGTATCTGCTCGGCGACCGCGCACTGTATCTGGCGTCGTGGGAACACGTGAAGCCGGCGTTGTCGCCCGACGGCCTGATGCCCGCCGACGGTCCCGCCACCGCACTGAAGACGCTGCAGGCGTTCGATCCGTCGGTGCAGGGCAAGCCGATCGAGCTGGCGAAGACGTGGACCAACGCCTTCGTCGACAAGGCGCTCGCGTCGGTCAGGCCGTAGGAGCGCCGCGATGACCGTACCCGCGCTCGCGCTCGACGGGATCACCTGCACCTTCGCCGCGCGCGACGCGCGCAGCACCGCCTACACCGCGGTGCGCGAGACGACGCTGCATATCGCGCCGGGCGAGTTCGTGTCGGTGGTCGGCCCGACCGGTTGCGGCAAATCGACCTTGCTCAATATCGGCGCGGGGCTGCTCGCGCCGTCGTCGGGCTCGGTGCGCGTGTTCGGCGAACCGCTCGCAGGTCTGAACCGCCGCGCCGGCTACATGTTCCAGGCCGATGCGCTGATGCCGTGGCGCTCGGCGCTCGACAACGTGCTGGCCGGCCTGTCGTTTCACGACGTGCCGCGTGCCGAAGCCAGGACACGCGCCGAAGCGTGGTTGAAGCGGGTCGGCCTCGGCGGTTTCGGCGACCGTTATCCGCACCAGTTGTCGGGCGGCATGCGCAAGCGTGTCGCGATGGCGCAGACGCTGATTCTCGACCCCGACATCGTATTGATGGACGAGCCGTTCTCCGCACTCGACATCCAGACGCGCCAGCTGATGGAAAACGAGCTGCTCGACCTGTGGGCGGCCAAGCGCAAGGCGGTGCTGTTCATCACGCACGACCTCGATGAGGCGATCGCGCTGTCGGACCGTGTGGTCGTGCTGTCGGCGGGGCCGGGCACGCGGCCGATCGGCGAATTCGCGGTCGATCTGCCACGGCCGCGCGACGTGGCCGAAGTGCGCACGCAGCCGCGTTTCGTCGAATTGCACGCGCAGATCTGGAGCGTGCTGCGCGACGAGGTGTTAAAGGGCTACCAGCAGCAGCTGAAGACCGTATGAGCCGCGCCTGCCTGCCGCCGCTCTCTCGCACAAGGACCTGACGACTCATGTGGAAAACGCTGCGTCCGAACCGAAGCAACCTGGTGATCTGGCAGTGGCTGCTGCTCGTGCTGTGCTTTCTGCTGTGGTATGCGCTGACCAGTCCGACGCTATTGCCGGCGTTCTATTTCGACGATCCGAACAAGGCCGCCTTCCTGTTCGGCGAACCGCAGAAAGTGCTGGTGCGGATCTGGCAATGGTTTACGTCCGGCGAGATCTGGCTGCATCTGTGGATCACGCTGATCGAGACGGTGCTCGCGTTCGTGGTCGGCACCGTGTTCGGGCTCGGCGTCGGCTTGTGGCTCGCGTTGTCGCCGCTTGCGAGCGCGCTGTTCGACCCGTACATCAAGGCCGCCAATTCGATGCCGCGGGTGATTCTTGCGCCGATTTTCGGCGTCTGGTTCGGCCTCGGCATCTGGTCGAAGGTCGCGCTCGGCGTGACGCTGGTGTTCTTTATCGTGTTCTTCAACGTCTACCAGGGCGTCAAGGAAGTGAGCCCGGTCGTGCTCGCGAATGCGCGCATGCTCGGCGCGAACCGTCAGCAGCTGTTGCGCGCGGTGTATCTGCCGAGCGCGACGAGCTGGGTGTTTTCGAGCCTGCATACGTCGGTGGGGCTGGCGTTCGTCGGCTCGGTGGTCGGCGAGTATCTGGGCTCTGCGCGCGGCGTCGGGTATCTGATCCTGCAGGCCGAAGGCACCTTCGACATCAACACTGTATTCGCCGGCATTCTGGTATTGACCGCGTTCGCGTTGCTCCTCGATGGGCTGGTCGGCGTGATCGAGCGGCGCCTGATGAAGTGGCAGCCGCGTAACGGCGACACCGAACAGCTGTAGCGGTAAAGCCGCCTCGAACGGACGTGCGCTTCAGGTTTGCCGCGGGTTGCCGCGGGATGTCTGTGCCGCATGCCTGTGCCGGTCTGGCCGGCGCTCGCGCAGGCCCGTAGCCCGCGTGCCGGCGCGCGTCGCGCAGACGCTCGCCGGTGCCGCCGCCACGCCTGTCGCAGCGCCGCCGCAGCGTGCCGCGAGCGCCATCCGGTGTCGTCCGCGTGCCTTCTTTCCTCGGTTACAATCGCCGGATGCGAATCCTACTCAGCAACGACGATGGTTATCTGGCGCCGGGCCTCGCCGCGCTTCACGAAGCACTGAAGCCGCTTGCCGACGTCACCGTAATGGCGCCCGAGCAAAACTGCAGCGGCGCATCGAATTCGCTCACGCTGTCGCGGCCGCTGTCGGTGCTGCGCTCGGCAAACGGCTTCTACTATGTGAACGGCACGCCGACCGATTCGGTGCACATCGCGCTGACCGGTATGCTCGACCACACGCCCGACCTGGTGGTGTCCGGTATCAACAACGGCCAGAACATGGGCGAAGACACGCTGTATTCGGGCACCGTCGCCGCCGCCACCGAAGGCGTGATGTTCAACGTGCCGTCGATCGCGTTCTCGCTGGTCGACAAGGACTGGGTGCATCTCGAATCGGCCGCGCGCGTCGCGGCCGAAATCGTCCAGCACTACCTCGAGAATCCGCTGCCCGGGCATCCGTTGCTGAACGTCAACATTCCGAACCTGCCTTACGACGAACTCGGCGCATGGCGCATCACGCGGCTCGGCAAGCGCCATCCGTCGCAGCCGGTGATCCGCCAGACCAACCCGCGCGGCGAACCGATCTACTGGATCGGGCCGTCGGGCAGTGCGCGCGACGCCAGCGAAGGCACCGATTTCCATGCAGTCGCGCACGGCTTCGTGTCGATTACGCCGCTGCAGCTCGACCTGACCCATACCTCGATGTTGCCCGCGGCGTGCGACTGGGTGCGCGCTGGGAGCGGCGCTTCATGACCGGCGAGCGCGCGAAGCGCTTTCCGCTCGGTCTCGAAGACCTGGTGCGCGAACCGCGCCGCAGCGAAGGGCGGCCCGGCGACGCGCGCAACGTGAAGCCGCAGGCGGCGCTCGCCGATGCGCGCGCTGCAAAAGCGCCGCTGCCGGCCTTGCCTGAACGTGGTGCAAAGCCGCAAGGCGCGCCGAAGCCCGTAGCGCGCGGGCCGAAGCCGCAGGGCTCAACGCTCACGGATGCGCGCGCCGCGAAGCCGCAGGGCGCAGCCCTGAGCGACGCCCGCAGCACGCCGCGCCATCATCCCCCACTCGCCGAAGCGCGCGCCGCGCAGTCGAAAGCCGCCATCAGCACCGGCGCGCGCAGCGACAACCCGCGCCAGCCGCCGCTGCGGCTGCCCGCCGCGCCGCTCGAGCGTGCCGGCGCGCCGAACGTGCCGTTGACCCGCGCACATGCGCTGACTTCGGAACGGGTCCGTGAGCGGATGGTCGAACGCCTGCGGGCCAACGGGGTCGCCGACCCGCGCGTGCTGCATGCGATGGCCACCGTGCCGCGCCATATGTTCATCGACCCGGGTCTCGCGACCCAGGCTTACGAAGACGCGGCGCTGCCGATCGGCCATCACCAGACGATCTCGAAGCCATCGGTGGTGGCCCGCATGATCGAACTCGCGGCTGCCGGGCGCACGCTAGGTAACGTGCTGGAAATCGGTACCGGCTGCGGTTATCAGGCGGCCGTGCTGAGCCAGGTGGCGCGCGACGTGTATTCCATCGAGCGCATCAAGCCGTTATACGAGCGCGCCAAAACGAATCTGCGGCCATTGCGCATTCCGAACATTCGCCTGCATTACGGCGACGGCCGCGTCGGCCTGCCGAACGCGGCGCCGTTCGACGCGATCGTGATTGCCGCGGCCGGGCTCGACGTGCCGCAGGCGCTGCTCGAACAACTTGCGATCGGCGCGCGCCTCGTCGCGCCGGTCGGCACGCATGACGGTCAGACCCAGGTGCTGACGCTCGTCGAGCGCACGGGGCCTGCGCAGTGGCGGGAGTCGCGCCTTGATCGTGTTTTCTTTGTACCCTTAAAATCCGGAGTGATTTGAATCCGATGACTATCAGCAAGTTGCGCACAATGCAAAGAACCAGTCAGAACATGCGCCTTACCTTGGCGCAGCGTAGTGTGTGCGTGGTTGCGCTGTCGTTGCTGGCGGCGTGTGCTACAAGACTCGATAACGCGCCCGTCGTCGATCGTTCCGGCGCCCTCGGCACCCAGGCCGCGCAGCAGCCGGCGCAGCCGCCGGCGCCGCTCGGCCCGCCGCCTCCGGGTTATTACCGGGTCAAGCCGGGCGATACGCTGTACCGGATCGCGCTCGAAAACGGTCAGAATTATCGCGACATCGCCGCGTGGAACAACCTGACGAACCCGAATCAGATTGAAGTCGACCAGCTGCTGCGCGTCGCGCCGCCGGGCGCCAACGGCGCCGCGATGACGCCGGGCGTGGCCACTGCGCCGATCGGCGGTGGCGGCGTGCAGACTGCGCCGCTTGCCGGTGCGCAGCCGGGCGCCGCGCCTGCTGCACCGGGCGCGCCGCCGCTCTATGGTGCAAACGGTGCGCCGCCCGCGCCGGGAGCGACGGCCACCACGATCCCGCCGCAGCCGGCCGCGAGCGATGCCGCGGCGGGCCCGAGCAGCGTCAGCTTCGCATGGCCGGTGCGCGGTCCGCTGCTGAACACGTTTGACGATTCGAAAAACAAAGGTTTGAATATCGGCGGGGCAGCGGGCGATCCGGTCAAGGCCGCTGCGGACGGCCGGGTGGTTTATGCGGGAAATGGGCTGCGCGGTTACGGCAATCTCATTATCATCAAGCATGACGCTACGTACCTTACCGCCTATGCACATAACCGTGCTTTGATGGTAAAAGAGGGGGACGCGGTTACCAAAGGGCAGAAGATCGCCGAAATGGGAAACAGCGATTCGGACCGCGTGATGTTGCATTTCGAAGTTCGCCGGCAGGGCAAGCCTGTCGACCCACTGAAGTATTTGCCGCCGCAATAAGCGATTACGACCATGCCGAAATCGAAGCGCCGCCCACCGCAAGCCGAAACTGAGACCATCAGCCGCACCACGCACGTCTCGGTGGAGGAGGCCGGCGCTTCGGACGCCGATGACGACAGCGCCGACGATCTCGACAATGGCGCGGAGCTGGACGAGCGTCAGAACGGCGACGACGGCGGCGAGTCGCGCGAAGGCGCAAACGATTCCCCGTCCGACGCCGACGATTTCCGCGCGCTGCTGCAGGCTGAGCTGACCGCCGACACGATTCAGCATTATCTGAACCGGATCAGCGTGAAGCCGCTGTTGACGGTCGAAGAAGAGCAGCGCTATTCGCGCCTCGCGAAGGCTGGCGAGTTCGAGGCGCGCCAGGTGATGATCGAGCGCAATCTGCGGCTCGTGGTGAGCATTGCAAAAGGCTATCTGAATCGCGGCGTGCCGCTGCTCGATCTGATCGAAGAGGGCAATCTCGGCCTGATGCACGCGATCGAAAAATTCGATCCGACGCGCGGCTTCCGCTTTTCGACCTACGCCACGTGGTGGATCCGCCAGAGCATCGAGCGCGCGATCATGAACCAGGCGCGCACGGTGCGGCTGCCCGTGCACGTGATCCGCGAGCTGAACCAGGTGCTGCGCGCCAAGCGCCATCTGGAAAAGAATTCGATGAATTCCGGCGATGCGGGCGACCGCCGCGACGCGAGCATCGACGATATCGCGTACCTGACCGGCAAGACCAGCGACGAAGTCACCGATATTCTTGCGCTGAACGAGCACACCGCTTCGCTCGATGCGCCGCTCGACCTCGACCCGGCGAGCAGCCTGCTCGACCTGCTGTCGGACGACCAGAGCCAGTCGCCGGATGCCGAAGTGCAGCACCGCGAGCTGGAAACGCTGACGCGTGCATGGCTCGCGCGCCTGTCGGACAAGCACCGCCATGTGATCGAGCGGCGTTTCGGCCTCAATCACATCGAACCCGCGACGCTCGAAGAACTGGCCGATGAAATGGGGCTCACGCGCGAGCGCGTGCGCCAGATCCAGCAGGAAGCGCTGGTACGGCTCAAGCGCTTCTTCGCGTCGAACGGCGTGCGCAAGGACGCCGTGCTCTGACCACCTGATGACTCCGATTCTCGTATTCGACATCGAGACGATTCCCGATGTCGCCGGCATCCGCCGCCTCGAAGACCTGCCCGCCGCGCTGAGCGACGCCGAAGTGGCCGAGTTCGCGTTCGCGGCGCGCCGCGAAAAGACCGGCGGCGATTTTCTGCCGCATCATCTGCAGCGCGTTGCGGCGATTTCGTGTGTGTTTCGCGACAACAACGGTTTTCGCGTGCGCTCGCTCGGTACGCCCACCGATGGCGAAGCGGCGCTGGTGCAATCGTTCTATCGCGTGATCGAAAAGTACACGCCGCAGCTGGTGTCGTGGAACGGCGGCGGCTTCGATCTGCCGGTGCTGCACTACCGCGCGCTGGTGCACGGCATTGCCGCGAGCCGCTACTGGGACCTCGGCGAAGAAGACCGCGATTTCAAGTGGAACAACTACATCAGCCGCTA
>DATLOW010000197.1:0-3221 GCA_035536055.1 Paraburkholderia sp. | reverse complement strand
ATATCGGTGGTGCCGCCGCCGATGTCGACCAGCACCACACCCAGTTCTTTCTCGTCGTCCGTCAGCACCGCCAGTGAAGAGGCGAGCGGCTGCAGGATCAGATCGTTCACTTCGAGCCCGCAGCGGCGCACGCATTTGACGATGTTCTGCGCCGCGCTCACTGCGCCGGTCACGATATGCACCTTCACTTCAAGCCGGATACCACTCATACCGATCGGCTCGCGCACATCTTCCTGGCCGTCGATGATGAATTCCTGCGTCAGGATGTGCAGCACCTGCTGATCGGTCGGGATGTTGATCGCCTTCGCGGTTTCGATCACGCGCGCGACATCCGCCTGCGTCACTTCCTTTTCCTTGATCGCGACCATCCCGCTCGAATTGAAGCTGCGGATATGGCTGCCTGCAATGCCGGTGAACACGTTGGTGATCTTGCAGTCGGCCATCAGCTCCGCTTCCTCGAGCGCCCGCTGAATAGACTGCACTGTCGCTTCGATGTTCACCACCACGCCTTTCTTGAGCCCCTTCGACTCGCTCTGGCCGAGGCCGATCACCTCGTAATGGCCTTCCCCTTTCAGCTCGGCGACGATAGCCACGACTTTCGCCGTGCCGATATCGAGGGCAACCAGCAGATCTTTATAGTCTTTACTCATAGCGTGCTCATTGCGAGTGATGTCCTGTTACTTCTTGCCCTTGTCGGGTTCCGTAATGAAGCGCATGCCAGCTGCACGAATCGCAAAACCGTTCGGATAACGCAAGTCCGCATATTCGATGTCCTTCCCCCAGCGCTGCGTGACCGCCGACCACGCCGCGGTGAGGCGTCGGCTGCGGTCCATCAGCGTGTCCTGATTGCGCTCGCGGCCGAACTCCACCTGCATGCCGTTCGACAGCTTCACGGTCCACGCGTAGCGCGGCGACAGCGTCACTTCATCCGGCGTTGCGCCGATCGGCGCAAACCACTTCTGAAAATCGTGATACCGCGCGACCACTTCTTTCGCCGACCCATCCGGACCGTCGAACGCGGGCAGGTCGTCGTCCAGCTCGCCCTGGTTCGCGGTGAACAGCTCGCCGTCGACGCTCACCAGCTGATCCGTGCCCCACGTGCCGAGCGGCTTGTACTCTTCGAGCGTCACCGCCAGCGCATTCGGCCACACGCGGCGCACGCTCGCATGCCGCACCCACGGCATCTGCTCGAACGACTGCCGCGCCGCGTCCAGATCGACGGTGAAGAAGTTGCCCTTCAGCCGCCCCACTACCGTCGCGCGCACCGTCGGCGAGTTGATGTGCTCGGTATCGCCGTCGATGCGGATCTCGCGCAACGCAAAACTCGGCCGCTGCATCAGCCAGTACGCGCCGGCCGCCAGCAGCACGAGCAGCAGCAACGCATGCAGCGCGTTGGCGGCGAGATTCAGCTGGCGTACGTTGTTCCACATGGCTGACCAATCAGTCCTTACCCGTCAACGTGAGCGACAACACTTTCACCACCAGCTCCGAATAACTGATCCCGACAGCGCGCGCCGCTTTCGGCGGCAGCGAGTGATCGGTCATGCCCGGTGCGGTGTTCACTTCCAGGAAATACGGATTGCCGGCGGCGTCCAGCATGAAATCCGCGCGGCCCCAATCGGTGCAGCCGAGCACGTCGAACGCGCGGCGCGACAGCGCCTTCAGCTTCGCTTCTTCCGCCGGCGCAATGCCGCACGGAATCAGGTACTGCGTGGTATCGGCGATGTACTTCGCGTGATAGTCGTAGAACTCGCCGGCCGGCACGATGCGGATCAGCGGCAGATCGAGATCGCCGCACACGCACGCGGTGTACTCGCCGCCGCCTTCGATGCTCTGCTCCACCACGACGATCTTGTCGTACTTCGCCGCTTCTTCGAGTGCCGCGACCAGCGCGTCGGCGGCCTTCACCTTGATCACCGCGACGCTCGAACCTTCGCTGGCCGGCTTCACGAACAACGGCAAGCCGAGCTTCGCGACAATGTCCTTCGCGCGCGCCGCATAGTCGTCGCCGCGCAGCACCGCTTCGAACGGCGGCGTCGGCACGCCAAGCTGCTGCCACACGAGCTTCGTACGGAACTTGTCGAGACCGAGTGCCGAGCCCAGCACGCCGCTGCCCGTATAGCGGATGCCGTAGAAATCGAGCGCTCCCTGAATTTGCCCGTTTTCGCCATAACCGCCGTGCAGCGCGTTGAACGCGCGCACGAAACCCTCCGCCTTCAAGGCCGCGAGTTCACGCTCGGACGGATCGAACGGATGCGCGTCGATGCCCGCGTCGCGCAGGCCTTGCAACACCAGACGGCCGGAATTCAGCGACACCTCGCGCTCAGCGGACACGCCGCCGAGCAACACCGCCACCTTGCCGAAATCCCTGGGATTCAAACTGCTCATTTCACACCTTCATTTGTTGCGGCCAGCCGACCCGGCACCCCGCCGATCGACCCCGCACCCATCGTGATCACCACATCGCCCGGCCGCACGACGGCGGCGAGCGCGTCCGGCACTTCATCGACCGTTTCGACGAACACCGGTTCGATCTTTCCTGCGACGCGAATCGCGCGCGTCAGCGAGCGTCCATCCGCTGCGACGATCGGCGCTTCGCCGGCCGCGTAGATATCGGTCAGCACCAGCGCATCGACCGTCGACAGCACCTTGACGAAATCTTCGAAACAGTCGCGCGTACGCGTAAAGCGATGCGGCTGGAACGCCAGCACCAGACGCTTGTCCGGGAATGCGCCGCGCGCGGCGGCGATCGTCGCGGCCATCTCGACCGGGTGATGCCCGTAATCGTCGACCAGCGTGTACGTGCCGCCGTTCGCGATCGGCACTTCGCCATATCGCTGAAAACGCCGGCCGACCCCGTTGAATTCCGCCAGCGCTCGCTGGATATCGGCATCTTTCACTTCAAGTTCAGTCGCAATCGCAATTGCAGCGAGCGCGTTCTGCACGTTGTGCGTGCCGGGCAGGTTCAACACGATGTCGAGCGGCGCCGCATCTTCGCGCATCGCGGTGAAATGCATGCAGCCCCCGCGCGCCACTACGTTCACCGCACGGACCTGCGCATCGGGCGCAAAACCGTAACGGATGATCGGCTTCGACACGAACGGCAGAATTTCCTTCACGTTCGGATCGTCGACGCACAGCACCGCGATGCCGTAGAACGGCAGCCGGTGCGTGAACTCGATAAACGCCTGCTTGAGCCGCGCGAAGTCGTGGCCGTAGGT
>DATLOW010000196.1:0-9532 GCA_035536055.1 Paraburkholderia sp. | reverse complement strand
GCCTGTCTTATGCGCAAGGCGTCGGCTCGATTCTCGGCGGTCCGGTGGCGGCGCTGCTGCATCAGCGCACCGGCGGCTGGCATGCGGTATTCGGCACGGCGATCGCGCTCGATACCTGCACGGCGCTGCTGGCGATCGCGGCGCTGCTGCCGCTGCGCCGCGCGTGGTTGGCGCGGCAGCAGGCGCAGTGACCGTGGGTCCGCGCGCGCGTGCCGTTGCGGCGCGACGCGATGGATCGCAGGCACGCGGCGATGGATCGTAGGCACGCGGCGACGGGTCGCAGGCATGCGGCGATGGATCGTAGGCATGCGGTAGATCGCTGCGGCGCGCGCCGACGGATCACGGGCATGCGGTGGATCGCTGCGGCACACGGCGACAAATCCCGATGGCGCGACGTGTGCGTGGCCGCGACCCACAGCGAAGCATCGCCGCAACGCGCCGCGACGAACCGCACAGGCGCGCGGCCGGCACCGCCCGTGCGCACTTTACCTATCTCTGATCTACGAGGCTTGCATCTGGCATGGATGAATCACTGGTTTCTCTGTCGGCCGTCGAAGCGCGGCGCCTGATCGGCAACCGCGAGCTGTCGCCGCTCGAACTGCTCGACGCCTGTATCGCGCGTATCGAAGCGCTGAATCCCGCGGTCAACGCGCTCGCGGCCACCGATTTCGAACGCGCGCGCGCCGCAGCACGCGACGCCGGGCAGGCGGTGATGCGCGGCGACGCGCTCGGGCTGTTGCACGGTCTACCGATCGGCATCAAGGATCTCGAAGAAACCGCGGGGCTGTTGACGACATACGGCTCGCCGCTGTACCGCGCGCACGTGCCGCACAAGGATCACGGGCTGGTTGCGCGGCTGCGCGCGGCCGGCGCGATCGTTGCCGCGAAGACCAACACGCCGGAATTCGGCGCCGGCGCCAATACGCGCAATGCAGTGTGGGGTGCCACCGGCAATCCGTTCAATCCGCTGCTGAACGCGGGCGGTTCGTCGGGCGGCTCGGCCGCCGCACTCGCAACCGATATGCTGCCGCTCGCCACCGGCTCCGACACCGGCGGCTCGCTGCGCATTCCGGCGGCGTTGTGCGGCGTAGTCGGCTTCCGGCCGTCGCCGGGCCTTGTGCCGAACGACCGCCGCACGCTCGGCTGGGCGCCGATTTCGGTGGTCGGCCCGATGGGCCGCGACGTCGCCGACACGCGATTGCAGATGGCCGCGATGGCCGGCTTCGCGGCCGACGACGCACTCAGCTATGCAAGCGACGCCGCGGCGTTCGCGCACCGCACGCCGGTCGATCTGTCGACGCTGCGCGTCGCCTATACCGAAGACTTCGGCGTCTGCGCGATCGACGACCAGCTGCGCGCGACGTTCCGCGACAAGATTGCCGCGCTGTCGCGCCAGGTGAAGGTATGCGAGCCGCTCAAGCTCGACGTCGGCGAAGCGGATCGTTGCTTCGACATCATTCGCGCGCAGAACTTCGTCGCGAGTTTCCAGGAGATCTACGAGCGCGACCCGCAGCTGCTCGGACAGAACACGCGCACCAACTACGAGATGGGCCGCGCGATGACGCTGGCCGATGTGGTCTGGGCGCACGCCGAGCAGACGCGGCTGTTTACCCGCTTCCAGGCCGTGTTCGCGCAATACGACGTGATCGTGTCGCCGACCTCGCCGATCACGCCGTTCCCGTGGTCGCAGCCGTATCTGGCCGAGATCAACGGCCAGCCGCTCGCGAACTACTACCGCTGGCTTGCGCTGACCTACATCGTCACGCTCGCGACCAATCCCGCGCTTGCATTGCCGTGCGGTACCGACCACGCGGGCATGCCGTTCGGTTTGCAGATGGTCGGCGCGCATCGCGGCGATCTGCGGCTGTTCGATATCGCGCAGGCCTTCGAAGCGGCGTGGCAGCGCGACCCGGCGTTGCGCCGCGCGCGTCCCGATCTCGCGAAGCTTGCGCAGCCGGTGCCGGAGTTGAAGTCGCTGGTAACGGCGTCGCCGGTACTCGGCTAGCGGCCGCCGCGCAGCCCGTCAGCGCGCGGCCTCGGCGGCCGCGGCGCCGGCCGCCAGTTGCGCCGCGCTGGCGCGCGGCAGCGCGCATTCGAACGTGACGCCATAGCCGTCCTCGTTGTCGAGCGCGCGGATCGTGCCCAGATGCGCATCGACGATCGAGCGGCAGATCGACAGGCCCATGCCCATGCCTTGCGGCTTGGTCGTAAAGAATGCATTGAAGAGCTGCTCGCGGGTTTCCGGCGCGATGCCGGCGCCGCTGTCGCGCACCGCGATCACCACCGGCGCGTCGGGTGCGCTGCCGGTGCGCGTCGCGATCGACAGATCGCGCGGCCGGTCGCTGATGCCTTCCATCGCCTGCATGCCGTTGATGATCAGATTGATCAGCACCTGCTGCAACTGGATGCGGTCCGCGAATACCGGCGGCAGCGCGCCCGCGAGCTGCAGGCGCAGCGTCACCTGATGGCGCAGGATTTCGCGCTGGATCAGCGACAGCACTTCCTTGACCACGTCGTCGACGTCGAGCGGCGCCTTCAGGCCGGTGTCTTTTTTGGCCAGCGTGCGCACGCGGCTCACGATCTGGAACGAGCGGCGTGCTTCGCCGATGATGCGCGTCAGGCCCGCGCGCACTTCGTCGAGACGTGGTGGGTCGCGCTCGAGCCAGCGCAGCGACGCTTCGGCGTTGGTGACGGTTGCCGCGATCGGCTGTCCCACTTCGTGAGCGATCGACGTGCTCAATTCGCCCAGCATCGTCACGCGCGTGACGCGCGCGAGCTCGGTCTGCGCGTCGTGCAGGCGCAGTTCGGTGCGGCGCGCGGCGGTGATGTCCATGATCGCACCCGCGTAGTGCAGCTGTTGCGCGTTGGTTGCATGCGCAACCACGTGCAGATATTTGACGCTGCCGTCCGGCATCAGCAGCCGGTGTTCGTAGTCGAATGGCAGGCGGCTGGCCGCGCGCTCGGCGATCATGCGACGCACGTATTCGAGGTCGTCCGGATGCACGCGCTGCAGCACGACGTCGAGCGTCGGTTCCACGTCGAGCGGGCAGTCGAAGATGCTGAAGCTCTGCCTCGACCAGAACACCTTGCCGCTCGCCACGTCCCAGCCGAAACTGCCGGTGTCGGAGAGCCGCTGCGCTTCGGCCACGTAGGTGGCTTCGCTCTGGCGCAGCGCGTCCTCGGCGCGCTTGCGCGCGGTGATGTCGTTGCCGCTTTCGAGCACCGCGAGCGGCACGCCGTGCGCGCGCTGCAGCGACCAGCGGCTCGCGATCACCAGTTGCGTGCCGTGCCGCGTCGTGCGCGTCAATTCGCCTTCCCAGTGGCCGGTGGCGATCAGCGTCGCGGCGAGCTGTTCGGGCGCCTCGGGGAAGCGCGTTTTCAGCAGTTCGTCGACGTCGTGACCGTGCGCTTCGCTCGCGCTCCAGCCGTACAGCCGCTCGGCGCCGCGGTTCCAGTAGGTGATGCGGCCGGCTGGGTCGTGCACGACGATGGTGTCCTGGGTCAGATCGAGCAGACGGGCCTGCTCGCGCTGCGCGCGCGCCAGCGCGCGCGCCTGGCGCACCAGCACGGTGACCACCAGCGACGCGACCAGGAACGTGCCGAGATCGATCAGATACATGCCGGTCGGAATCTGCAGGTGGAAGACCGGCTGCGTGAAGAAGTAATCGATTGCGAGAATTGCCAGCACGCAGAACACGATCGACGAGATAAAGCCGTCCATCAGCGACAGCAGCACGATTGCCGTCAGGAAAATGCATTTGGCCGCGGATTCGTCGAGCCCGAGCATCAAACAGCCCCACGTGACGACACTGAGCGTGACGAGTCCGACGAGCCAGACCAGCAGCAGGTGGCGCCATCCTGCGCGGTTCATGCGCACCGCATCAGCGCGCGGCGCGACGGCGCCGTGAGTTCCGTTCGCGCGGCGTGATGCGGAAAGTAGCGGGATCATGTCTTATATCGCGTGTGGCAGATGTGCTGCGGGCGTGCGCTTCGCGTAGCGGCGTGGTCGGCGCGCACGGCGGCAAGAATACCGGAACGGCATCGCGCGCCTGTGACGCTTGACGAAGGCAGCAGCGCGATACCGCGATTATTGCAGGGGAGCCTCGTTCTCTGCCAGCAAACTGTAAGCGACATGCGAATTAGCAACGCGCAAGCATGAGCCGGCCTGCGTCGGCACGCGATTGCGCATTTTTTCGATAGTGAAGGAATCATGCAAGGCACGCGTAGTCGAAGCGTGACGCGCGTCTACAGAACAAACCGTACGCGCGCATGAATCGACGACTCCGATGGAACGTATGTTTTTGACGCGCGCCAGCGCGATAGAACGGATCATGCTGCGTCGGCGCAGCCTGCTCGACACACTGAACGCGCGCGACGCCAGCGGCGCGGATACGCTGAACGCCGAGTTGACCGAACTCGAGCGGCTTTTGCTCGACGTGCGCGCCGGACGCGCGCACGAATTCGTGCTGCAGGGCGACGCGCCGCTGCATTGTTTCGTCACGATCGAGTAGCGCGTGGCGCGGCGCGGCAAGCGCGACGCGACGCGACGCGACACGGCGCCGCGCGGCCCTCGAATCCTTCCCAATTACCAATCGATCGCTGAGGAAACCGCTGAGAAAACGGTTGTTGACATGGATTTTGGATCCAGGATATTGTTTGCGGGACGAATGCCGCAACGATCTAACGATCCCGAACCCGGAGCGTCCTATGTCATCGATCGCCGCGCGACTCGAGCGTCTGCCGTTCAGCCGCTTCCATTGCAGGCTGCTCGTGATGGGCGGCCTCGGCTTTATGTTCGAGGCGATCGACGCGGCGATCATCGCGTTTATCCTGCCGGTGCTGCGCACGCGCTGGCATCTGACGAGCTTCGAGACCGGCCTGCTCGGCAGCAGCACCTATGTGGGTTTTCTGGTCGGCGCGCTGTTCGCCGGTCTGCTCGGCGACCGCTTCGGCCGGCGCGTCGTGATGATGTGGGCGTTGACGTTTTTCTGCGTGCTGACCTTCGCGAATGCGTTCGTCACGGACTGGCACACTTTTGCAGTGCTGCGTGCGATTGCCGGCATCGGCATGGGCGCGGAAGGCGCGATCATCGCGCCGTTTCTGGTCGAGTTCGTCAGCAACCGCTATCGCGGCAGTTTCACCGGTGCGCTTGCAGGGTTCTTTTCGTTCGGCTTTGTCGCGGCGGCGCTGATCGGCTATTTCGTGATTCCGCTGAACCCGGAAGGCTGGCGTATCGCGCTCGTGATCGTCTCCGCGCCGGTAGCCGTGCTGCTATGGTGGCGCCGCTCGCTGCACGAATCGCCGCGCTGGCTGGAGAGCCGTGGCCGCCATCCCGAGGCGCTTGCCGTGGTGGCCGACATCGAGGCGCAGATCGAGCGTTCGGGCGTGACGCTGCCGCCGGTGTTGCCGGTGGCCGTCGACGTGTCGCCGCAAGCGCTGCCGCATAGCTTTTTCGGCCGGCTGCGGCTGTTGTGGAAGCCGCCGCTCGCACGCACGACGCTGATGACCTGGTGTCTGTGGCTATCGGTGACGTTCTGCTCGTATGCGTTTTTCGTGTGGATTCCAGGGCTGCTGGTCCAGCACGGCATGACGATTACCAAGAGCTTTTCAGTGTCGATCGGGATTTACGTCGCGCAGATTCCGGGCTACTACTCGGCTGCGTACTGTTGCGAAAAGCTCGGCCGCAAGACCACCATCGTGCTGTATATGGGGCTCGCGTGCGCGTCGGCGCTATGGCTCGCGTTCGCGGCGACGGACTTCGCGATCGTGCTGGCGTCGGTGGCGCTGTCGTTCTCGATGAACGGCGTCAACGCCGGAGAATATGCGTATACGCCTGAAGTGTTTCCGACTGCGCTGCGCGCAACCGGCATGGGCGCGGCATCGGCGTTTGGCCGCATCGGCGCGATCTGCTCGCCGATGCTGGTCGGTTATATCTATCCGCTGTGGGGCTTTGCGGGCGTATTCGGCATGACCACGGCGATGCTGCTGGCGGGTGCGCTGGCGGTACTGTTGCTCGGCGTGTCGACCACCGGCAAGACGCTGGAGGAGATCACCGAGCGCGACTACCGGCAGCAGACGCAGGACGACGCAGATGCGGCGCAGGCAGCGCTGCATGGCGCGAAGTAACGGGGAATCTGACAGGAAATCGCCACGCATGAACGAATACCGCGGCATCGGCCGCAAAGATGAAGGCCGTGCCCGATGACCGGCCTCGCAACCGCAGCGCCTGGCGCTTCTGCTACACCGGACGTGGTCGTGATCGGCGCTGGCATTGTCGGTCTCGCGTGCGCGTGGTCGGCATTGCGCGATGGCGCGAGCGTCGTCGTGATCGACCGCGAGTTCGCCGGCGACCGCACGTCGCATGGCAATGCGGGTGGCATCGCAGTGACCGAATGCACGCCGATCGCGGTGCGGGGCCTGTTCTGGAAAGCATTGAAATGGCTGGCCGATCCGCTCGGCCCGCTCGCGCTCGACTGGCGGCATGTACCGGCGGCCTTGCCGTGGCTGATCGAATTCGGCAAGGCCGGCCGCGCGGCGCGCTTTAACGAAATCTCGCGGACGCTCGCGCAATTGAACGGCCGCGTCTACGACGACCTCGTGCCGCTGCTTGCCGATATCGGCGCGCTGGGCACGCTGTATCGGCGCGGCGCGTTGACGGTTTACGAAACCCGCGAGGCGTTCGAAGCCGACGCAGCCGAATGGGCGTTCAAGCGAGAACTCGGCGTGCGCTGGCGCGCGTTGTCGGCCGATGAAGTGCGCGCCTGCGAACCGGCCCTTGCGCCGGTGTTCGCAGCCGGCGTGTTTCTCGACGACTGGTCGCACATCGGCGATCCGAAACGGCTCGTCACGCAGTTGCGCGAGCGCGTGCGGCAACTCGGCGCGCGCTTCGTCGAAGCACGCGTGAGCGCGCTCGACGCAGCGGACGCGCTCGCGCCGGCCGCGTTACTGGCAAGCGGCGCACGGGTGCGCGGGCGGCGGCTGGTGGTGGCCGCCGGCGCATGGTCGGCACAACTGGCGGCGACGCTCGGCGAGCGCGTGTTGCTCGACAGCGAGCGCGGCTACAACACCACGCTGCCGACACCCGGCATCGCGCTGTCGCGCGAGGTGATCTTCGCCGAGCGCAAGTTTGTTGCGACGCCGCTCGACATCGGTCTGCGCATCGGCGGCGCGGCGGAATTCGCGGGCTTAAGCGCGCCGCCGAACTATCAGCGCAGTGCCGCGCTGCTGAAGCTCGGCCGACGCTATCTGCCCAATCTCGACGAAACCGGCGCGGTGCAGTGGATGGGCCATCGCCCGGCCACCCCGGATTCGCTGCCGGTGATCGGCGCATCGATGCGCGTGCCGTCCGTGCTGTATGCGTTCGGTCATGGCCATCTCGGCCTCACGCAGGCGGCCACCACCGGCGCGCTGATCGCCGATCTGCTGGCGGGGCGGCAACCTTCGTGCGCGCTCGACGCCTGCTCGGTTGCGCGCTTTTCGGGTGCGCGCACAAGCTTCGGCGCACAACGGCCCGCGCCGGAATAAATGCGCCGGATTCGTTCCACCTGCTGTTCCTGAATGAGGGGAAGTCATGCAAGTCAACTGGAAAGGGGTTTTTCCCGCGGTCACGACCAAGCTGAAAGACGACGGCTCGCTCGATCCGGCCGCCATCGCAAGCGGGCTGAACCGTCTGATCGACAATGGCGTCGGCGGCGTCGTGATGATGGGGATGGTCGGCGAGAATGCGCAGCTCACGCCCGAAGAAAAGCGCACGGTGCTGAAGATCGCCGTCGAGACCGTCGCCGGCCGCGTGCCGGTGCTGTCGGGCTGTGCCGAGACGAACACCGCGAGTGCCGAGCGCTTCGCGCACGATGCCGAGACGCTCGGCGTGCAGGGGCTGATGGTGTTTCCGGGCCTGACGTACCGCTCGGACGACCGCGAGACGGTGGCGTTCTACCGGGCGGTTGCGCGCGCAACCAGCCTCGGCTTGATGCTGTACAACAATCCGCGCGGCTATGGTATCGATCTGCGGCCCGAACTGCTGGAGCAACTGCGCGACGAAGCCAACATCGTTGCGATCAAGGAAGAAACCTACGATACGACGCGCGTGACCGACCTGTACGCGCGCTTCGGCGAGCGCTTTCTGGTGTTTTGCGGCGTCGACGATCTGGTGCTCGAATCGGCCGCGCTCGGCGTGACCGGCTGGGTCTCCGGGATGGCCAACGCGCTGCCGAAGGAATCGGTGCAACTGCTCGAACTCGCGGTCAACGGCGAATTCGGCAAGGCGCGCGCGTTGTATCGCGCGCTGATCGATCTGTATCACCTCGACACGCATGTGAAACTCGTGCAGTACATCAAGCTTGCCGAGCACATGACCGCGGGCTTTGCGGAAAACGTCAAGGCGCCGCGTCTGAAGCTCGCCGGGGAAGAGCGGCAGCGCACCATCGCGATCGTCGAAAAGACGCTGGCGGCATTGCAGGCGCTGCAGCGATAAACTCGCGCATGCGCGGCGCGGCGCGGCGCGCCGCCCGCCGCCTTCGTTTCAGCCATTCCGGAGCAGTGCAATGAGAGCAACCTTTTTCTGCATCGATGGCCACACGTGCGGCAATCCGGTGCGGGTCGTCGCCGGCGGCGCGCCGCTGCTGCACGGCGCCAATATGATCGAGCGGCGTGCGCATTTCGAGCGCGAATTCGACTGGATCCGCACCTCGCTGATGTTCGAGCCGCGCGGTCATGAAGTGATGTCCGGCAGCATCCTGTATCCGCCGACGCGCGCCGACTGCGACGTCGCGATCCTGTTTATCGAAGTAAGCGGCTGTCTGCCGATGTGCGGCCACGGCACCATCGGTACCGTGACCGCCGCGCTCGAGCACGGCCTCGTGCGGCCGCGCGAACCCGGCGTGCTGCGGCTCGACACGCCGGCGGGCGTGGTAGTGGCAAGCTACACGATGGACGGTCCGCATGTCGCGGCGGTGAAGCTCGTCAATGTGCCTTCGTTCGTGCATTCGACCGGTCTGAGCGTCGACGTCGAGGGTCTCGGCGAGATTCGCTTCGACGTCGCGTATGGCGGCAATTTCTATGCGATCGTCGAACCGCAGCCGCACTATGCCGGGTTGCATGCGTTGCAGCCGTCCGATATCCAGCGTTTGAGCCCGATGCTGCGCAGCAAGGCCAACCAGAAATACGCGTTCGTGCATCCGGAGCAACCGCAAATCCGCGGGCTTTCGCATGTGATGTGGACCGGCGCGCCGACCGTCGAAGGCGCCAGCGCGCGCAACGCGGTGTTCTACGGCGACAAGGCGATCGACCGCTCGCCATGCGGCACCGGCACGTCCGCGCGGATGGCCCATCTGGTCGCGCAAGGCAAGCTGCAGATCGGCGAGCGTTTCGTGCATGAAAGCATCATCGGCACGCTGTTTACCGGCATCGCGGAGCAGCGGGCGCGGGTCGGCGAGTTCGACGCGATCGTGCCGAGCATCGAAGGCTGGGCGCGCGTGACCGGCCACAACACGATTTTCGTCGACGACCGCGATCCGCTGGCAAAGGGCTTTTT
>DATLOW010000195.1:0-4113 GCA_035536055.1 Paraburkholderia sp. | reverse complement strand
CCCGCGCGACACCTCCTGCCACACGCGCTCCGGCACCAGCGCATCGACCTCGCCCGCGTCGACCATCTTGCGCATCAGCGCCATCGTTTCAGGCGCAACGGTGAAGTCGGTAAAGCGCGCCGCAAAGCGCGCGACACGCAGAATCCGCACCGGGTCTTCGACAAACGCATCGCTGACATGGCGGAACACACGCGCCTGCAGATCCGCCTGGCCATTGAACGGGTCGACCACCGGCCCGGTCAACTGGCCATCGGGACGCACCTCTTGCGCCATCGCGTTGACCGTCAGGTCGCGACGCGCGAGGTCTTCTTCGAGCGTCACATCCGGCGAGTAGTAAAACTGGAACCCGTGATAACCGGCCGCCGTCTTGCGCTCGGTGCGCGCAAGCGCGTACTCCTCGTGCGTGACCGGATGCAGAAACACCGGAAAATCCTTGCCCACCGGCTTGAAGCCTTGCGCGGCCATCTGCTCCGGCGTCGCGCCGACCACCACGTAATCGCGATCCTGCACCGGCATGCCAAGCAAGGCGTCGCGGATCGCACCGCCTACAGCGTAAATATTCATGCGCAGTTTTCGTACTTGCCGACGCGATGCGGCTCGGCCAATGCGTCGGCAATCCATGCGTGCACGGCCGGCGCGGCGGTCACGCGCTTCGCGTAGGCCGCGGCCTCCGCCGAAAGCGCCGGCTGCCACGTGTTGAAGCGCATCACGACCGGCGCATACATTGCGTCGGCGATGCTGAACTCACCGAACAGGAACGGACCGCCGGATGCCGCCAGACAGTCGCGCCACAGTTCGTCGATGCGCGCGATGTCGGCCAGCGCGCCGGGCGTCGCACCCTTGCCGGGAAACGATGCGCGGATATTCATCCACATGTTCGAGCGCAGGTCCATAAAGCTCGAATGCATCTCGGCGGCGACGCTGCGCGCATGCGCGCGCGCCGCCGCGTCGCGCGGCCACAGCGCTTGCTGCGGGAAGCGCTCGGCCAGCGTTTCGGCAATCGCGAGCGAATCCCAGATCGATTGACCGTCGTCGGTAATCAGGCATGGCACGCGGCCCGACGGCGAATGCTTGAGGATCGATTCAGCCGTGTTCGCTTCCGCGAGCGGCACCAGAATCTCTTCGAACGGAATGCCGAAGTGTTTCATCAATACCCATGGCCGCATCGACCACGACGAATAGTTCTTGTCTCCGATAACGAGTTTCATGCGCGAGTAGAAGATGTAAAGGTCAAGGGAACCACCGTCAACGGCCCGCGTTGGCGCGGAACGTGTTGAAACGCGAACGCAGCGACGCGCCGGTCAGATACACCGGTGCGATCGTCTCGATGCTGGCAGGTTCGATATTGAGCTCTGGTGCGATCGGGCCGGTCATCACCGAGTCGACTTTCATCGAATCGAGATTGTCGCGCGAGATCACCGGTTCGCCGGGCGCCATTTCGAAAGTCAGCGCCTGCAGGCGCGCCAGCGCATCGGGCAAGCGGATGATGCGCGCATCTTTGCCGATCACCGTGCCGCAGTACTTCACCAGCTGCTCGAGCGTATAAACCGATGGCCCGCCCAGTTCATACACGCGCCCAATCGATGCATCGAGATCCAGCACATTGACGATCGCCTTCGCCACATCCGCGACAAACACCGGCTGGAACTTCGCGTCGGGCATCGCAAGCGGGATCATCGGGAACACACGCTGCAAAAACGCGAACTTGTTCAGAAACTCGTCTTCCGGACCGAACACCACCGACGGCCGGAACACCGTGGTCGCCAGCGTCGACGCGCGCACCGCCTTCTCGCCGTCGCCCTTCGAGCGCAGATACATGCTCGGCCCATTCGGGTCCGCATTCAACGCGCTGACGTGAATCAGCCGATGCACGCCCTTGCCTTCGCAAGCCGCCACGATCCTGGTCGGCAATTCGACGTGGATCTTCGCGAACTCGGGCCCGTAAGGATTGCCGCGCCGCCCGTGCAGCGTGCCGACCAGATTGATCACCGCATCCGCATTCTCGACAAAGAGCGCAAGCTGCACCGGATCGAACACATCGGTTTCGATCACGTCGATCGGCAGCAGCGTCAGATGCCGCGCGTTATAACGGCGGCGCGTGCCGACGCGCACCTTCTTGCCGAGCTCGACGAGCGCATTGATGAGATGACTGCCGATAAACCCAGAACCGCCGATCACCGCAATGGTTTGATGTCGCATTTCGGACTCCCGGTTGGAGACCGCGGCAACGGCTGACGGATCGGGTGCCGCCGCGTCGTGCATCAGGCACGTGCGGCGGCGGCGCGCTGTTACGGTGCGATGTAACCCAAACGCTCCTTCAGCGATTGCGGACGGCCTTCGAACAACGCCGCATAGTAGACCGTGTTGGACAGCACGTTTTTCACGTAATCGCGCGTTTCCTGGAACGGAATCGCCTCCGCGAAAATCGCGCCTTCGACCGGATGCGCCAGCGACTGCCGCCAGTTGCGCGGCCGGCCTGGACCCGCGTTGTAGCCGGCGGTAGCAAGCACGGCGGACCCATCGAATTCATTGTAGATCATCGACAGGTAGTTCGTGCCGAGCAGGATATTGGTGTTGATGTCGTTCATCTGCTCACGCGAGATCGGGCCGAGGCCGATCTTCCTCGCGACCAGTTGCGCGGTACCGGGCATCAGTTGCATCAGACCGCTTGCGCCGACTTCCGAGCGCGCATTCATGATGAAGCGCGACTCCTGGCGAATCAGCCCATACGCCCATTCGACGTCGAGCCCATTGGTCTGCGCATCGCGCTCGACGATATCGCGGAACGGCGACAGGTAGCGCAGCGAGAAGTCGTGCTCGGTCTTCGTGCGATCGGCGGTGTTCACCGCGCGGTCATACAGCTCGATGCGGCGTGCGTACTCGGC
This sequence comes from Paraburkholderia sp., assembly GCA_035536055.1. Lineage (GTDB taxonomy): Bacteria > Pseudomonadota > Gammaproteobacteria > Burkholderiales > Burkholderiaceae > Paraburkholderia. The sequence goes on along the minus strand of DATLOW010000195.1, from coordinate 1,228 downwards.
GGCCGCCAGCAGCTGACGATCGGTCATCGTGCGCAGCGGCCAGTTCCACTCGCGGTTGCCTTCCAGCCGCAGATTCAGCTGATAGAACCGCTGAGCAAGCGCGAAGCCCGGCGTGTTCGCCGCGGCTTGCACCTCGGCATCGGTGACCGTGGTCTTCGGCGGCACGACGATTTTCTGACCGAGTTCTTCGCTGGCGAGCTGACCGTAGTAGTTGAAGTTCGGCGCAATCTGCGCGAATTCCTGGTTCGCCTGCGCGGTGTCGCCGGCCTGCTTCAGCGCGCGCGCATGCCAGTACACCCACGCCGGCTGGCTGCGCAGCGCGGCGGGCATCTGTTCGATCGACCAGCGCACCATCGTCCAGTCGCCGGCCAGCAGCGCGCTGCGCGTGCGCCATTCGTAGGCCGGCGTCGACAGCGGCGCGTTCGCCGACAGCCGGTACCAGTCCACCGCGCTCGGCATCTGCTTGGTCGCTGCCTGATAGGCAATCGTGCCCCAGCCGATCGCGCGCTCCGGCGTGGTCAGCGACTGCGCGATCGTCGCGAAAGTGGCTGCGGCCATCGCCGGATCGTTGCGCGCCATCCGCGTGATTGCGAGCAGCGCCAGTTGATGCGATTGCGGATCGGGCCCGACGCCGCGCGCGAGCAGCAGCGGCGGCGTGGTCGTCGCCTGGTTGAACAGGTCCGGGTCGGGCCGCTGGTTGCCGAGCGCATCGAGCAGTTTGGAACCGGTGCTGGTCTGGTTCTGCTCGTACGCGAGACGGATCTGCTGCCACACGTCGTCGCTCGACAGCTGCTGGTTGATCGCCAGCGCGGTGATCAGGTCGACGCAGCCGTCGCCGTAGTAGCGCGGCTCGACCAGCAGCGCACGCGCCGCCTCCGTGACGTTCTCGCCGTGTGCCGCGCGCGATTCGAGCGCGTAGCACTTCACCTGAGTGTCGTCGTTCAGCACGAAGCGTGCGTACTGATCGTCGAAATTGCGCCAGTCGTGGCGCGCGCCGAGCACGGTCAGGTAGTCGTTGCGCATCCGGTCCGCGATCGCCTGGCCGTCGTACTTCTGCAGGAACGCGAGCACCGGCGCATCCGGCGCATCGAGCCGCGCATGGCCCGACGAGTCGAACAGTTGCGGCTTCAACTGGAAGTACTCGAGATACGACGGCGCCGGATAATCCGGGATCATCGCGGCGAGTTGCGCGGCGCGCGCCGGGTCGTTATTGCGCGCGGCTTCGCGC
>DATLOW010000194.1:0-3442 GCA_035536055.1 Paraburkholderia sp. | reverse complement strand
CAGGCCGGCGAGATCGGCATGAGCGTCACCGAGTCGCTCGCGATGCTGCCGGCCGCGAGCGTGTCGGGCTTCTATCTGGCGCATCCGGACAGCACGTATTTCTCGGTCGGCAAGATCGGCAACGATCAGCTCGACAGCTACACCCAGCGGATGGCGCTGTCGAAGGCGGACGCCGAGCGCGCACTCGCGCCGCTGCTGTAGCCGCCACCGCGAGTTTCGATCGCGGGTCTAGACCACCATAGACAGAGACAGGCGCCGCTGCTCCCCGCGGCGGCGCCTCACTATATCGCCGGACGAAGCCTGAATATTTCCTGCGATGCGGGTTTCGGCTTTGTAAACTGCAACGGCCTTACGGCACCGGACGCGTCGCCTGGAACGCGTCGCCCCTTACGTTGCAACCGTTCCGGAGAAAATCATATGAAGAAGCTGACGCTGATGATGACGGCTCTGCCGTTCGTCGCAGGCACCACGCTGGCCGTCGCGCAACCGCCGGCGGCAAACGGCTCGAGCGCGGTCAGCTCGTACTCGCCGCCGATCGAGCATCGTGCGAAAAAACCGAAGAAGGCGAAGAAAGCGGCGTCGACACCTGCGGCCGCACCGTCGGGCGCGAGTCAGCAGTAGCGAAGCAAGGCGCCGCGGCGCCTGCGCGACAGTACTGCGAGCATGCTGCAGGGCGACACGACGTCAAACCCGAAGACCCACAAAAAAGCCTGCCTTGCTATCCCCAGCAAGGCAGGCTTTTTCATTTTCATCGCGACGCGGCGCGCCCCGCGCACCGCACCCGCAGCATCGAGCGCGCTACACGCCCCACACGATGTCCGAGTTTTCCTTCTGCGCGGCGCGCATCATGTCGAGAAACGGATACGCGCGCTGCGCGAGCCCGATCGGAATCTCGTGATGCTCGTGGCCTTCCTCGTGCTCGTGGAAGTGCCCTTCATGTTCGGCCCGCTCCTGCTTGTCGGTCGCGATCGCCGCTTCGAGCTTCGAGATCGCACCGGGCAGTTCGTCGTGCGTGATGACGCCCCGTTCGCCGAGCCGCTTGCCGACGATACCCACCAGATACTGGGCCAGATTTTCCAACATCACCACGTCCGGCGCGGCGCGACACTTGAATGTAATCAGCATGACTGTTCCCTTTTCGTTCTGTTGGCAACTCGCGCGCGGTCAGACTACTGCAAACCGCGCCGCTTTCGCTGGCGCACCGGCCATCACCGGCGGCCCGGGCCCCGTCGGGCTTCGGGGGCCCATCTCATTGGACACTCATTGGACATATTAGCACCTGCTAAAATCCGCTTTTAACGGAAAAAGCGCGCCAGCGGTGCGCCCGCTCACGCTGCGCTTCGGATGTGTCGAACGTCCGAATCACCTTATCCGGCGCTCTGCAACGCAGCCGGACTGCTCCAAGGACTCGCAACAAGCATGCTGCCTGCACACAAACACACTCTCGAAACACTGTTCGGCGACGCCGTCAAGCAAGTCGCCCAAGCCGTCGAAGGCGCGGCCAACGCCGCCTTCACCGCCCCCGCGATCGTCCTCGAACGTCCGAAAGTCGCCGCGCACGGCGACGTCGCCTGCAACGTGGCGATGCAGCTCGCCAAGCCGCTGCGCGCAAATCCGCGCCAGCTCGCGCAGCAGATCGTCGATGCGCTGCTCGCGCATCCGCAGGCCCAGGGCCTCGTCGAAAGCGCTGAAGTAGCGGGTCCCGGCTTTATCAATCTGCGCGTCGCGGCAGCCGCCAAGCAGGCGGTGGTGCGCGAAGTGTTCGCGCAGCAGGCCGGCTTCGGCCGCTCGCAGCGCGAAGCCGGCAAGCGCGTGCTGGTCGAGTTCGTGTCGGCCAACCCCACCGGTCCGCTGCACGTCGGCCACGGCCGCCAGGCGGCGCTCGGCGACGCGCTGTCGAACGTGCTCGCATCGCAGGGCAACGACGTGCACCGCGAGTTCTACTACAACGACGCCGGCGTGCAGATCCACACGCTCGCACTGTCGACCCAGGCGCGCGCCCGCGGCCTGAAGCCGGGCGACGACGGCTGGCCCGAATCCGCGTACAACGGCGACTACATTGCCGACATCGCCGCGGACTATCTGAACGGCGCCACCGTCGCGGCGCGCGACGGCGAACCCGTGAAGGGCGCCGGCGACATCGAAGACCTCGACGCGATCCGCCGCTTCGCGGTCGCCTATTTGCGCCACGAGCAGGATATGGACCTGCAGGCGTTCGGCGTGCAGTTCGACCAGTACTATCTGGAGTCGTCGCTGTACACCGAAGGCCGCGTCGAACAAACCGTCGACGCGTTGATCAAGGCCGGCAAGACCTATGAGGAAGATGGCGCGCTGTGGCTGCGCACCACCGACGACGGCGACGACAAAGACCGCGTGATGCGCAAGAAGGACGGCACCTACACGTACTTCGTGCCGGACGTCGCGTATCACGTCACCAAATGGCAGCGCGGCTTCACGAAGGTGATCAACGTGCAGGGCTCGGACCACCACGGCACGGTGGCGCGTGTGCGCGCCGGCCTGCAGGGGCTCGGCATCGGCATCCCGCAAGGCTACCCCGACTACGTGCTGCACAAGATGGTCACCGTGATGCGCGACGGCGAAGAGGTGAAGATCTCGAAGCGCGCCGGCAGCTACGTGACCGTGCGCGACCTGATCGAATGGTCGGGCGGCGCCGCGCCGGGTTCGGAAGCCGCATTGGACGAAATCGACGAAGAAACCATTCGCCGCGGTCGCGACGCGGTGCGCTTCTTCCTGATTTCGCGCAAGGCTGACACGCAGTTCGTGTTCGACATCGATCTCGCGCTGAAGCAGAACGACGAAAACCCGGTGTACTACGTGCAATACGCGCATGCGCGGATCTGCTCGGTGCTCAACGAATGGAAGTCGCGCTTCAACGCGGACGAAGCGCTGCTGCCGTCGGCCGACCTCGCGCCGCTTTCCAGTGAACGCGCGATGGCGCTGCTGCAGAAGCTCGCCGAGTTCCCCGACATGCTCGCACACGCGGCCGAAGAACTGGCGCCGCACGCGGTCGCGTTCTACCTGCGCGACCTCGCTGGGGAATTTCACTCGTTCTACAATGCCGAACGCGTGCTGGTCGACGACGAACCGACCCGCAACGCGCGCATCGCGCTGCTGGCGGCCACCCGCCAGGTGCTGGCCAACGGCCTCGCGGTGATCGGCGTATCGGCGCCGCAGAAAATGTAAGCCCCGTCGGGCGGCGGCGTCATGCGGCGAAACCGCCCGCCCCTTGCGACCATAAATGCGACGGCACGTAGTCTGCCGTCGCTATAATCGACGGTCATTCAAGATTTCCTTTTGCAGGTGATTCAGACAATGGCAAAGCCACGCCGCACAACGAAGCAGTCGAAGCAGTCCGGGGGAACGTTTCTCGGCATCGTGCTGGGCCTGATCGTCGGCCTCGCGATCGCGGTGGTGGTCGCGC
>DATLOW010000193.1:0-2563 GCA_035536055.1 Paraburkholderia sp. | reverse complement strand
GCTGTTCGGGCTCAAGTTCCCGACCGTGTACATGTATTACTACCTGTTCGTGCTGTGCGCGCTGTTCGTGATCTGGGTCTGTACGCGTCTGCAGCACTCGCGCATCGGCCGTGCATGGGCGGCGATCCGCGAAGACGAAATCGCCGCCAAGGCGATGGGCATCAACACCCGTAACGTGAAGCTGCTGGCGTTTGCGATGGGCGCGTCGTTTGGCGGGCTGTCGGGCGCGATGTTCGGCGCGTTCCAGGGCTTCGTGTCGCCGGAATCGTTCACGCTGCCGGAATCGATCGTGGTGCTCGCCTGCGTGGTGCTGGGCGGCATGGGCCACATCCCGGGCGTGATTCTCGGCGCGGTGCTGCTGGCGGTGCTGCCGGAATTCCTGCGGACCACGATGGGCCCGCTGCAGCACATGCTGTTCGGCCATGAAGTCGTCGATACCGAAGTGATCCGCCAGCTGGTCTACGCACTTGCGATGGTGCTGATCATGCTGTACCGCTCGGAAGGGTTGTGGCCTTCGCCAAAGCACGAAGACAAGATTGCCAAACTGTCGAAGCGTAACGGCAAGAAGCCGGTGCGCGCGTAACGGACGCGCAGGGCTTCGCCCTGCATGGGACCCGAGTAAGGCGCTAGAGCGCCCACTCGGGTCGACAGGAGATATGACGATGAGCGACAACAAAATCCGACTGTCCGTCAAAGGCGTGAACAAGCGCTTCGGCGGGCTGCAGGCCCTTTCCGACGTCGGGCTGGAGATCCAGGAAGGCACGATCTACGGCCTGATCGGTCCGAACGGCGCCGGCAAGACGACTTTCTTCAATGTGATCACCGGGCTGTACACGCCGGATTCCGGCGAGTTCAAGCTCGACGGCCAGAACTACACGCCGACCGCTGTGTATCAGGTGGCGAAGGCCGGCATCGCGCGCACGTTCCAGAACATCCGCCTGTTCGGCGGCATGACCGCGCTGGAAAACGTGATGGTGGGCCGCCACGTGCGCACCAAACACGGCTTGCTGGGCGCGGTGTTCCAGACACCGGCCGAGCGCAAGGAAGAGCGTGAAATCAAGGAACGCGCGCTGGAACTGCTCGACTACGTCGGCGTGCTGCAATACGCCGACTACACGTCGCGCAATCTGTCGTACGGCCACCAGCGCCGGCTGGAAATCGCCCGCGCGCTGGCGACGGATCCGAAGCTGCTGGCGCTCGACGAGCCAGCAGCCGGCATGAACGCGACCGAGAAGGTCGAACTGACGCGCCTGCTCGACAAGATCCGCAGCGACGGCAAGACGATCCTGCTGATCGAGCACGACGTAAAACTGGTGATGGGCCTGTGCAATCGCATGACAGTGCTCGATTACGGCAAGGTGATCGCCGAAGGTCTGCCGCACGACGTGCAGCGCGACCCGAAGGTGATCGAGGCATATCTCGGCGCGGGGGTCCACTGATGGCTACGGCAATGTTGAAAATCAAGGGCCTGCAGGTCAACTACGGCGGCATCCAGGCGGTGAAGGGTGTCGACATGGAAGTCGCGCAGGGCGAGCTGGTCACGCTGATCGGCGCCAACGGCGCCGGCAAGACCACGACGATGAAGGCGATTACCGGCCTGAAGCCGTATTCGGCGGGCGACATCGAATACATGGGCACGTCGATCAAGGGGCTGCCGGCGCACGAGCTGCTGAAGCGCGGCCTCGCGATGGTGCCGGAAGGCCGCGGCATTTTCGCGCGCATGTCGATTCTCGAGAACATGCAGATGGGCGCGTATCTGCGCAAGGACACCGAAGGCATCAAGAAGGACGTCGAGCGGATGTTCGGCTTCTTCCCGCGCCTGCAAGAGCGCGCGACGCAGCTGGCCGGCACGCTGTCGGGCGGCGAACAGCAGATGCTGGCGATGGCGCGCGCGATCATCTCGAAGCCGAAGCTGCTGCTGCTCGACGAGCCTTCGATGGGTCTGTCGCCGATCATGGTCGAGAAGATCTTCGAAGTGGTGCGCGAGATCTCGAAGGAAGGGCTGACCGTGCTGCTGGTCGAGCAGAACGCGCGTCTTGCGCTGCAGGCGGCGAACCGCGGCTACGTGATGGACTCGGGCACCGTGACGATGTCCGGCGACGCGAAGCAGATGCTCAACGACCCGAAGGTGCGGGCCGCGTATCTCGGCGAGTAAGCGCAGCGCGCCGGTTCGGCTGAACTGGTGTGTTTGACGACGGTGTAAAAGAATAAGGGCCGCGTGCGATGAGCACGCGGCCCTTATGCCATGCGGGCGCCGTTTGTGGTGCGATAGACGGGTGTGCCGCGCTGCGCGCGGCCTGCCGCGTTTAGCTCACGCAGCAGGCCTTGGCGTCTCAACCGCATCGGCCAGCGCGCCGAGCCGCTTGCCGAGGCTGACCACTTCATCCATCCGATAGCCGAGCCGCTCGTAGAACGAGCGCACTTCAGCCTTGGCGCTCAGCACCTGCAGATTGACCTTCGGGCAGCCGCGCTCAGCGAGCGCCGCTTCCGCGTGCCGCACGAGCCGCGTGCCGATGCCATGGCGGCGCATCGCGGCATCGACAGCCAGCGAGTACATCCACCC
>DATLOW010000192.1:0-3794 GCA_035536055.1 Paraburkholderia sp. | reverse complement strand
TAGCCGCCGACGCTGTGCACGTCCGACATCCAGAACGCAAAGATGTTGTAGACGCCCCAGGTCTGGTGGCGCAACGGCGCGAGGTCTTCGTTGTACAGACGCTCGCTATAGCCGGCGGGCAGCGCCGCTTCGGCGGATCCTGCGGCAGTGCTGCTGTCTTCGAAAGCGGGAATGCCGGAGTGATCCGGTGCTGCGCTGAACTGAGCCATGACTCCTCCAAAGTTTGGAACCATCGGTTGAACAACCGATTGGCCACTGCATCGTGCATGCCAGCTGCGCGGTCGCCCGTCCGGGTCTGTGCCGTGCGCTGCGAGGTGCGCTACGCCGCGGTTGTCTCCGTACTTACGTACTTGTTTTGATGGCCCCGGCAGAAACCGCGGAGTTCTGCCGGAACCGTGCCGCCTTGCTATCGCATCGAGGCTGCGATGCGTGCGTAGCGGTCATCGAGTTCGAATTCAGTGCAGCGCGCACCGCATCTGCGCGCGGGCGCCCTGCTTTACTCTGTTTACGCTTTGGTGCGCTTCGCCGGCCGCATCCCAAATATTTCATGCAGATCGGCTGCGGCGGTCGCCGGCCGGTCCAGCATCTTCAGTTCGACGCTTTGCAGATGGCGCGACATCAATGCCGCGGCTTGCTGCGCATCGCCGGCGTCGAGCGCGGCGAGAATGGCTTCGTGGTCTTCAAACGAGCACGGACTGCGTCCGAGCGATTCGTACAGCGCCGAGATCAAGGTTGAGCGCGCAACCAGTCCGCTCAGGCATTCGCACAGCACGGTGTTGCCGGTCAGCGACGCGAGCTCGGTGTGAAACTCGCCCGACAGCCTGATCCACGCGGGAAAGTCGCGTGTCTCGAACGCCTTGCGTTCGCGGCCGATCATCCCGCCGATGTTCTTCAGGCGCCGGGTGCCCTGCGCGCCCGCGCAGATCTTCTCGACCACCGCAAGCTCGATGATGCGGCGCATCTCGAACACTTCATGCACTTCCTGCAGCGTCGGACTGGCCACGAAAGCGCCGCGGTTCGGTTCGAGATCGACGAGGCGATCGGTAGCCAGTTGCGACAGCGCCTGGCGGATCGCGCCGCGCTTAGCGCCGAACACGTCGCACAGTTGGGCTTCGGTCAGCTTCGCGCCGGGCGCGAGGCGGTGCTCGAGGATCGCCGCGCGGATGCGCTCGGCGATCGTTTCGGGTCTCAAACCGTTCCGCGAATTGGAGGGTGTCTCGGACATGATTGGGCGGCTGTTATGGGTTGCATCTTAGGCCGCGTCTCAAAATTGTCAACAATTTTGACTGTGGATTTGCGACAATTCTTAGGCGTTCTTGTACCGGCGCGGGCCGCCCGACGGCCTTGCACAGGCGGTCTCGCCCTTTTGCTGCACAGCGGCAGCCCGGCGATGTCGCTTCTGTCGATACTTTTTGTCAACAAAAAAGGCGGAGCATGGCTCCGCCTTGTCTTTGATGTCGCCGTATCGGCACGCGCCGCTAGCCGAGCGTCGGATGCCCCGAAACCGTCAGCTCGAAGCCCCGCTCATGCGCGACCAGATGCGCATCCGCGCCGACCGGCAGCGTCACCATGTCGGGGATATGGCCGAACTGCAGCCCCGTAATCACCGGAATGCCGACCACCTTGCGCACCTGCTCGATCATCGCTTGCAGGTCGTAGCCGTTGTCGTAGTCGAAGCGCTTTCCGCCCGAGAAATCGCCCAGCAACAGCGCCTGCTGCTGCTCGAGGATGCCGGCCAGATGCAGTTGGTAGATCGCCCGCTCGAGCCGGAACGGCTGCTCGTTGACGTCTTCGAGAAACAGAATGCCGCCTTGCACCGGCGGCAGATACGGTGTGCCGATCAATGCGGTCAGCACTGCGAGGTTGCCGCCCCACAGCGTGCCCGAGACGTCGGCGGACTGCTGCTGCGGCACCGTGCTGCCGATCGTGAAACTCGGCTGCGTCAGCGCCTGCCAGAAGTGACGCATCGTGAATTCGCTGACCGTCTCCGCGCCGAAATCGCTGGTCAGCATCGGGCCGCCGAACGTCGTCAGGCCGCATTGCGCGAGCAGCGCCATCTGCACCGCGGTGAAGTCGCTATGTCCGACCAGCGCGACCGGCTCCTCGCTCAGCCGGCCTTGCAAGCCGTGGTAGTCAAGTCCGTGCAACAGCCGCACCGCGCCATAGCCGCCGCGCACCGCCAGCACGATGTCCGGCAGCTCGCGGGATGCGTCGGCCAGCCGGTTTAGCTCGGCCGCCCGCTCGCTGTCGGTGCCGGCAAAGCGCTGGTAACGCCGCTGCGTCGCCGGCAGATTTTCGACGTGATGCCCCTGCGAATGCAGGCGCCGCAGCGCGAGATGCAAGGCAGCGGGATCGTGCGGATAACCGGAGGGAGCGATCAGTTCGATGGTGCGGTGCGCGGTCATAGGTGGCGGGTGCGGACGCGTGATGGGTGTTGGTTTAATGAAACGCGTTGAGGCTGGCGATGCGGTGGTACGGCGTGTTGGTTGGCGTGTCGGTTGGCGGCGTATCGGTCTCGAGCGCATTTCGCTGGCTCGCTTACCGGTCGAGCGCTTATTGCGGCTCGTCGCGATCCAGCCCCTGCGGGCTATCGTGCCCGGCCGCCGTCCTTGCCCGTGCCCGCGCTTCGCGCGCGGCACGCCGCCGGTCGGCGAAAAACGCACTCAGCGCCGCACCGCACTCCGCTTCGAGGACCCCACCGACCACGCTCGCGTGGTGATTCAGCTGCGTATTGGCAAATGCATCGACGACGCTGCCGCACGCCCCCGTTTTCGGATCGCGTGCGCCGAACACCACGCGCGCAATGCGCGCATGCATGATCGCGCCGGCGCACATCAGGCACGGCTCGAGCGTCACGTACAGTTCGCAGCCCGGCAGCCGGTAGTTTCCGAGCTTTTGCGCGGCCGCGCGCAGCGCGGCCATTTCGGCGTGCGCGGACGGATCGTGCCCGCTGATCGGGTGGTTGAAACCGCTCGCGATCACCTCGTCGCCGCGCACGATCACCGCGCCAACGGGCACTTCGCCGGCCGCGCGGGCCTCTTCGGCGGCAGCTTGCGCGAGGCTCATGTAGTGGCGCTCGCGTGCGGATATTTCGGGTGACGCGGCAGATACTAACGGGGCGGGAACCGCGGCAGGAAGAGCAGCGGCAAGCGGGGTGGGAAGCTCGGAGGAAACGTCGCGGGGAACTTCGTCGCGGGAAACTTCGGCAGGGACGGCAGCGGAAACTTCACCCGACATCCCGGAGCACGCACCAGCCACTGATGGCTCAGCCGTTATCGGGGACACCATAACGACATGCGCGGAAGCAGTGCCTTGCGGCGCCGCGGGTTTGTCTGAAGCCGCGTTCACTGCCGTTTCGCGTCGCCGGCATCATCGCCGGCCACACGCTCCGACAGACGTTCGGCGATACGGCGGCAGTATTCGCGCGGCAGCACCAGCGGCCCGCCGCGCAGCGATTCGATCGCCATGTCGAGCGCGAGCATTTTCGCCTGCAGTGCGCAGCGCGACGCGCGATCGCCGACGGCGGCCAGCTCGTCCTGCAGACTGCGCAGCGCCCGCAACTGTTCGATTGCCGGCGGTACAAAACCGGCATTCTTCAGAATACGATTGGCGATGCGCACTTCTTCGGGGACCAGCGGGTCGTCTTCGAAATTGAGCGGCGCTCCGGCGCCCGGCAATTCGTCGAATTCACCGCGCGCGGCTGCGGCGGCAATGCGTTGTTCGACTAGTGCATCAAGCAATTTCATTTGCAATCCACTACGTTGCGGCTCGGGCATTCTAACAGGGTCGCGCGT
>DATLOW010000191.1:0-2827 GCA_035536055.1 Paraburkholderia sp. | reverse complement strand
CTGTTCGCGACCGATTCGTTCGATTTGCGCCGGCTCGTCAAAAGCGGCTGCAGTGCCGACGATCTCGCCGGCGAAATCCGGGCGGTGTGGGCGCGCCGCGGCGACCGCTACTCGGAGTTGCGCGAGGAAACGCGCGCGCGGCCAGGCAACAAAGTCTATCCGACGGTGCGGATGTCGCTGGTTGGCGGCTAAGCCCCCGGCAGGCCTCACATCACGCGTGCCCTTCGAACAGATCCGTACACAGCGCAACGCCTGCATCGGTCAACACCGCATGGCCGGTGCCGTCCGGACGCAATTCCACTTCGACGAGTTCCGCTGCGGTCAGATCGGTCAGCAAACGGCGCAGCGTGCTCATCGGAAACTGCAGGCGCTTGCTGAGCTTCGCAAGCGACCACGGCTTGTCGGGTGATTCGCAGCGCGCCTGCCACAGTTCCGCGAGCACCGCGGCAAGCTGCACCTGCGGGTCGCTCATGTCGGGCGCGGCATCGTCGGGCGGCCCATCGTGGTTTTCAGGGGGCGTGCTCATGTGTGTCTCCGATTGATTTTTGATGACCGCCCGCAGACGGTGCGTTTACGCTGCCGTGCGCATGCACGACGCCACCAGCTTGCCGAGCGTGATCACCGCCGCTTCGACCCGGTCGTTCCAAGGGTAGCTGTAATTGAGCCGGATAAAGTTGCGATAGCTCGGCGTCGTCGAAAACATATAGCCGGGCCCGACCGTGATGCCGTTCTCGAGCGCGAGCTGATAGAGCCGCATTGAATCCACTTCCGCCGGCAGTTCCACCCACAGCACGTAACCGCCCATCGGCTCCGAGGTTTTCGTGCCGTCCGGAAAGAAGCGCTTGACCATCGCCTTCATCAGATTGGCTTGCTGCGAGTACGCCTTGCGCAGCTTGCGCAGATGATGATCGTAGCCGTCGTGCTTCAGGTACTCGGCAATCGCGAGCTGCGGAATCGACGGCGTGGTCAGCGTGTTCAGGAATTTCAGCTTCTCGACCTGCTCGCGGTAACGGCCGGTGATCGCCCAGCCGATCCGGTACATCGCGGACAGGCTCTTCGAAAACGACGCGCAATGCAGCACCAGCCCTTTCTCGTCGAAGGACTTCAGCGCGGTCGGATGCGAGCCGCCATAGTAAAGCTCGTGGTACACGTCGTTTTCGATGGCCGGCACGTCGTAGCGCGCCAGCAGTTCGACCAGTTCGCGCTTTTTGTCGTCCGGCATCTGGAAGCCAAGCGGATTCTGGAAGTTCGGCATCACCATGCACGCGCCGATACGCTGCGTTTCCAGAATGGTTGCGAGCGCACCGAGATCGATCCCTTCGCGCGGATGCGTGGCGACCTCGATCGCGCGCATGCCCATCCGTTCAATCGCGTGCAGCATCGCGTAGTAGGTCGGCGATTCGACCGCAATCACGTCGCCGGGCTTCGCCACCGCCTGCAGGCACAGATTGATCGCCTCGGTCGCGCCGACCGTGATCACGATCTCATTCGGGTCGATCGACAGCCCGTTCTCCATATAGCGCTTGGCGATCTGCCCGATCAGCGGCCGGCACCCGGGCGGCAGTTCCTCTGAACCCTGCCATAGCGCGGGGCGCCGCGCGATCGTGTTGGCGTACTGGTTGATGCGCTGATACGGAAACGCGGACGGATCCGGATACGGCGAGCCGAGCGGCACCGCTTCGTCGCTGCGGATCGAGCGCAGCGTGGACAGCACGAGCCGGCTCACGTCCACCGAAGCGGAGATCGCCAGCGGGCGTGAAGCTGCAAGCTCGGCGGCCGCGGCCGGGCCGCGCGGCCGCACCACATAACCCGATTGTGGACGGCTTTCGATAACCCCGCGGCTTTCGAGCAACGCGTAAGCGCGCAGCACCGTCGTGATGCTCAGCCGATGGTGCTGGCTGGTGCGCCGCACCGACGGAATCTTCTCGCCGGGCAGATAGACGCCTTGCGCAACCAGCGCCTCGATGTCGTCGGCGAGCTTCTCGTACAGTTTCAAGCCTTTCTCCCCGCTTGTTTTGCTTCTGCGTGCGCAGGCTGGCTGCGCGCCGGCGTCAGTCGCCGCTTTCGCATAAACGGCCGCGCTCACGCGCATCGAGCGCGACCGTGGATGGCCGCATTGTGCCATCGCTTGCACCCGCCTTGCAGGCGCTGTACTGCTTTGCTCGCCCGACCTGCCCGACTGTGCTCTTTATGTATCGCGACTTGTGTGTCTGCCGCGGCGCAACGTCGCGCCCTACCATGCAACGCATGAACCGTAGCAGTGCGCCATCCGTGTGCCGGGCCGCTGCCAGTGCGGTGTCGCAGGCCAGTCTCGTGGAGTGATTGTCGTGGAACAGCAGAAACAACAAGGACGCATCGAACCTTACAAACATGCGGCGGCGGGCTGGGGTGCCCTGAAGTACGTCGCATTGAACCTGATCAAGGAACGCGTCGCAGGCACCAACTACAAGACGCTGTTGCGCCAGAACCAGCCCGACGGTTTCGATTGCCCGGGTTGCGCGTGGCCCGATCGCGAGAAGGCATCGACCTTCGAATTCTGCGAAAACGGCGTCAAGGCCGTGGCCGCGGAAGCCACCGGCAAGCGCGTGACGCCGGCGTTCTTCGACGCGCACACGGTCGAAGAACTGATGCAGCAAAGCGACTACGAGCTCGAACAGCACGGCCGTCTGACCGATCCGATGGTGTACGACCCGGTCACCGACAAGTACAAACCGATCGGCTGGGACGACGCATATCAGCTGATCGCGCGCCATCTGAACCGGCTCGACGATCCGAACGAGGCAGCGTTCTACACGTCCGGCCGCGCCAGCAACGAAGCCGCGTTCCT
>DATLOW010000190.1:0-5389 GCA_035536055.1 Paraburkholderia sp. | reverse complement strand
CCGCACCGAAGGCAAAGGGCAAGGCCGCCGCGCAACAGGCACGCGCGGCCGGCAAGCCGACCGTGCGCCGCCGCGACACGCCGCCGAATGCGGCCGCATCGGGCGGCTCGGCGTCGAACCCGTCCAAGAAACCGGGTTCGTCCCGCTAAGGCCCGGAGACCGAGACCATGGAATTTTTCCGCATCCGTAAAGACATCCCGTTCATGCAGCGTGCGTTGATCTTCAACGCAATCTCGCTGCTGACGTTTATCGCCGCCGTGTTTTTCCTGCTGCATCGCGGGCTGCATCTGTCGGTGGAGTTCACCGGCGGCACCGTGATCGAAGTGCAGTATCCGCAGGCGGTACAGCTCGAGCCGATGCGCGCGACGCTCGACAAGCTCGGCTACGGCGACGCGCAGGTGCAGAACTTCGGCACCTCGCGCGACGTGCTGATCCGCTTGCCGCTGAAGCAGGGCCTGACGTCCGCGCAGCAAAGCGACCAGGTGATGGGCGCGCTGAAGGCCGACAACGCGCAGGCGCAGCTGCAGCGCGTCGAGTTCGTCGGGCCGCAGGTCGGCAAGGAACTCGCCACCGACGGTCTGCTCGCGCTCGCGTGCGTGGTGGCCGGCATCGTGATCTACCTGTCGTTCCGCTTCGAATGGAAGTACGCGGTGGCCGGCGTGATCGCCAACCTGCACGACGTGGTGATCATTCTCGGCTTCTTCGCGTTCTTCCAGTGGGAGTTCTCGCTGTCGGTGCTGGCCGCGGTGCTGGCGGTGCTCGGCTACTCGGTCAACGAATCGGTGGTTATCTTCGACCGGATTCGCGAAACCTTCCGCCGCGAGCGCAAGCTGAGCGTGATCGAAGTGATCAACCACGCGATCACCAGCACGATGTCGCGAACCATCATCACGCACGGCTGTACGCAGATGATGGTGCTGTCGATGTTCCTGTTCGGCGGGCCGACGCTGCACTACTTCGCACTCGCGCTGACGGTGGGTATTCTGTTCGGTATTTACTCGTCGGTGTTCGTCGCAGCGGCGCTGGCGATGTGGTTGGGCGTCAAGCGCGAAGACCTGCTGAAGGACAAGAAGGAACGTCACGACCCGAACGACCCGAACGCGGGCGCCCAGGTCTAACGGCCGCAGGCAGAGAAGGTAGAAAAGCCGGTTCAAGCGCGAACCGGCTTTTTTCGTTAACGCATGTCCAGTTTGCGCCGCGCCGCCAGCAGCGCGATCACGCTAAGCAGCGCCGCGACGATCAGATAGAAGCTCGGCGCCGTTTTCAGACCGGTCGAGCGAATCAGCCACGCGATGATGAACGGCCCGAACCCGCCGAACACCAGCACGGCGATGTTATAGGCGAGCGACATGCCGGTGGTGCGCGTCTTCACCGGAAAGAGCTCCGACAGCAGACCCGGCAGCGCGCCGAAATAACCGGTCATCAGCAAACCGAACACCAGCTGCATCGCGATCAGCGTGCCGGATGCCGGGTACGCGACCAGCAGCGCGAACGCCGGGTAAATCAGCACCGCGAGCAGCACGGCCGGCACCAGCATCACGTTCACGCGCCCAAGCCGATCGGACAGATGCCCGACCACCGGCGAAAACACCAGCTGGATCACGCCGGTCAGCGCGGTCGCCGCGAACGCCACCGACGGCGCCAGCCCGAGCTGCCGGATGCCGTAGGTCGGCATGAACAGCACGAGATAGGTCGACACCGTGCCGAGCACCACCGCGCCGATGCCGATCA
Source organism: Paraburkholderia sp. (assembly GCA_035536055.1). Classification (GTDB taxonomy): domain Bacteria; phylum Pseudomonadota; class Gammaproteobacteria; order Burkholderiales; family Burkholderiaceae; genus Paraburkholderia. The sequence goes on along the minus strand of DATLOW010000190.1, from coordinate 3,658 downwards.
ACAGCCGCAGCTTGTGGCTCGCGAAGGTATCGGCGAGCGGCGTCGCCGTGGGATCGGCGGCGAGAAACTCCGGCGTCTCGTCGAGACGCGTACGGATATACCAGGCCACCGGCCCGATCAGCAAGCCGAACAGAAACGGCACACGCCAGCCCCACGTGTCCAGCTGTTGCGACGTCAGCTGGCCGGTCAGCACCGCGCCGAAGCCGGCCGCGAGCAGCGTCGTCAGGCCTTGGCTGGCGATCTGCCAGCTCGCGAAAAAGCCGCGGCGCGCCGGCTGGTGCTCGGCGAGAAACGCCGTGGCGCTGCCGAACTCTCCGCCCGCCGAGAAGCCTTGCAGCAGCCGCGCCGCGACCAGAACCAGCGGCGCGGCGATACCGATCGAACCGTAGGTCGGCAGCACGGCGATCACCAGCGTGCCGCCCATCATCAGCAGGATCGACAGCGTCAGCGCCGCCTTGCGGCCCGCGCGGTCCGCGTAGGTGCCCAGCACGATCGCGCCGAGCGGCCTCATGAAGAACGACACGCCGAAGGTGCCGAGCGTCAGCAGCAGCGACACCGTGTCGTTACTGGCCGGAAAGAACAGCCTCGCGATGATGACCGCGAAAAAACCGTAGACGACCAGATCGAACCATTCCAGCGCATTGCCGATCGATGCGGCCAGCACGAGGCGCCATGCGCCGGCGCCGCGTGCGGTCACGCGCGCGGCCGTTGTTGAACTCATCTTGATCTCCGATGCGCGCGGCGTGATCGGCGCGGACAGGGTCCGTCGCTGTACCCGATGGATGCGCACACAACCATCGGGCGGTAGCGCCACTATGTACCGGAAAAGCGCGCCGCGCGCGAGCGGGGAAAGCGCCAGGTGCGGCCGCTTACTGCTTGATCCCTTCGGCCTGGATATGCAGCACCGTCATCATATTGAAGCCCTGCTTCTGGCCAAGCCCAATGCCGTAATCGGCGCGATCGAACTTGCCACTGGCCTCGACGCCGCAGACTTCGCGCTTGAGCATCGGATGCTGCATGCATTTGAACGATTCGATCTTCAGATTCAGCGGCCTGGTCACGCCATGCAGCGTGAAGGTGCCGGTCACTTCGACCGGCTTGTCGCCGTCGAAGCCGATCTGCGTGCCCTTGTAGACCGCGGTCGGATATTTGGCGACATCGAGCAGCTCCTCGGAACGCAGATGATCATCGAGCTTCGCATTGCCGGTCTGGATCGACGAGGTGTCCACGGTGACCTCGACGGTGCCGGTCTTCGCAGCGCGATCGAGCGTAACCGTCCCCGACGACCTGGTGAACTTGCCGCGCCACACCGACACGCCGCCCATATGATCGGCCTCGAAGCTCGGAAAGGTATGCCCGGGATCAAGCTGATACGTATCGGCCGCAGCCGCGGCCAACGACGTGCAGGCTGCGAGCGCGCCCACGGCGACCAGCAAAGTCTGTCTCATCTTGTTCTCCTTTATGAACGCACGGCGCGCAGGCCCGCGCCGTGCCGGCTATCGCACTACTTCGCTGCGCTGACGATATGAAACTTGATGACGATGTCGTCGGCCACGGTCGACGTGTCCTTCCATTCGCCGGTGCCGATGTCGAACTGCAAACGCTTGATCGTGAACGCGCCGTCGAACGCATGCGCGGCCCCCTGCGTGCTGAGCTTCACCGGCACGACGACGGTCTGCGACTTGCCCTTGAGCGTCAGCTTGCCGGTCACGTTGAACTGGTCCTGGCCGGCCGGCGCGATCGCGCTGGACACGAAGGTCGCGGTCGGATAGGTTTTGGCATCGAACCACTCCTTGTCGCGCACCTCGTCGTTGTAGCTTTCGTCGCCGAGGTCGTAGCTCGCCATATCGACGCTCGCCTGCACGGTGCCGGCGGCGGGCTTTGCCGGATCGAAGGACAGCTGCGCGGAAAACTTCTTGAACGTACCTTCGACCGGCACGTTCATCTGCTTCGACGTGGCGGTCAGCCTGCTTTGCGCGAGGTCGATCTGCGCATCCGCGCGGCCGGCCAGCGAGCCCATCAGGAACGCGGCGGAGGCGACCAGCATCATGCGTTGCAACGAAGCCTTCATGGTTGTCCTTCTTATTTGATGAAAGGGATCATCCGCGACAACAGACCGTCGCGGTCCAGCCATTGATGCTTGAGCGCCGCTGCCACATGCAGCACGACCAGCACGAGCAGCGTGTAGTTCAGGCCGATGTGCACGGTCTTCATCACGACCTTCAGCGTCGGGTCCGGGTCGATCAGTCGCGGCAGCGGCACGAGGCCGAGATAGACCACCGGCACGTTGGCCGCCGAGCTATACAGATAGCCCGACGCAGGAATCAGCACCATCAGCGCGTACAGCAGCACGTGCATCAGGTGGGCGGCACTGCGCTGCCATGCGGGCATGCCGTCCGGCAGCGGCGGCGCGGCATGCGTCGCGCGCCACAGGATGCGCAGCACGGCGAGCGCAAACACCGTCACGCCGATCCATTTATGCCAGGAAAAGTAGCGCAGCTTGGTCGGCGTAAAGCCGGGGATGTCGGTCATCACCCAGCCGAGCGAAAAGCCGCAGACGATCAGCAGCGCGATCAGCCAATGGAAAGCGATCGCGGTGCGGGTATAGGACGCACGCGTAGCAAGCGAGGAAAGATGTGCCATGTCAGGGTTCTGCGCGAAGGTGAGCGTAAAACGAAACAGCAGGCATCGATATTCCCGACGATGCGTGTCGCATGACGAACTAATGCGCGGCACACATGCCTCGCCGCCATGCTACTCCACCCTCGCGGGCTGCGTAGCGGGCGGTCCGCGGCGGCGGCCTGAATTTTGCTATCTGGCTGAGCCACGCTTGCGTGCGCCGGAGCTTCGGCCACGCGGATCCGCGTGGCGGGCATCAGATACGCAAATCGCGAGTCAGTCGGGCTCGGCCGGCCTGATGGGTGAGCGCGATGCGCCTTTGATACTATGTCGCCAGGTTTTTACCGTTGCCCAAGGCCGGCCGCGCGCGGCCGGCGGCCTGCGGCCCACACACCGACACTTGAACGCTTTCAGCCTCCGACCGCATGGATCATGACCGTCTGATTGCATGTCACGAATGCGACGCGCTGTTTCAGAAGCCGCGGCTCGGCCGTCGGCGTCTTGCGCGCTGCCCGCGCTGCAAGGCGGTGCTGTACGGCAGCACGTCGGGGCGGCTCGACGCGATCTGCGCAATGACGCTTGCCGCGCTGTTCACGTTCCTGATCGCGCAGGGCTTTCCGATTCTCGAACTGGAAACCAACGGCATCACCACGCAAACCAGCCTGCTCGGCGCGATCGGCCAGTTGTGGATGGAAAATATGCAGATCGTCGCGGTGATGGTGTTCTTCTCGACCACGCTGTTTCCTCTGATCGAACTCTGCGCGTTGCTGTACCTGCTGCTGTCGGTGCGGGCCGGCTTCGTGCCGCCCGCGTTCAATCAGGTGCTGCGCGCGATCCAGTTCGTGCGGCCGTGGGGCATGATCGAAGTGTTCATGCTCGGTGTGCTGGTGACGATCGTCAAAATGACCGGCGTCGCGCGCGTGGTGCCGGAAGCCGCGCTGTTCGCTTTCGGCGCGCTGACCCTGATGTTCGCGGTGGTCGTCACGTTCGACCCGCGCACGCTGTGGGATATCGCCGACACGCTGACGCGGCATCGCAC
>DATLOW010000189.1:0-3083 GCA_035536055.1 Paraburkholderia sp. | reverse complement strand
TATCGAGCGCGGACACAGCGCGAAGCATGAGCCGGCCGCCACGCAGGTGAGGATGCCGTGATACGAAGCCTGTTCGTTGACGTGCCACGCCTGCTGCACCGGCACGCCGCTCAGCCAGTGTTCGAGTACATCGCGATACGTGCAGCCGGCGGAAAAGACCGCGAGCGTGCTGACCTGCAGATCGGCCGGCGTGTGCACCGGCGGATGATTGGGCGGCAGCACCAGCAGCAGTTCTTCCGTGCAGACGGGTGTGGCCTGCAGACCTCTCACGTGCAAGGCGAGGTCGGTGGCCGAATGCGCGCCGCTAACCGTCATCGCGACGAACGCGCAATCGAGCTTGTGGCGCGCCACGTCGTCCACCAGCGATGCGGAGGTGCCGATCGTGATTTCGAGCGCGACGTCGGGCCATTTGCTGTGATAGCCCGACAGCAGCGCAGGCAGGCGTGTGGCTGCCGCGCTTTCCATGCTGCCGATCCTCAGCTGGCCGGCGGGGCTCGCCGGGCTCAATGCACCGCGCGCTTCGGCGGCGAGCGTCAGGATCTGGCGCGCGTAGTCGAACAGCCGCTCGCCGTTTTGCGTCAGCGTCATGCGCTTGCCGGCGCGGCTGAACAGCTGCACGTCCAGTTCCGTTTCGAGTTGTCTGATGCGGGTCGTCACATTCGACTGCGCGCGCGCGAGCCGGACAGACGCGCGTGTGACGCTCTGCTCCGTTGCTACCGCGCAGAAAACTTCGAGTGACGAAAAGTCCATACCACCCCGAGTGCAGTGCTCCTGCATATAACCGTGTACGCGCCGATCATCTTTTTACAGGCACGACAGGTCAACACGGCAATGGGCAAAACACTCTTGAGTAGCGGGAACAGGTAGACGTGTGCAGCGCGGCCATGGCCGCTGCTTCCTGCGCGGAAACAGTGGGTTGACACGCGTGCGGGCGGATGGCGGCCGGGTCGCGGCCATTAGCGCCCGCGGTATGCGAAGCGGATTGCGCGGCTGTTAATTCTGCTTTTACACCGTGTAATGCGCGCCGCGCAGCGAGTTCGTCCGAGGTTCGTCCGCGGTTCATCCGATCCCCGCAAACGAAAACGCCGCGTGTTGCCACGCGGCGTTCCGTGCTGCTTCGAGCAAAACAGCTAAAACTGCAAACCGCTCGTTACTTCGCGGTCGGCATTGCAAACTCGGCACCCTTCTCGATGCTTTCCGGCCAGCGCTGCATGATCGACTTCTGCTTCGTATAGAAGCGCACGCCCTCTTCGCCATACGCATGGGTATCGCCGAACAGGCTGCGCTTCCAGCCGCCAAAGCCGTGCCATGCCATCGGCACCGGAATCGGCACGTTGATGCCGACCATCCCGACTTCGATGCGGCGGCCGAATTCGCGCGCTACATGGCCATCGCGCGTATAGCAGGCGACGCCGTTGCCGAACTCGTGCGCATTGATCAGGTCGACCGCTTCACTGAAGTCTTTCACGCGCACGCAAGCCAGCACCGGTCCGAAGATCTCTTCCTTGTAGATGCGCATCTCCGGCGTGACGTTGTCGAACAGCGTACCGCCCGTGAAGAAGCCATCTTCGTGACCCGCCACCTTGAAGCCGCGGCCGTCCACCACCAGCGTCGCGCCTTCTGCCACGCCGGTCGCGATATAGCCTTCGATACGCTCGAGCGCCTGGCGCGTGACGATCGGGCCCATCTCCGCATCGGGCTCCATGCCGTTCTTGATCACCAGCGTGCGGGCACGCTCGGCCAGACGCGGAATGATCTTGTCGGCCACGTCGCCCACCAGCACCGCCACCGAGATCGCCATGCAGCGCTCGCCGGCCGAGCCGTAGCCCGCGCCGATCAGCCCGTCGACCGCCTGCTCGAGGTCGGCGTCCGGCATCACGACCATATGGTTCTTCGCGCCGCCGAGCGCCTGCACGCGCTTGCCGTTCTTCGCGCCGGTTTCGTAGATGTAGTTCGCGATCGGCGTCGAACCGACGAAGCTGACCGCCTTCACGTCCGCATGCTCGAGCAGTGCATCGACCACCACCTTGTCGCCCTGCACGACGTTGAACACGCCATCGGGCAGGCCCGCTTCCTTCAGCAGCTTCGCCATGAACAGCGACGCCGACGGATCGCGCTCGCTCGGCTTCAGGATGAAGCTATTGCCCGCGGCAATCGCCACCGGGAACATCCAGCACGGCACCATGCACGGGAAGTTGAACGGCGTAATACCGGCTACCACGCCGAGCGGCTGACGCACCGTCCAGTTGTCCATGCCGGTCGACACCTGCTCGGTGTAGTCGCCCTTCAACAGTTGCGGAATGCCGCACGCGAATTCGATCACGTCGATGCCGCGCGACACTTCGCCCTGCGCATCCGAGAACACCTTGCCGTGCTCCGCGGTGATGATCGCGGCCAGTTCGTCGCGATGCTTGTTCATCAGTTCGAGGAAGCGCAGCATCACGCGCGCGCGGCGGATCGGCGGCGTATCGCGCCATTTCGGGAACGCGGCTTTCGCGCTCGCCACGGCTGCATCGACGTCGGCCGCTTCGCCCAGCAACAGCTGGCGCGGCCGTGCGCCGGTGGCCGGATTGAAGATCGGCTGCGTGCGCGTACCGCTGCCGCGCACCGCTTCGCCATGGATGTAATGCGTAACGTCCGCTGTATCGCTAAAGGCTTGCATGATGTCTCACTCCCAAAGTTGACTGCCGTGACGCAAGTGTATGAAGCATCGCCAGCCCTGCAAAGGCGGTAAGATTGAAATTATTGTTTTCATACGTGAACAATCCGGCGATGGATACGCAAAAGATCGAAGGACTCTGGACCCATCTGCACTGGCTTACGGTGCTTGCAGAACAGGGCTCGTACACGGCGGCGGCGGCCCGCCTGAACGTCAGCAAGGCCGCCATGAGCCAGCGCATCGCCGAGCTCGAGCGCGCTGCCGGCATCGCACTGGTGCAGCGCACCACGCGCAGCGTGCGCTTTACCGAGGCCGGGCAGCGCCTCGTCGACAGCACGCGCGCGCAGTACGAGCAGATCGCCGCGAGCTTTTCGACGGTGCGCGAGATGGCCGGTGTCGCCCGCGGCCTGATCCGCGCGACGGC
>DATLOW010000188.1:0-7454 GCA_035536055.1 Paraburkholderia sp. | reverse complement strand
CGCAGCGCTTCGAAACGCTTGATGTAGTCGAGCGCCAGCGTGCGCGCCGGATGATCGGCCGGCAATTGCGCGGCAACCAGTACCGGGCTCGCCGGCAGGAACGTGCCGTTGCAATCGGCGCCGCACACGCGCAGGAAATCGTTATTGCCGACCCCATGGTTATGGTAGATCTTGCCCTTGAAGCCACGCCCGACCAGTGTCTTCGGCGGCAGCGCCGCGGGCGTGCCGGCGGCGCCGACCACCACCGCATCCGGATGCGCGGCAAGAATCTTCAGCACCTGGCCGGTGACGCTCGGGTCGGTGCGATTGAAGCGCTCGTTCGCCATCACGTCGATGTGATGAATCTTCGCGAACTTCGCGACCTCGGCATAGAAGGTTTCGCCGAGCGCGTCGGCCTGGCCGATATAGGCAAGCGTCTTCACGCCGTGCTGGCTCGCATGCTCGGCGATCGCGGAGGCCATCATCGCATCGGTTTGCGGCGTCTTGAACATCCAGCGACGTTTCGCATCGACCGGCTCGATGATCTTCGCCGACGACGCCAGCGAGATGGTCGGCGTCTCGCCTTCGGAGATCACGTCGGTCATGGCCAGCGTATTCGGCGTAATCGACGAACCGATAATCGCATCGACGTGGTTTTCGCTGATCAGCTTTTTCGTGTCCTGCACGGCTTGCGTAGTGTCCGACGCATCGTCGAGCACGATGTATTCGACCTTCTGTCCGCCGATTTCCTTCGGAAACAGCGCGACGGTGTCGCGCGCCGGAATGCCGAGCGAGGCGGCCGGTCCGGTCAGCGACAGCACGAGGCCGATCTTCAGCTGGGCCAACGCGAGCGCCGGCCATAAAGCACATGCCGCGCCGCATAGCGCGGCGAGCCGCGCGCGCTGCAACGAACCACCCGATAACCGATACGGCCACAGCAATCCGAACGACGGCAAGCGCAGCATGCGGGTCTCCTGTTTATCCGTTTTACGTTGTCGGTGCCGGTTGCATGCGCGACGTGAGCGCCTCTCGCGCGAACGTCAGTGTAGCGGCGCGCCGTGCCCTGGGTATCGGGCGAAACCCTTTCGTTGCGGCGGCATGCGCGCGTTCGGCCGCGAGTCCAGGCCCGCCCGTGGCAAGCGCCACGTCTACACAAATGCGGCGCAGCGCCACGCCGCGGGACGCGCTACGCGTCGGCGAGCGGCGAAACCGCCTGCTCGATCGAACCGAAAATCGATTTGCCCGCCTCGTCGAACATCTCGATCTTCACCGTGTCGCCGTATTTCATGAACTCGGTCTGCGGCGCGCCGTGCTCGATCGTTTCGAGGCAGCGCTTCTCCGCAATACAGCAGTAGCCGCGTTTGGCATCCTTGTTCGACACCGTCCCCGAACCGACGATGCTGCCCGCGCGCAGATTGCGCGTCTTCGCCGCATGCGCGATCAGTTGCCCGAAGTGAAACACCATGTCGGTGCCCGCGTCGGGCTGGCCGACCTTCTTGCCGTTCCAGTGCACGATCATCGGCCGATGCACGCGGCCTTCGCGCCACGCGTCGCCAAGTTCGTCAGGCGTGACCGCGAGCGGCGCAAATGCGGTAGCCGGCTTGCTCTGGAAAAAGCCGAAGCCTTTCGCGAGTTCAGCGGGAATCAGATTGCGCAGCGACACATCGTTGACAAGCGTGACAAGCCGCACGCTTTTTAGTGCCTGCTCGGGCTTCGCGCCCATCGGCACGTCGCTGGTGATTACCGCCACCTCCGCTTCGAAGTCGATGCCGAACGACTCCGATGCGCACACGATGTCGTCCTTCGGACCGATGAAATCGTCGCTGCCGCCCTGGTACATCAGCGGATCGGTCCAGAACTCCGGCGGCATCTCCGCGCCGCGCGCACGCCGCACCAGCTCGACGTGATTGACATACGACGAGCCATCGGCCCATTGATAAGCCCGCGGCAACGGCGCCATGCATTCTTTGGCTTCGAACGCGAACGTGTTGCGTGCGCGCCCCTGGTTCAGCGCATCGTACAGTTCGCGCAGCTGCGGCGCGTAAAAATTCCAATCGTCGAGTGCGCGTTGCAGCGTCGCGACGATCGCATCGGCGACTGCGGCGGTTTGCTGGTCGCGAGACACGACGATCAGTTGACCGTCGCGGGTGCCGTCCTTCAGCGTGGCAAGTTTCATGGGCAGTGAGGCGTGTAGATGACGATATGAGGAATGTATTCTACGATGGTGAATCCGCGGCGCCCAACCGGAACGCGCAATCGTTGCGCGCACAAGGGGGCGCACCGCGCTTTTTACTCTCTGACGCTTTGTACCGATCGCTCATGTCACCCGTTGCCCGCTCCCCCGCTGACTCTGCCGAACCGCACGACGCCGTCGACGACGACAGCCCGGATGGTGGCCCCGAAGGTGGCCCGGAAACTGGCGAGGAAAAACTCCGCTCCGGCATTCAATCGATCGAAGTAGGCTTCCGGCTGCTCGACGTACTCACGCACGAGCCGCGCGCGATGATGTTGCGCGACCTCGCAAAGCGCGCCGACATGAGCCCGGCGAAAGCGCATCGCTATCTGGTGAGCTTTTTGCGCCTCGGCGTCGTTGCGCAAGATCCCGTGTCGGGCCGCTATGAACTCGGCGGCTTCGCGCTGCAGCTCGGGCTCGCGCGACTCGCGCGCGTCGACGGCGTGAAGCTGGCGCGCGTTGCGCTCGCGGAGTTACGCGATCGCCTCGATCTGACGGTCGGCATCGCCGTGTGGGGCAATCAGGGGCCGACGGTCGTGCACTGGATGGAATCGAGTTATCCGGCCAAAGCGTCGCTGAAGCTCGGCGATGTGATGCCGCTGCTCACGTCGGCCACCGGGCTGCTGTTCGCCGCGTACCTGCCGCGCGGCAAGACTGCGGCGATGATCGAGCGCGAGCTTGCCGACACGCGGCATTCGTCGATCGCGAACGGTCCGCGCGATCTCGACGAGGTCGAGCACGCGCTCGCAGACGTGCGCGCTCATGGCGCGGCGCGCGTCGAAGGCATGCTGCTGCCAACCATCCACGCGTTCTGCACGCCGGTATTCGATTCGACCGGCGAGCTCGCGCTCGGGCTGATCGCGCTCGGCCACGAAGGCGCGTTCGATATCAGCTGGAACGGTCAGGTCGATAAGGCGTTGCGCGAGTGTGCACAAAAGCTGTCGTGGGAACTCGGCTACAGCCCGACGCCGCGCTGATGCGCCACGCAGATTCGCCATACGGAACCCTCCGCCGGCACATGGAACGCCGCACCGATCCGGCCAGTCGAACCGGCGATGGAAGCGGTTCGCCGTCAGTCACACGTGGGACACTATGCGTCACGCGTGTGCGTGTCACGGGCACACAGTGCTCCGCGTCACCGTAACATTGGCGCTCCGCGGGTCGCGGACCGCGCCGACTTCGAACGACCCGCTGCGTTGCGTGGGTTCGACATGCCGATAACCCCGTCACATAGTTGCCTGCCGGAATCCTGCCATCCCGATGTCGTCTTCGTCCGCCGCACGTCCGTCCGAGCCCCTGCCGTTGGCCGCCACGCACCGCCGCAAGCTGCGCTGGCGCTGGAGCGCCGTGCTCATCGCGGTGGTCGGCGCGCACTGGCTGGCCGCGCAGTGGTTTGAACGGCATCGCGATACGTTCAAGCCGGCCGATGCGGAGCACGCACCGGTGCAGGTCGCGTTGCTGAAACCGGAGCGCATCGAGCAAACGCCGGCCCAGGCGCCGTCGCAAGTGCCCGCCACGCCCACCGCGAAAGCGCCCGCAGCCGCGCCCAGGCGGCGCGCGCCTGCGCCACGCGAGCATGTGTTGACCGCGGTCAGGCCCGCGCAGCATGCGCCCGCCGCCGTTTCCGAGTCCACGCCGCCGAGCGCCGCGAGCGACGCGGCAAGCACACCGCTTGCGCCACAAGTCGCATCGGATGCAAGCATTGCAAACGCCGCCAGTGCTGCCAATGCCGCAAGCGGTACCGGCACGGCCGCCGGCGCCAGCACCGGGAACGCACAGCAAGCCGCACCGGGCGTGAAGTTTTCGGTGCCGCCGTCGGGCGACCTGCAGTACGACACGTTCTACAACGGCGTGCGCAATCAGCCCGGCACGATCCACTGGTCAAGCGACGGTCATACGTACCAGCTGATCGTCTCCGTGCCGCTGCCGTTCGTCGGCACCTACAGCTATGCGAGCCACGGCCGTATCGACGCCTTCGGCCTGGCTCCCGACCAGTACGTCGAAACGCATGGCCGGCGCGGCCAGGATGTGACGGTCTTCAATCGCGATACGAAGCAGATCGCCTTCACGCGCACACCGAAAACGCTTGCCCTCGAAGATGGCGCGCAAGACCGTTTCAGCATGATCATGCAGCTCGCGAGCCTCGTGCGCGGCGACCCCGGCGCGTATAAACCGGGCGTAACGCGTCAGTTCTACGTCACCGATAACGACAGTGGGGAAATATGGCCGATCGAGACGATCGGTGACGAAACCGTACGCACCGACCAGGGCTTCGTCGACGCACGGCATTTCATGCGGCTGCCGCGCCGTGCGGGCGATCAACGGCGTCTCGACGTCTGGCTTGCGCCATCGATCGGTTGGTTACCCGTGCGTTTCGTACAGACCGAACCGAACGGCACGCAGGTCGAACTGCTATGGCATGGCCAGCTGTCCGCCGACGACACCGGCGCCGCCAACACGCCCGCCCCGAACCCGCCTTCCGGCAATGCCGACAGCGCGCCCACGCCGCCCGTCGTCAATCCCGGCCCGGACTACCAAAGGCCCTGAACCCCACATGGTCGAATCTTTATTCGACCGCAGAAACTTCTGGCGGAAACGTCACTCGCACCGCATGCGCGACGCCGAGGCGTCGTCCGCTCACCGCATCACCTTTGAAAAGGAGCACGCATGCAAGCGAACGTCAACGGTATCGACACGCGCTATGTATTGAGCAATGAAGGCGGAGGTCCGTGGCTCACCTTCATCCATCAGTTGGGCGGCGACCTGTCGATCTGGGACCAGCTCGCCGGCTACTTCCGCAACGACTACACGGTACTGCGCTACGACATGCGCGGCCATGGCCAGACTGCGGTACCCACCGCGCCGTATTCGATCGCCGACCTCGCGGACGACCTCGCCGCGTTACTCGACGCGCTGGGCGCGCCGCGCACGCACGTCGTCGGCATTTCGATGGGCGGTGCGGTTGCGCAGCAGTTCGCGCTCGCGCATGCGCAGCGTGTCGACACGCTGACACTCGCCGACACCTTCAGCGCAACGCAGCCCGACGCACGCAGCATATGGAATCAGCGCGCCGAAACTGCGCGCCGCGATGGCATGGCATCGCTGATGCCCGCCACCCTCGATCGTTGGCTTACTCCCGACTTTCGCGCCGCGCATCCCGAGGTGGTCGAGCAGATTCGCGAAGTGTTCGCCAGCACGCAGGCCGAAGGCTACGCGCTCGCGTGCGCAGCACTGCGCGATTTCGACTTGCGCGATAGACTGGCAGAAGTACGCATCCCCACGCTGGCCGTTGCGGGCCGACACGATACAGGCACGCCTCCTGCTGCTACAAAGGCGATAGCCGATGCAATCGAGGGTGCGCGATTCGAAGTGCTGGAGGCGGCGCACCTTGCGCCCGTGGAACAGTCGGAGCGCTTTACCGCATTACTAGAAACGTTTCTGCACAAAGAGGTCTAACCAGCAGGTCCGGAAAAAAATGCCAGCCTTACCCGGACCCACCCCTTGAATTCCACGCCAAACGCTCCAGCTACGGTGCATGACTGGCCAGGAGCCAACGGAAATAAGGAGTGTCGCCATGCAAATGATCTACAACAGCCCCAACTATTGTGTCGTTGAGTTCCCGCCGCAAGACGGTCACATCGCGATGAAGTCAGGTGGTTATGAGATCGTCGACAAGAATACGCAGCGCGAGATTTACATCGACGGTGCGATGGCGGCAAGCTTCCGCGAGCATGTGCAGAAGCTAATCGAAGAAGAACCGTCGCTGGATGAGGTGGACGAGTTTCTCGGCCAGTTCGACAGCCTGATGCACCAGCCGGTCATTCTCCACTAGCGAACGCTCGCCGCGGCGACACGCACAGCATTCCATCAGCCCCGCCCGGTCATACCGGGCGGGGCTTTTCATTTGTTGCATCGCTTGTGAACGTTTGCGCGCGCGGCCTGGCGCGCGGTTTCGCGCATCTCGCGCCGCGCCTGCGTTTCGCGCATTTCGTTCAATCAGCAGCGGTGACGAGCCGCTGCGACTACAATGTCGAGTTCCCTGATGAAAAGCCGGCACCTGCCCACGTTTGCCATGAACCAGCCCGCCACCTCGCCCGTTCCGTCCAGCGCCGCCTATACGCGCGGCACCGCGCTGCCCGAGCTGCTCAAGTCGCGCATCCTGATTCTCGACGGCGCGATGGGCACGATGATCCAGCGCTACAAGCTCGGCGAAGCGCAATATCGCGGCGAGCGCTTCAAGGACTTCACGCGCGACATCAAAGGCAATAACGAGCTGTTGTCGATCACGCAACCGCAGATCATCAGCGAGATTCACGAGCAATACCTGGCTGCGGGCGCCGACATCGTCGAAACCAACACGTTCGGCGCAACCACCGTGGCGCAGGCCGACTACGGCATGGAAGACCTCGTTGCAGAAATGAACGTCGAGTCGGCCCGGCTCGCGCGCGCCGCATGCGACAAATATTCGACGCCGGACAAGCCGCGCTTCGTTGCGGGCGCAATCGGGCCGACCCCGAAAACCGCCAGCATCTCGCCGGACGTCAACGATCCGGGCGCGCGCAACGTCACCTTCGACGAACTGCACGCCGCGTACTACCAGCAGGCGAAGGCGCTGCTCGATGGCGGCGTGGACCTGTTCCTCGTCGAAACGATCTTCGACACGCTGAATGCGAAGGCCGCGCTGTTCGCTCTCGACGAACTGTTCGAGAACACCGGCGAACGTCTGCCGATCATGATTTCCGGCACCGTCACCGATGCGTCCGGCCGCATTCTGTCTGGCCAGACCGTCGAAGCCTTCTGGAATTCGCTGCGCCACGCGAAGCCGCTCACGTTCGGCCTGAACTGCGCGCTCGGCGCGGCGCTGATGCGTCCTTACATCGCGGAACTGGCGAAGCTGTGCGATACGTATGTATCGTGCTACCCGAACGCCGGGCTGCCTAACCCGATGAGCGACACCGGCTTCGACGAACTGCCGGCCGACACGTCGCGGCTGCTGAAGGAATTCGCCGATGCGGGTCTCGTCAACATCGCGGGCGGTTGCTGCGGCACGACGCCCGAGCACATTGCGGCGATCGCGAAGTCGCTTGCAGAAGTGCAGCCGCGCAAGTGGCCGACGCAGTATCGCGACGCAGCCTGATCGCAAGAGCCCCGTTCGCCACGCCCTGACGCCTGACGCCACCGCCCGCTACGACAACCGCTAACGCATTGCACCGCAAGCCATGACCGATCACACGCTGCGCCT
>DATLOW010000187.1:0-8181 GCA_035536055.1 Paraburkholderia sp. | reverse complement strand
GGATACGCCGTTTCCGCATCTGGAAGACGCGGTGCATATGCTGAAAGAAGCGGGCTATCGCGTCAGCGTCGATTCGATGCTCACCGACGAGTTGCTGCGCGGCGGTCGCGCGGGCGCCGACTATCTGATGAGCCTGAACGCGGATACGCTGTGGATCGCGGACGAAGTGCCCGCCACACCGATCCTCGTCGCGCGCGAACCGCGCGACCCGGCGTCGCTGCATCAGGCAATCGACACGCTGCTCGCGCGCGGCAAGCCGTTTCTCGCCGATCCGATTCTCGACCCGATTCCATTCGGCTTTGCCGCATCGGTCGCGCGTTACGTCGCGCTGCGCGAGCGGTATCCGCAGATTCCGTTGATGCTCGGCATCGGTAACGTGACAGAGCTGACCGAGGCCGATACGACCGGCATCAATGCGCTGCTGCTCGGCATGGCGGCCGAGCTGAACATAGCGGCTGTGCTGACCACGTCCGTCAGCCTGCATGCGCGGCGCGCAGTGCGCGAAGCGGACGTGGCGCGCCGCATCATGCATGCGGCGCACGACGCACAGGTGCTGCCCAAGGGCATCTCGACCGAGCTTGCCGCGCTGCATGCAAAACGCCCGTTTCCCTACGAACCGCGCGAAATCGCCGACATCGCAGCCGGGATACGCGACCCGAACTACCGCGTGCAGGTGTCGGACGACGGCATTCACGTATACAACCGCGAGCTGCACGCGATCAGCGGCGACCCGTTCGAGCTTTATCCGCAGCTCAAGGTCGAGCAGGACGGCGGCCACGCATTCTATTTGGGCGTGCAGCTGGCGCGGGCCGAAATTGCGTGGCAGCTCGGCAAGCGCTTCGATCAGGACGCACCGCTCGACTGGGGCTGCGCAGTCGAGCGGCCCGCCGAAGACCTGAGCGCCTGGCACGCGCCGGGCACCACGAAGAAAAAAGGCTGACGTCCGCGAGGAGAGAGCAAACCGCCAGCCGCGCAAAACGGTAGTGCATCGTTCAGGCTCGCGCGCAGCGATCGCGCAGCTGCAGGATCATCGGCGTGAAGATCAGCTGCATCGCGAGACCCATCTTGCCGCCCGGCACCACGATCACGTTGGGCCGCGACATGAACGAGTCGTGCAGCATCGTCAGCAGGTACGGGAAGTCGATTCCTTTCGGTCGCGTAAAGCGGATCACGACGAAACTCTCGTCGGGCTGCGGAATTTCGCGTGCCGTGAACGGATTCGACGTATCCACCGTCGGCACCCGCTGGAAATTCACGTGCGTACGCGAGAACTGCGGGCAGATGTAATTCACATAGTCAGGCATGCGACGCAGGATCGTATCGACCACCGCTTCATGCGAATAGCCGCGCATGTTCTGATCGCGATGCAGCTTCTGGATCCATTCGAGGTTGATGATCGGCACCACGCCGACCAGCAGATCCGCGTGTTGCGCAATGTCCACCGTATCGGTCACGGCCGCACCGTGCAGGCCTTCATAGAACAGCATATCGGTGTGCGCTGCAATTTCCTCCCACGGCGTGAAGGTGCCCGAGTCCTGCTTCAGCCGCGCGGCCTCCGCTTCGTCATGCACGTAGCGGCGAAACTTGCCGCTGCCCGACGCCGCATAGCTCGCGAACAGCTGTTGCAGTTCTTCGAGCAGATTCGCCTCGGGACCGAAATGACTGAAATGACGCACATTGTCCCGTTCGGCCTGCTTCAGCGCCTCGCGCATGCCGAGCCGGTCGTAGCGATGGAACGCATCGCCTTCGACAATCTGCGCATTGATCTTCTCGCGCCGGAAAATATGCTGAAAGCTCTTCATCACAGTGGTCGTGCCGGCGCCGCTCGAGCCCGTCACCGCGATAATCGGATGTTTGACTGACATGCGCGCGTCTCCCCGGATGCCCGTTACCGGTGCATCCATCGATGATGTGAAAGCGGATTCGACGGTGCGTCTATGCACGCATCATGCCGGCGTCTCGGGCAGAAACAGCGAGCGCTCGCGAAACAGCGGCGAAGTAAATGGCCGGTCCATTCCCAGATCGTGCTCGCGGTGATAACGCTCGATGCGCTCCACCTCGTGCTTTGAGCCGAGAATCACCGGCACGCGCTGATGCAGTTCGTGCGGCAGCACGTCGAGAATGCGTTCGCGACCGGTGCTCGCCGCGCCGCCCGCCTGTTCGATCAGCATGCTCATCGGGTTCGCCTCGTACAGCAGACGCAAGCGGCCTTGCAGCGTCGCGGGTGCGCGCGAGTCGCGCGGATACATGAACACGCCGCCGCGCATCAGAATCCGATGCACTTCGGCCACCATCGCCGCGATCCAGCGCATGTTGAAGTCGTGCTCGCGGCAACCGCTGAGGCCGTCCTTGCACTCCTGCACGTAGCGGCGCACCGGCGGCTCCCAGAAGCGCTCGTTGGAAGCGTTGATCGCGAACTCACGGGTGTCGGGCGGAATGCGGATCGCCGAATGCGTCAGCACAAAGTTGCCGACGTCGCGCTCGAGCGTGAAGCCGTGCGTGCCGCTGCCGATCGACAGCACCAGCATCGTCGCCGGACCGTAAATCGCGTAGCCGGCCGCAACCTGCTCATGGCCGGGTCGCAGGAACGCGTCCGGGCCGATGGCCGCGCCATTCTGCGGCGGCGCGCGCAGCACTGAAAAAATCGAGCCTAGCGCGCCGTTGATGTCGATATTCGACGAGCCGTCGAGCGGATCGAATGCGAGCAGATACTCGCCGCGCGGATAGCCCGGCGGAATCGCGTACATCTGCTCCATTTCCTCGGACACCATGCCGGCCAGCAAGCCGTCCCACTCGCAATGCTGCAGAAAGATGTCGTTGGTCAGCACGTCGAGCTTCTTCTGCTCTTCGCCGTGCACGTTCGCGCTGCGCGCCGAGCCGTAGTTGCCGTCAAGCGCGCCGCGCGTCAATGTCGCGGCGATCGTCTTGACCGATGCGGCCACATCGATCAACAACGCCGCGAGCCCGCCCGAACCGCGCGGCGAACCTTGACGGTCGAGCGCGTCGATCAGGAATTTGGAAAGCGTGGTTCGTCCGTCTCGCATCGCAGGCTCCCTGTCAGGCAATCGATTGGCCGGCTGCAGGATGCGTGCCGGGCGTCAGACGCTCGAACACGCGGCTCGCGCGGATGTCGCCCGCGGTGATCAGCGTCAACGCAGCCGGGTCCGCCGGCTGCGCGCCATCGAGCGCCGCAGCGAACAGACGATTCGCCTGACGCAGCCGCGCACGGTCGAGCGCATTGCGCACCGAGCGCGCGTTCGCGAAGTTCGGCTGCTTGACGCGCCGCGCGAGGTAATCTTCGAACGCCAGCCGCGAATCGCAATCGAGGCGGTAGTGCATAGTATCGAGCATGCGTTCGGCGATCGCGAGCAGTTCTTCCGCGCCGTAATCGGGGAACGTGATGTGATGCGCGATGCGCGACCGAAAGCCCGGGTTGCTCTGGAAGAACGTGTCCATTCGCGTCGCGTAGCCGGCGAGAATCACGACCAGGTCGTCGCGCTGGTTCTCCATCGTCTGCAGCAGGATTTCGATCGACTCCTGCCCGTAGTCGCGCTCGTTCTCCGGACGGTACAGGTAGTACGCCTCGTCGATAAACAGCACGCCGCCCATCGCGCGCTTCAGCACGTCGCGGGTTTTCGGCGCGGTGTGACCGATGTACTGACCGACCAGATCGTCGCGCGTCACCGAGACCAGGTGATTGCGCCGGATATAGCCGAGCCGGTGCAGCACGTCGGCCATGCGCAATGCGACCGTGGTCTTGCCGGTGCCGGGGTTACCGGAAAAGCACATATGCAGCGTCGGCGCGCCGGTCGCAATACCGAGCTTTTCGCGCGCGCGTTCCACCAGCAGTTGCGCGGCAATCTCGCGAATGCGGGTTTTCACCGGCGCGAGTCCGACCAGGTCGCGATCGAGTTCGGTCAGCACGTCGGCAATGCCCGATTCGCGAAACAGTGCGAGCAGGTTCACGTGCGACGCGTCGTGCGTGGTGCCTTGCGGTGCGGCTTCAGGCTTTCCCTGCTGCAGCGCATGTGGCGCTGGATGGGCCGCGGTTCGGGTCGGCAGTTCGAGCGTATCGGCAGTCATGGTCGTCTCCCATTCATTGCAATTCTTCAGCGGCGCGACACCGCGGCTCGCGCCGGGCAGGTTTTAGCGCCGTGCGGCATCGGGTGCATCGATCCGCGCGCCGCCGGCGCGCGACTGCAACGCATAACGCTGCACGCGTCCGTTGCTGTCCTGCCGCTCAAGCCACAGGCTCGCTTCGACCTCCGGGCGATTGACGATGAACGACAGCCGCATCGTCTCGAAGCCGCGCACCGAGTCGAACGCATTCACCTTGATGTAGTGCTGCGGATACGACGCGCGGCACGCATTCACCTCCTGCAGCACGCCCGCCGCATCGCGCAGATCGAACATCGGCAGGCCCCACATCTCCCAGTACGTATTGCGCGGATGCGGGTTATCGGTGAATTCGACCGAACACGCCCAGCCTTGGGCCAATGCATAGTCGATCTGCAGGCGAATTTCTTCATCGGTCAAATCGGGCAGAAAGGAAAAAGTGCCTTGTGTGATGCGCATGGCAGTGCCTCGTGAATAAGGTTGAGCTCGCAATGCATGGGACGGCGCGCGCGCAGCGGCGGCAATCGATCACGCAACGCTCGGCGTCACCGCAAAATCCGGCGTGTCGGTGGACGCGTAGTTGAATGTCACGTCGCGCCACGTGTCGAGCGCCTGCTTCAGCGGCAGGCAGTGCCGCGCCGCGGCTTCCAGCAGTTCGGGCCCTTCGTGTGCGATATCGCGGCCCTCGTTGCGCGCTTTTACGATCGCTTCGAGCGCAACGCGGTTGGCCGTGGCGCCGGCCTGAATGCCGCCCGGGTGGCCGATCGTGCCGCCGCCGAACTGCAGGATCGCGTCGTCGCCGAACAGATCGAGCAGCTGATGCATCTGCCCTGCGTGAATGCCGCCCGACGCGACCGGCATCACCTTGCGCAAACCCGCCCACGGTTGATCGAAAAACAGCCCGCGCGACAGGTCGACCGGATTGCGCGCTTCGCGCAGCACGTTGTAATAGCCCTGTACCGCCACCGGATCGCCTTCGAGCTTGCCGACCGCGGTGCCTGCATGCGCATGATCGACACCGGCCATGCGCAGCCATTTCGCAATCACGCGAAAAGAAATGCCGTGATTGCGCTGCCGCGTGTACGTGCCGTGCCCGGCGCGATGCAAATGCAGAATCATGTCGTTCTTGCGCGCCCAGCGACCCATCGACTGGATCGCCGTCCAGCCGATCACGAGGTCGATCATCACGATGCACGAGCCGAGTTCTTTCGCGAATTCGGCGCGCTCGTATATGTCCTCCATCGTTGCGGCAGTGACGTTCAGATAATGGCCTTTCACTTCGCCGGTTTCGGCCTGCGCGCGATTGACCGCCTCCATCGCGAACAGATAGCGGTCGCGCCAGTGCATGAACGCTTGCGAGTTGATGTTCTCGTCGTCTTTCAGGAAATCGAGGCCGCCTTTAAGGCCTTCGTAAACCACCCGTCCGTAATTCTTGCCGGACAAGCCGAGCTTCGGCTTTACCGTCGCGCCGAGCAGCGGACGGCCATACTTGTCCAGACGCTCGCGCTCGACGACGATGCCGGTCGGCGGCCCCTGAAACGTCTTCAGATACGCAACCGGAATGCGCATGTCTTCGAGGCGCAACGCCTTCAGTGGCTTGAAGCCGAACACATTGCCGATGATCGACGCGGTAAGGTTCGCGACGGAGCCCTCTTCGAACAGATCCAGTTCATACGCAATGAACGCGAAATACTGCGGCTCGGTGTTGCCCGCGCCCGAGTTCGGCACAGGATCGACGCGATACGCTTTGGCGCGGTACATGTCGCAGGCGGTGAGCCGGTCGGTCCACACCACCGTCCAGGTCGCCGTCGACGACTCGCCGGCTACCGCGGCGGCCGCTTCCTCCGGGTCGACGCCGGGCTGCGGCGTGATGCGGAACAACGCGATCACGTCGGTATCTTTCGGCGTGTAGTCCGGCTGCCAGTAGCCCATCTCGCGATACTTCAGAACGCCCGCGTCGTAGCGGGAGCGTTTTGCGGGCGCGGCGGGCTCGATGGCTGCCTTGCTGAAATCGTTCATCACCTGACCTCCGGAAGGACGGTGCGCGCTATTGCGCGGCACGTCGCGTGGAAATATGCTGCGGATCGTTGCTGCCGTGAGGTCAATGTAGGCGTGGTGGTGTGCGAAGTGAATTCACGATTTTCTTGCGCTGGCTTAAGCGATGCATTAACACAGATGACGAAGCGGTCAAATACGCTCACAATGAACGTTCGGCCCGTGCAACACTTTGCTGCGATGTCGCGACAGTAAGCCGTGTAAGCCCGAAGCTGGTCGTTGTGCACACACCATTTGTGCGCGACGGGTGACGGATGGCATGCAGCTTGCGTCCGCATAGCGGGTCGGCGCGATCGGATGCCGATGGCGTCGGTGCCTAGGCAATCGCCTTTTCACTCAAGGAGGATAACTATGCAGTGGACAACCCCGAGCTACACCGATATGCGTTTTGGTTTCGAAATCACGATGTATATCGCGACTCGTTAAAACGAGGAGCCCGTGCGGGCCGCCGTTCAGCGGTGGCCCGTACTTCATGGTTTTCCCTTAGTGTTTTTCCTTTAGCCGGATCCCGCCCGCGAATCGCCGGGGCATTGCGCATCGCCACCCGCTGGCACAACCCGCGTTCTTCGCCATGATTCACGAAACGATCGTCACCACTGCGGCTCGCGATGGCACCGCGCATATCGCGCCGATGGGCGTGCGTTTCGAACCGGGCCTGGCGATTCTCGCGCCGTTCCGCCCGTCGACCACGCTCGACAACATCCTTGCGACTGGTTGCGCAGTCATCAATTTCACGACCGATGTGCGCGTGTTCGCCGGCTGCGTGACCGGCACGCAGCGCGCGTGGCCCACGGTCGCGGCAAGCCGCGTGGCAAGCGTACGGCTCGCACAGCCGCTCGCGCACACCGAACTGAGCCTCGCCGACGTGCTCGAAGACGCGCAGCGCCCCACCTTGCGCATGCGGTGCGTGCACACCGAAACGCATGCGCCGTTCGGCGGCTTCAATCGCGCGCAGGCCGCGGTGGTCGAAGGCGCGATTCTGGTGAGCCGGCTGTTCATGCTGCCGGCCGACAAGATCGACCGCGAGATTGCCTATCTGCAGATCGCCATCGACAAAACCGCCGGCCCCGACGAGCAAACCGCGTGGTCGTGGATCATCGCAGCAATCGAGCGCTATCGCGCGGCACAAAAAAGCGGCGGTAGCGCGCAAACTGGCACACCTTCTGCTGCAACGCACACGTTGCACGAAACACGCTGACACGCGTTGTCGACGCACGCTGCCGACGCGCCGCAATTCGCGCGCGATGCATGCGGCGGTGCACAGCGCCTGAGTCCCACTCCCCCTTCCGTCCCGGAGATTCCGATGACTGCGTTGCTCGCGAGCGTCCGCTCGGCAGATGAAGCGTTCGATGCCGCCCTGGCCGGCGCCGAACTGATCGACCTCAAAGAGCCGTCAAGCGGCGCGCTGGGCGGCGTGGCGCCCAGCGAAATCGCGCGTATCGCGCAGCAGTTGCGCGCGCGCTATCCGGTCAAGCCGATCAGCGCAACGATCGGGGACGTGCCCGCGCATGCGCTCGAAGAAATTGCCGCACGCGTGATCGAAGTCGGCGCCAACGGTGTGGACTTCGTGAAGGTAGGCGTGCAGGCGGGCGCAGCGACGCGCGCCGACGCACAGGCGTGTCTGTCGCAGCTTGCCGGCTTGCCGGCGCCGGTGCTGCCGGTATTGTTGTGC
This sequence comes from Paraburkholderia sp., assembly GCA_035536055.1. Lineage (GTDB taxonomy): Bacteria > Pseudomonadota > Gammaproteobacteria > Burkholderiales > Burkholderiaceae > Paraburkholderia. Next base: position 338 of record DATLOW010000187.1, on the reverse strand, counting down.
GACGACGGCATCGACACGCAAGTGGTCGACCACGCAATCAGCCTCGGCTTTGCAGGTATCGTGTTCGACACAGCTGTAAAAGACGGCCGCACGCTGTTCGACTGCGTCGACGCCGCAGCGCTGGCGACTCACACGTCAGCGATACGCGCCAAAGGCGCGATGGTCGGCATCGCCGGTTCGCTGGGCTGGGCGCAGCTTGCGCAGATTCGCACGCTCGCACCGGATATCGCGGGCTTTCGCACCGCGCTGTGCAGCGGCGGACGCACCGCGCGGCTCGACCCGCAACGCGTCGCGCAATGGGCCGATGCGCTGCATCATCCGCAGCGCGAAGCGGGCGC
>DATLOW010000186.1:0-2668 GCA_035536055.1 Paraburkholderia sp. | reverse complement strand
CTTGCCGGCAAACACGGCATCTTACGCTGCCCGCGACCTATGAATTTAATTCATCCGTCGAAATGCCTTTTACTCCCGTTACGCGCGCTTTTGGTTTGGGATACTCGGCACACCGGTCGCGCAGCAGACAGCGTGAACCTCAAAAATGCCGGCCAACCTCAATGCGAGGCACGATCAGATGCGAGGCATGACCCTCTCCGAAAAGCTGTTGTCCGCGAGCGCGGGACGTAGCGTGCGGGCCGGCGACATCGCGATATGCGAAGTCGACTGCGCGATGGGTACGGACGGCTCGATTCCGATGGCGATGGACTATTTCGCGTCGATGGGTGGGGAGCGGGTGCATGCACCGCACAAGCTATTGTTTGCGCTCGACCATTACGCGCCGCCGCCGAGCCCGAAGGCCGCATTGTTGCAGGCGAGAATCCGCCGCTTTGCGCGCGAACAGGGCATCGCGTTGTGCGATATCGGTGCGGGCATCGGGCATCAGCTGGTGGTCGAGCGGGGGCTCGCGGCGCCGGGGCGGCTGCTGGTCGGCGCCGACAGTCATGCAGTGACGTATGGCGCCGCGAATTGCTTTGCGACCGGCATCGGCTCGTCGGATCTGGCAGGCGTGATGCTGACCGGCAAGGTCTGGCTGCGCGTGCCGGAATCGATCCGTATCACGCTGCACGGAGCATTGCCGCGCGGCGTCTATCCGAAAGACCTCGCGCTGCATCTCGCACAACGCTTCGGCGCGGATGGCGCCACTTACTGCGCGCTGGAATTCGCCGGAGAAGGCGTCGCATCGCTGGATTTCGAAGATCGGCTGGTGGTGGCGAACCTATCCGTGGAGATGGGCGCGAAAAACGCGGTTTTTCCGTTCGATGCCGCGGCAGCGCACTATCTCGCGCCACGCATAGCCGGGCCGCTGCAAGCGCTGACACCCGACGCCGATGCGGCTTATGCGCGCTCGCTCGAAATCGATCTGTCGACATTGCAGCCCTACGTCGCGCAGCCGCACAACGTCGACAACGTGACGAACCTCGCCGCGCTCGGCGACGTGCCGGTGCAGATGGCGTATCTCGGCACCTGCACCGGCGGTCGCGCAAAGGATTTTCGCCAGGCGCTCGCGGTGTTCCGCGAGTTCGGCAAGCCTGCTGAGGGCGTGCAGCTGGTGATCACGCCGGCCTCGCGCGAAGTGCTGCAGGAGCTGACGCAAGGCGGCGAACTGGCCGAATTCATCGCGCTCGGCGCGGTGATCGTGACGCCCGGCTGCGGCTCTTGCTGCGGCACGGCGGGCGCGATTCCCGAAGATGGCGCCAACGTGATCTCGACCGCCAACCGCAATTTCAAGGGGCGCATGGGCAACGCGAGCGCCAACGTGTTCCTCGCCTCGCCGGAAGTGTGCGCCGCCAGCGCGGTGGCGGGCAGGATCGTCAGCCCGCAGGCGTTCGCCGCGCATCGATAAGGAAAACGACCTACGCCATGCAATTTTCCTTGACCGGCACCGCGCGCCGTTTCGGCGATGACGTGAACACCGATTACATCATTTCGTCGCGCCGCAAGCGCGAATCGCTCGATCCCGCGGTACTGAAGGACTATCTGTTCGAAACGATCGCGCCGGGGTTCGCCGCCAGCGTGCGCATCGGCGACATCCTCGTGGCCGGCAAGAACTTCGGCTGCGGGTCGGCGATGGAAGTCGCGGTAACGGCGGTGATCGGTGCCGGCATTCGCGCCGTGCTCGCGCAGAGTTTCGCGCGCACCTACTTCCGCAATGCGATCAACAACGGGCTATATCCGGTTGAGTGCGATACCAGCGGCATCCGCGAGGGCGACACGTTGCAACTGGAGGTCGGCCCGCGCACGCAAATCCGTTGCGCGGGCAATGATCGCGTGCTCGACGCGGCACCGTTACCGCACGAGATCCTGAAGATTCTCGACGCGGGGGGCCTCGTGCCGTATCTGCGTCAGCACAAGACGTTCTGATTCACCCAGCCAATGGACCACGCGTTATGAGCCAGCCCAACCTTCCCGGCTTTCGCATCCTGCCGATGCCGGCACCGATCGGCAAAGACATCGTCGAGCGTTTTCAGACGGTGGTGACGCCGCATATCAGCGACAACATGCAGCGGCTGTGTGGCGTGATCGGCCTGAAGCCGTATCACCACCGCAAGAAGCTGGTCGGCCGCGCGATCACCGTCAAGGTGCGGCCCGGCGACAACCTGATGATCCACAAGGCGATCGATATGGCCGAGCCGGGCGATGTGATCGTCGTCGATGGAGGCGGCGAGCTGACGCAGGCGCTGGTCGGCGAGCTGATGCAGATGCATGCGCAGGTGCGCGGCATCGCCGGCTTTGTGATCGACGGTGCGGTGCGCGACGTTGCCGCGTTTTATGCCGCCGATTTTCCGTGCTATGCGCGCGGCAATACGCATCGCGGCCCGTTCAAGGAAGGTCCAGGCGAAATCAATGTACCGGTGGCGATCGGCGGCCTCGTGATCGAAGCGGGCGACCTGATCGTCGGCGACGAGGACGGTCTGATCGCGGTGCCGGCCGGCCAGCTCGACAGCGTGTTGACGGCGGCGGCCGCGCAGGCGGAGCGCGAGCAGCAGCGCAAGCAGGCCATCCTCAAAGGCGAGGACAAGCGCGGCTGGATCGATGCGTATCTGAAGCAGAAGGGCGTGATCGC
>DATLOW010000185.1:0-11824 GCA_035536055.1 Paraburkholderia sp. | reverse complement strand
CTGAAGGCGATCGAGCGCGCGAGCCAGCTGGCCGAAGATATCGTCGTGGGCGTCGGCACGATTACGAAGCCCGAGCACTGCGCGCAGGCCAAGAAGGCGGGCGCTCAATTCGGCGTGTCGCCCGGTCTGACGAAGGACATGCACAAAGCCGCGCAGGATGCCGGCTTGCCGCTGCTGCCGGGCGTGATGACGCCATCGGACATCATCGTCGCGCTCGAGCTCGGTTATGAAATCGTCAAGTTCTTCCCCGCGCAGCAGGCCGGCGGCGTGCCGATGTTGCAGGCATTCCACGGCCCGTTCCCGACGCTGAAGTTCTGTCCGACCGGCGGCATCACCGCGGAGTCGGCGCCGAACTTCCTCGCGTTGCCCAACGTGGTGTGCGTCGGCGGCTCGTGGCTGACGCCGAAGGCCGCGCTCGCCGCGCAGAACTGGGACGAAGTGACGCGCCTCGCGCGCGCAGCCAGCGCACTCGCGGCGCACTGATTATGCGTTTTGACCGCTGACACCAGCACGAGACTGGTTCAGCATCACGGAGCCTCGCCGATTCAGCCTGAAGGCTGCGAAGCGAGGCTCTTTCGTTTTCACGGCGATTCAGTTCATGCCTGCGCGCTTGCATCGAGCATGCGAGCATGGGCCTGCGTCAACAGTAGAATCCGCGTCGCGGCACGCGGCGTGCAATTTGCTGGGCCGTCGAACCAATAACACCAAAAGGAGGGGCTTCATGGGCGCTGTCCACGGCAGCATGCTGCTGGTCTACGCGGTCATCGCGATCGCGCTGCTGATTCTGATGATCACGCGGTACAAGGTGTACCCGTTCCTCGTGCTGATCATCGTGTCGCTGTTGCTGGGGCTTGTGGCCGGCATGCCGATGGGCACGATCGTCAAGTCGTTCGAAACGGGTAACGGCAATACGCTCGGGCATATCGCCGTGGTCGTCGGGCTCGGCACGATGCTCGGCAAGATGATGGCCGAATCGGGCGGCGCCGAGCGGGTCGCCACTTCGCTGATCGACTGGTTCGGCGAGAAGAACATCCACTGGGCGATGATGTTCGTCGCGATTATCGTCGGCTTGCCGGTGTTTTTTGAAGTGGGCTTCGTGTTGCTGATTCCGATCGCGTTCAATGTCGCGAAGCGCACCGGTAAGTCGCTGTTGCTGATCGGCATGCCGATGGTCGCCGGCCTGTCGGTCGTGCACGGACTGATTCCGCCGCATCCGGCGGCGATGCTCGCGGTACAGGCGTATCACGCGGATATCGGCAGAACCATTGCGTACGGCTTGCTGGTAGGCGTGCCGACTGCGGTCGTCGCTGGGCCGCTGTTCGCGCTGCTGGTGCACCGGCACATCAAGCTGCCGGAGAACAATCCGCTTGCCGCGCAATTCGTCGATAGCGAAGAAAAAACAGAGAAGACGAAGCGCGAGCTGCCGAGCTTCGGCATCACACTGTTCACGATTCTGCTGCCGGTCATTCTGATGCTGATCGGCAGCTGGGCCGACCTCGTGTTCGCGCCGAAGACCCTGGCCAACGATCTGCTGCACTTCGTCGGCAACTCCGACGTTGCGCTGCTGATCGCCGTGCTGGTCAGCTTCTGGACGTTCGGCGCAAAGCGCGGCTTCAATCGCGAGCAGATCCAGAAGTTTTGCGGCGACTGTCTGGCGCCGATTGCCGGCATCACGCTGATCGTCGGCGCCGGCGGCGGCTTTGGCCGCGTGCTGATGGACAGCGGCATCTCGAAGGAAATCGTCGAAACGGCCACCTCGGCGCATCTGTCGCCGCTGTTGTTCGGCTGGCTCGTCGCCGCGCTGATTCGCCTCGCGACAGGTTCCGCGACGGTCGCGATGACGACCGCCTGCGGCATCGTCGCGCCGATCGCCGCCGCGCATGCGTTGCCGGTCAAGCCCGAGCTGCTGGTGCTGGCTACCGGCGCGGGCTCGCTGATCTTCTCGCACGTCAACGACGGCGGTTTCTGGCTGATCAAGGAATACTTTGGAATGACAGTAGGGCAGACGTTCAAGACATGGTCGCTGTGCGAAACGATCATCTCTGTGCTCGGTTTAGGATTGACCTTCGCGTTGGCGACGGTCGTGTAAGGAGTGTTCGATGATTCTGATTGCGATGGGCGTGTCGGGCGCCGGTAAGTCCCGGATTGGCGAACTGCTGGCGCAGCGGCTGGCGTGCAGTTTCACCGACGGTGATGCATTTCACAGCGCCGCCAACAAGGACAAGATGCACAAGGGCATTCCATTGACCGACGACGACCGCTGGCCGTGGCTGAAGGCGATACGCGCGGCGATCGAGCAGAAGCAGCGCGCCAACGAAACGGCGGTGTTCACGTGCTCATCGTTGAAGCGTTCGTATCGCGACATTCTGCGCGATGGCGACCGCGACGTATGGTTTGTGTACCTGAAGGGTACGCGCGAGGTGCTGGAGCAGCGCCTGCATACGCGCACCGGGCATTTCTTCGACCCATCGCTGCTGCAAAGCCAGCTGGACACGCTCGAAGAGCCGGGCGACGACGAAGCGATCACGGTGAGCATCGAGCTCGCGCCGGAGCAGATTGTAGACAGCGTGCTGGAGCAACTCAAAACGCGCTGATCGGGCGCGTATGCCGCGAAAAACAAAAATGCCGTTCGGCTTCCCCGCCGAACGGCATTTGCTTATAAGCCTCTTACCACCTGCTTAGGCGATCCGCTTCGCCAGTTCCACCGCCTTGCCGACATAAGAACCCGGCGTCATCGCCAGCAGCCGTTGCTTCGCATCGGCCGGGATATTCAACCCGCTGATAAACGTCTGCAGTGCCTCGCGCGTAATGCCTTTGCCGCGCGTGAGTTCCTTCAGCTGCTCGTACGGGTTCTCGATGCCGTAGCGGCGCATCACGGTCTGCACCGGCTCCGCCAGCACTTCCCACGTGTTGTCCAGATCTTCATCGAGACGCTGCGGATTCACTTCGAGCTTGTCGAGACCGCGGATCAACGCGTCATACGCGAGCAGCGAGTAACCGAACGCGACGCCGATATTGCGCAGCACCGTCGAGTCGGTCAGATCGCGCTGCCAGCGCGAGATCGGCAGCTTGTCGGCGAGGTGACGCAGCGTCGCATTGGCGAGCCCGAGGTTGCCTTCCGAGTTTTCGAAGTCGATCGGATTGACCTTGTGCGGCATCGTCGACGAACCGATTTCGCCGGCCTTGGTCTTTTGCTTGAAATAGCCGATCGAGATGTAGCCCCACACGTCGCGATCGAGGTCGAGCAGAATCGTGTTCGCGCGCGCAACGGCATCGAACAGTTCGGCCATATAGTCGTGCGGCTCGATCTGGATCGTGTACGGGTTGAAAGTCAGCTTCAGCCGTTCTTCGACGACCTTGCGCGAGAACGCTTCCCAATCGAACTCCGGATACGCGGACAGATGCGCGTTGAAGTTGCCGACCGCGCCGTTCATCTTGCCGAGCAGTTCGACCTTCTCGATGCGATCGATCGCACGCGCGAGCCGCGCCGCGACGTTGGCGATTTCCTTGCCGAGCGTGGTCGGGCTGGCCGGCTGACCGTGCGTGCGCGACAGCATCGGTTGCGCGGCCTGCGCATGCGCAAGCGCAACCAGGCGCTGATGCACTGAACGCAGCGCGGGCAGAATCACATGCTCACGCGCACCGGCCAGCATCAGGCCGTGCGACGTATTGTTGATGTCTTCGGACGTACACGCGAAGTGAATGAACTCGCTGGCGCGCTCGAGTTCCGGCTGCCCCTTCACCGATTCCTTCAGCCAGTATTCGACGGCCTTCACGTCGTGATTCGTCACGCGCTCGATATCCTTGATGCGCGCCGCGTCATGCGCGGTGAAGCGTTCGACCAGTTGCAGCAGGAACTGCTCCGATTCAGCCGAAAAACGCGGCACTTCGGCAAAGCCGGCATGCGAAAGCGCGATCAGCCAGTGAATTTCGACGTTCACGCGGTGGCGCATAAAGGCGGCTTCCGAAAGCCAGTCGCGCAGGGCTTCGGTTTTCGGCGCGTAGCGGCCGTCGAGCGGGGACAGCGCGGTGAGCGCGAACAGGGTATCGGGGCGGGTGTCGGACATGATCGGCGGGACGCGAGGCGTCAGGACGGAAACGGGGATAACCGCGAATTTTACCACCGCACGCCGCAACGGCCGGGGCGCGGCTGATCCAGCCTGCGCGGCGCGCCGCTAGAATGCTGACTTCCCATCCCCGCCGCGGCCGGATTTCGCATGGAACTGAAATGGCTCGAAGACTTCGTTTCTCTCGCGGAAACGCGCAGTTTCAGCCGCTCCGCCGAGTTGCGGCACGTCACGCAGCCGGCGTTTTCGCGCCGCATCCAGGCGCTGGAAGCATGGCTCGGCACCGAGCTGATCGACCGTTCGGTGTACCCGACACGTCTGACCAATGCCGGCCAGGTGTTCTACGAGCAGGCGCTCGCGATGCTGTCGCAGTTTCACGAGGCGCGCACGCTGCTGCGCGGTCACACCGCGACGCCGGCGGCGACCATCGAGTTCGCGGTACCGCATACGTTGTCGCTCACGTATTTCCCGCGCTGGCTGCAGCGCATCGAGGCGCAGCTCGGTCCGATCCACACGCGGCTGCGCGCGCTGAACGTGCACGATGCGGTGCTGTCGCTGGTCGAAGGCGGCTGCGATCTGGTGATGGGCTATCACCATCCGAGCCATCCGGTGGCGCTGGATCCGGCGCGCTACGACATGCTGACGCTCGGCGTCGAGCCGATCAGCCCGTTCTCGGCGCCAGGCCGCGCCGGCCGCGCGCGGCATACGCTGCCGGGCAGCGCGGAACAACCCACGCCGTACCTGTCGTACACGCCGAATGCGTATCTGGGCCGCATGACGGAAGTGATCATCGCGAACGGTCCGCATCCGCTGCATCTGGATCGCGTGTATGAAACCGATATGGCCGAAGGCCTGAAGGCGATGGCGCTGGCCGGTCACGGCGTCGCGTTTTTGCCGCATAGCGCGGTCGAGGATGCGGTCGCCGACGGTCGTCTGATTCGCCTCGACCGTGCGATGCGCGGCGTGCCGCAAGGCCAGTTCACGCTGACGATGGAAATCCGGCTATATCGCGACAAGCTGGCCGCGCAAAGCGACGATGCGCGTCATCAACTGGTGCGCGCGCTGTGGGGCGTGGTCGCGGCAGAGCTGGAACAGCAGGCGCGGCAGTCTTAATAAAGGTTATGCTTTTCATGCATAACGGGATGATCAAACGGCATTGGCCTTGCTTCAGCCGATTTTCGACAATGGCGTCATTCGTTGACCGCTGGAGTGTCCATGTCGTCCCAATCGAAGTCAGAAGCGAAGTTGGAAGCATCGCCGGAATCCCTGCCATCCTATCTGCATAAAGACGATCTCGGCCCGTGGGGCAACTACCTGCGTCAGGTCGATCGCGTCGCCCCGTATCTCGGTTCGCTGTCCCGCTGGATCGAGACGCTGAAGCGCCCGAAGCGCATTCTGATCGTAGACGTCCCCATCGAACTCGATAACGGCACCGTGGCCCACTTCGAAGGCTATCGCGTGCAGCACAACGTGTCGCGCGGTCCTGGCAAGGGTGGCGTGCGGTATCACCAGGATGTGACGCTATCCGAAGTGATGGCGCTGTCCGCATGGATGTCGGTGAAGAACGCGGCCGTCAACGTGCCATACGGCGGCGCCAAAGGCGGCATTCGCGTCGATCCGCGCACGCTGTCGCGCGGCGAACTGGAGCGCGTGACGCGCCGCTACACGAGTGAAATCGGCATCATCATCGGGCCGAACACCGATATTCCCGCGCCGGACGTCAACACGAACGAGCAGATCATGGCGTGGATGATGGATACCTACTCGATGAACCAGGGCCAAACGGCGACCGGCGTCGTGACCGGCAAGCCGATCACGCTTGGCGGCTCGCTCGGCCGCCGCGAAGCGACGGGTCGCGGCGTGTTCGTGGTGGGTTGCGAGGCGGCGCGGCGCATCGGCTTCAGCATCGAAGGCGCGCGGATTGCGGTGCAGGGCTTCGGCAACGTCGGCGGCATCGCGGCGCGGTTGTTCCAGGAAGCCGGCGCGAAAGTGGTGGCGGTGCAGGACCACACCGGCACGCTATACAAATCGACTGGAATCGATGCCAATGCACTGCTCGATCACGTCGCGAAGCACGGCGGCGTCGGCGGCTTCCCGGAAGCCGACAAGATCGCCAACGAAGATTTCTGGAGCGTCGAATCGGACATCCTGATTCCGGCCGCGCTGGAAAACCAGATTACCGACAAAAACGCGGGCAAAATCCGCACGAAAATCATCGTCGAAGGCGCGAACGGCCCGACCACGACCGCGGCCGACGACATCCTGCACGACAAGGGCATCCTCGTGATTCCGGACGTGGTGGCCAACGCGGGCGGCGTGACGGTGTCGTATTTCGAGTGGGTGCAGGACTTCTCGAGCTTCTTCTGGACCGAAGACGAAATCAACGAGCGCCTCGAGCGCGTGATGCGCGAGGCATTCGCGGCCGTCTGGCAGGTATCGGACGAGCAGAAAGTATCGGTGCGTACCGCGGCGTTTATCGTGGCTTGCAAACGGATTCTGCAAGCACGCGAAATGCGCGGGCTTTACCCCTGATTTCGCAGCTTTACAACACAATTGCGTGCGATATCGTTAGGTCGCACACATTACAGGCGGACGGCATTGTAAGATGCCGTCCGCTTTTGCGTACCGGTTCGCGCCCAGTGTTTGCGGGCTTTACGCAACACCTGCTTCTGAACATGGTTAACGACCATACTTTCAGAATTATTACTTTGATAAACTGGCGCCCGTTCTTGCCAAGGAGATCACAAATGAAAGTTAAAAAAGCTGCGCTGCTTCTCGCCACGCTCGGATTGTTTGCTGTCGGCGCTCAAGCGCAGGACGCCGGCACGCTGAAGAAAATCAAGGATACGGGCGTGATTTCGCTCGGCCATCGCGAATCGTCGATTCCTTTCTCGTATTACGACGACAAACAGAATGTCGTCGGTTACTCGCAGGAATTCGCGCTGAAGGTGGTGGACGCGGTCAAGCAGAAGCTGAACATGCCGAACCTGAAGGTGAAGCTGACGCCGGTCACGTCGCAAAACCGCATTCCGCTGGTGCAGAACGGCACGATCGACCTCGAATGCGGCTCGACCACCAATAACACCGAGCGTCAGCAGCAAGTGGCGTTCTCGAACACCATTTTCGTGATCGGCACGCGCATGATGACGAAGAAAGATTCCGGCATCAAGGACTGGGCCGATCTGAAGGGCAAGACGGTCGTGACGACCGCAGGTACGACGTCCGAGCGCCTGCTGCGCAAGATGAACCAGGACAAGAACATGGGCATGAACATCATCAGCGCGAAGGATCACGGCGAATCGTTCCTGACGCTGTCGACCGGCCGTGCGGCCGCGTTCATGATGGACGACGCACTGCTCGCCGGCGAGCGCGCGAAGTCGAACAACCCGAACGATTTCGTGATCGTCGGCGCGCCGCAATCGCGTGAAGCGTACGGCTGCATGCTGCGCAAGAACGATCCGGAATTCAAGAAGGTGGTCGACGACGCGATCGCGAAGGTCGAGACCTCGGGCGAAGCCGATGCGATCTACAAGAAGTGGTTCGAATCGCCGATTCCGCCGAAGGGCCTGAACCTGAACTTCCCGGAAAGCGACGACATCAAGGCGCTGTACAAGAGCCCGAACGACAAGGCGATCGACTGACGTCATTCACGCTGACGTTACTCACCGTTACTGACGCCACGCGTTAAACGAAACGGAAGGGGCCGCGCGCTTCTTCCGTTTCTTTTTGTTGGAGCTTCGTTATGTCCTACAACTGGAACTGGGGCATTCTGCTAAGTCCGGTTTCCACCGGCGAGCCGACCACCTACCTCGGCTGGCTGATGTCCGGCTTCTGGGTGACCATCACCGTGTCGCTCGCGGCATGGGTGATCGCGCTGATCGTCGGGTCGCTGTTCGGCGTGCTGCGTACCGTGCCGAACCGGACGCTTTCTGCGATCGGCACCGTGTATGTCGCGATCTTCCGCAACATCCCGCTGATCGTCCAGTTTTTCGTCTGGTATCTGGTCATACCGGAATTGCTGCCGGTGTCGATGGGCACCTGGTTCAAGCAGCTGCCGCCTTTCGTGCAGTTCTACTCGTCTTCGATCATCTGTCTGGGGCTGTTCACCGCTGCGCGCGTCTGCGAGCAGGTGCGCTCGGGCATCAACGCGCTGCCGCGCGGCCAGCGCGGCGCGGGTCTCGCGCTCGGCTTCACGCAATGGCAGACGTACCGCTACGTGCTGCTGCCGGTCGCGTACCGGATCATCGTGCCGCCGCTCACGTCCGAGTTTCTGAACATCTTCAAGAACTCGGCGGTCGCGTCGACCATCGGTCTGCTCGAACTGTCCGCGCAGGCGCGACAACTGGTCGACTACACCGCGCAGTCGTATGAGTCGTTTATCGCGGTGACGGTCGCATACATGGTGATCAATCTCGTCGTGATGCAGCTGATGAAGATCGTCGAGCACAAGACCCGTCTGCCGGGTTACATCGGAGGCAAGTGATGCATCATTTCGACTGGAGCGGTATTCCGGGCGCGCTGCCGACACTGTGGACCGGCGCCATCATCACCTTGCAGATCACGGCGATCGCGATCGTCGCGGGCATCGTGCTCGGCACCCTCATCGCGCTGTTGCGGCTGTCGGGCATCAAGCCGCTCGAATGGTTCGCGCGGCTGTACGTCACGCTGTTCCGCTCGATCCCGCTGGTGATGGTGCTGCTGTGGTTCTTCCTGATCGTGCCGCAGGTGTTGCAGAACCTGCTCGGGCTGTCGCCGGACATCGATATCCGGCTCGCGTCGGCGATGATCGCGTTCTCGCTGTTCGAAGCCGCGTACTACTCGGAAATCATTCGCGCGGGCATTCAGGCGGTATCGCGCGGACAGGTGAACGCGGCGTTCGCGCTCGGCATGACGTACGGCCAGGCGATGAAACTGGTGGTGTTGCCGCAGGCGTTCCGCGCGATGGTGCCGCTGCTGCTGACGCAGGCCATCGTGCTGTTTCAGGATACGTCGCTGGTTTACGTGATCAGCCTCGCCGATTTCTTCCGTACCGCCGCGAATATTGGCGACCGTGACGGCACGATCGTCGAGATGGTACTGTTCGCGGGCGCGTGCTATTTCGTGATCTGCGTGATCGCGTCGAGCCTCGTCAAAAGTCTTCAGAAAAAGGTCGCAAGATGATCTCTATCAAGAATGTTTCGAAGTGGTACGGTCAGTTTCAGGTGCTGACCGACTGCACGACCGAAGTCAAAAAAGGCGAAGTGGTCGTCGTGTGCGGTCCATCGGGCTCGGGCAAGTCCACGCTGATCAAGACCGTCAACGGCCTCGAGCCGTTCCAGCAAGGCGACATCGTGATCAACGGCCAGTCGCTGACCGACAAGAAGACCAATCTGTCGAAGCTGCGCGCGAAGGTCGGCATGGTGTTCCAGCACTTCGAACTGTTTCCGCATCTGTCGATTACCGAGAATCTGACGATCGCGCAGGTCAAGGTGCTCGGCCGTTCGAAAGACGAAGCGGCGGCGAAGGGAATCAAGCTGCTGGATCGTGTGGGCCTGCGCGCTCATGCCGACAAGTATCCGGGGCAGTTGTCCGGCGGCCAGCAGCAGCGCGTGGCGATTGCGCGTGCGTTGTCGATGGATCCGATTGCGATGCTGTTCGACGAGCCGACCTCCGCGCTCGACCCGGAAATGATCAACGAAGTGCTCGACGTGATGGTCGAACTCGCGCAGGAAGGGATGACGATGATGTGCGTCACCCACGAGATGGGCTTCGCGAAGAAGGTCGCGCACCGCGTGATCTTTATGGACAAGGGCCTGATCGTCGAAGACGACCGCAAGGAAGATTTCTTTGCGAACCCGAAGTCGGATCGCGCGAAGGATTTCCTCGCGAAGATCCTGCATTAAGCGCTGTGATGCGGGTGGGCGGCGCGTGCCGTCCACCCGGCAATCCTGTTGCCGCGCCGACGCCGTTACACCGCTACGCCGCAACCGGCGTCAGTTCCGGCTTCGAAAAGTCGCACAGCCTCCGCGCAAGATCGGCGACCACCGACGACAAAGGCGCCGGCCCATCCTTCCGGTATACCGCGTAATACCGCACAGCCGGGATTCGCTGCGGCGAATCGAGCACACTGAGCAAGCCGTCGTCGACGAGGTCGGCGAAATACTGCGCCGGCAGATAGCTGACGCCGAATCCGGCCACCGTCAGCGAGCTCAACGCAATCAGGCTATTACCCGCATACGTGCGGCGGATCGCCAGCTTTTTCGATTCGAACCAGCGCTCGTAAATCGCGTCGACGCCCGACGTGCCGATCTGCATCAGGATCGGATAGTTCGCGATCTCCTCGACCGACAAGGCGGTTGCCGTGCCGATCAGCGATGGGCTCGCCATCCATTTCAGCTGCAGCTTCTTCAGCGGCACCGATATAAAGCGCGGATCGCGCAGCACGGTCGGCGCAATGATGAAGTCGACGTCGCCGTGCAGCAGCTTTTCGCTGAGATTGGCGCTGACGTCGATTTGCGGCTCGAGCGATACGGTCGGATAAGCGAAGCGAATTTCCTGCACCAGACGCGGCAGAAAGGTCAGCGCGATCAGCTCGGTAATGCCGAGCCGGAAGTGGCGCACGACTTCGACTTCCTTACCCATCCGCTCGAGCAGCCGGTCGCGTAGCTGCAGCATTTCCTCGGCTGCTTCGAGCAGTTCGCGGCCTTTCGGCGTCAGCTGCACCGTGCGGCGGCTGCGGTCGAATAGCGGCGCGGCAAAGAACTCTTCCAGTTCACCGATGCGTTTCGAAATCGCCGACTGCGTGGTGTACAGCCGGTCGGCGGCGGCACCGAAGGTGCCGAGGCGTGCGACCCAGTAGACGGCTTCGAGCTGTTTCAGTGTGAGCATGGCGGGTAGCGGTAAAGGGAGCGTCAGCCCCGTTCGATCAGGCTTGCCGGCAAACACGGCATCTTACGCTGCCCGCGACCTATGAATTTAATTCATCCGTCGCAATGCCTTTTACTCCCGTTACGCGCGCTTTTGGTTTGGGATACTCGGCACACCGGTCGCGCGGGAGACAGCGTGAACCTCAAAAATGCCGGCCAACCTCAATGCGAGGCACGATCAGATGCGAGGCATGACCCTCTCCGAAAAGCTGTTGTCCGCGAGCGCCGGACGTAGCGTGCGGGCCGGCGACATCGCGATATGCGAAGTCGACTGCGCGATGGGTACAGACGGCTCGATTCCGATGGCGATGGACTATTTCGCGTCGATGGGCGGGGAGCGGGTGCATGCGCCGCACAAGCTATTGTTTGCTCTCGACCACTACGCGCCACCGCCGAGCCCGAAGGCCGCATTGTTGCAGGCGAGAATCCGCCGCTTTGCGCGCGAACAGGGCATCGCGCTGTGCGATATCGGTGCGGGCATCGGGCATCAGCTGGTGGTCGAGCGGGGGCTCGCCGCGCCGGGGCGGCTGCTGGTCGGCGCCGACAGCCATGCGGTGACGTATGGCGCCGCGAATTGCTTTGCGACCGGCATCGGCTCGTCGGATCTGGCGGGCGTGATGCTGACTGGCAAGGTCTGGCTGCGCGTGCCGGAATCGATCCGCATCACGCTGCATCGAGCATTGCCGCGCGGCGTCTATCCGAAGGACCTCGCGCTGTATCTCGCGCAACGCTTCGGCGCGGATGGCGCCACTTACTGCGCGCTGGAATTCGCCGGAGAAGGCGTCGCATCGCTGGATTTCGAAGATCGGCTGGTGGTGGCGAACCTATCCGTGGAGATGGGCGCGAAAAACG
>DATLOW010000184.1:0-5188 GCA_035536055.1 Paraburkholderia sp. | reverse complement strand
CGGATGGCACCCGGCGAGAAACGCCATCAGCGAGAAACGCCATCATTTCGGTCGCGTCTTTCGAAAAGGCGCTCGCACCGTCACTCCGGCAACAACGTCATCAACACCTCCACCGTCCGCTCAGTCGCGCCGCGATGCCGCGCCGCGAACGCCGACGCGGCCGCGCCCATCGCAATCCGGCGCGATTTGTCTTCGAACAGCTCGCGCAGCACGCGCGCCAGATCCGCCGGATCGCGCACCTGAATCGCCGCGCCCGCCGCCACGGCATCGGCGGTGGCCTGCGTGAAGTTGAACACGTGCGGTCCGATCAGCACCGGCACGCCCACCGCGCACGCTTCGATCAGATTCTGCCCGCCAAGCGGCAGCAGACTGCCGCCGATAAACGCGACATCCGACGCCGCGTAATACGCGCCGAGTTCGCCCATCGAGTCGCCGAGCAACACCTTCACGTCGCGCGGCAACGTGGGCTGCTCGCCCGGCGTCACCGCTGCCGCCGCGACGCTCGCGGCCGGCGCCCACGCCGAGCGGCGCTCGCCACGCAAGCCGTTGCGCTCGACCAGCGCCGCCACTTCGTTGAAACGCTGCGGATGACGCGGCACCAGCACCAGCAGCGCATCGTCGATGCCGAGCGCGGCAAACGCCTGCAGCACCAGTTCCTCTTCGCCTTCGCGCGTACTCGCCGCGACCCACACCGGCCGCGTGCCGATCGCCGTACGCCACGCGTGACCGCGCGCCGTCAGTTCGGGCGGCGTGTGCATATCGAACTTCAGATTGCCGAGCACCGCGACGTTACGCGCGCCCAGCGCGGTCAGACGCTGCGCATCCGCGGGGCTTTGCGCCAGCACCCGTGCAAACCCGCCGAACACGCCGCGCGTCGCCGTGCCGAAGCGCGCCGCGCGCCGGTACGAGCGCTCCGACATCCGCGCGTTGGTCAGCACCAGCGGCACATCGGCGCGCCGGCATTCGTCGATCAGCGTCGGCCATACTTCGGTCTCCATCACGAGACCGACTGAGGGCCGCCATGCCCGCAGAAAGCGCCGCACCGCGTGCGGCATGTCGTACGGCAGATAGCAGCGCAACACCCGCTCGCCGAAAATCTGCTCGCCGGTGGCGCGGCCGCTCGGCGTCATATGCGTGAGCAACAGGCGCGCGTCGGGACGCGCCTTCAGCAGCGCGTCGATCAACGGTTGCGCGGCGCGCGTCTCGCCGACCGACACCGCATGCACCCAGATCAGCGGTGTGTTGTCTTCCGGCAGCCGGCCGCGCCCGCGGCCGAATCGTTCGCCGATATGCTGCCGGTAGCCGGGCTCCTTGCGCGAGCGCAGCATCAGCCGCGCCACCGCAACCGGCGCCGCGATCCACCAGAGGGCGTTGTAGACGGCCCTCAGCATCGAGCCTCCGTCACCCTGGACGACACCTCGCGACGCCTTGCTTCGGCGCGCCACTCCCTCGCAGCCGCCGCCGCGTGCGCGCAGGCCCCGCGCCTCGCCTCGTACGCGCTCAAACCAGTGCCCTGCCCTTCAGCCGTTCGAGAATGCCGAGCGGCGCGCATTCGGGCTGCGCCATCGCCTTGACCGGCAGGAAGAAGGTCTGTTCGAGCATGAACTGCCCGGACATCACCGCATGCGACGTCTGATCGGAGAAGCACACCCACACGCTGCCCGGCGGAAACGGCATGGTTTGCTGCGGCGAACTCTTTTGATAGTCGAGATCCGCTTTCATGCCGTCGTGCAGGTTCAGCATCAGATGGTCGTATTCGCTGCGCAGCGATTTGGTCACGTGCAGCAGGTTCAGCAGCCATGCGGCGCCCGGCATCTGCGGCTTGATGCGCGGCAGAAAGCGTTTGGCCATATCCTCGAACGGCTCGCCGACGCGCCAGACGCGTGGCACGCCTTGCGGATTGACGTTGGTGAACACGCGCAGAATCCGCTCGCCGTAGTTCGGCCGCGACGGGAACGCGTCGACGTGCAGTCGGCTGTCGTCCTTGCGCCACGAGGTTTGGCGCGTTTCGACCTGATGCAGCCGGAGGCTGGTCGGCGCGACACGCAGCTTGCCGCGATACTCGGGAAACAGACCGTCGACCAGCGAGCGCGCGTTCTGCTGATAGCGCGCAATCAGCGCGCGCACCGCCGACTGCTGCACGGTGTCGCCGAGCACGCCGTGCAATGCGCCGCCGTTCGGTTCGAGACTGATGTTCTTGCGCTGCGGGTCGGCGATGGCAGGATCGAGCAGCGCCTGCTCGCCACCTTCGACCGCAAAGCGCAGATGCGGGAAATACAGCACCTTGCCGCGTTCGACGCCGGACAGCAGCGTCTCGCGCGGCATCGACAGGTTCTGTCCTTGCCAGTCGGCGCTCGTCACTTCGATGATCTGGGATTCGTTCATGGTCGCCTTCTCTTGCAGCGAATGTCGTGCAGCGTATGGGAGCGTGGCGCAAGGCCTCGCGCGCAGCTTGTGTGCGGCCGGCGCGGCTGCTGAACCGCTCCACCCTGCGCCGCCTATAGCAGCCCGAAGCCTGCCAATGCAGCCTTCACCTGTTGCAGCGTCGGCGGCTGGCCCGCGGTGCCCAGGTTGATCACGTTCGGCGACCAGTAGCCGCCGGTACGCCACGCGGTGGCGAAATTGTACAACTCGACCGTCGGCCGCTTGAGCGCTGCGGCAATATGCACAAGGCCGGTGTCCACACCGACCGTCGCCGCCGCGCCGTCGATCAAACCGACCACTGCCTGCAGCGACAGCTTCGGCGGCACCACCGCAGCGGCGCCGAACTCCTTCGCGAGCCGCTCGCTGGTCACGCGCTCGGCTTCGCTGCCCCATGGCAATACCAGCGAAGCGCCGCGCCGCACCAGTGCCTGGCCGAGGTCGATCCATGCCGTGTCGGGCCACTGCTTGTCGGCACGCGACGTGGCGTGCACGAACACCACGTACGGCACCGGCAGATTCAGCTGCGCCTGCGACAGCGCCAACGCGGCCCGATTCGTATCGAGACCGAAGTCGATCTCGTCGGTCGGCTGCGGCGCCGGGTCGCCGAGCGCGGCCGCGACCAGTTGACGGGTGCGCTCGACCACATGCGTACGCGGCGCGATCGGCACGCGCTTGCCGTAGAAAAAGCGCACCGGCCATTCGTAGCCGGCGCCGTCGGTGCGATTGCCGAGGCCCACCAGCGGCCCGCGCGCCAGGCTCGCGACCCACGCGGTCTTGATCAGCCCCTGGCAGTCGATCACGAGGTCGTAGTGCTCGGCGGCGAGCGCGCGGCGAAACGCGCCGATCTCGCGCCAGTTGCCCACTGACAGCAGCCGCTTGCGCCAGCGCCGCAGCGACACGGGAATCGCGCGATGCACGCCTTGCACAAGCTCGACCAGCCCCATAAAGCTTTCTTCGACCAGCCAGTCGATCTGCGCGTCGGGATGGCGGCGGCGGATATCGGCGATCACCGGCATGTTGTGCACGACGTCGCCCAGCGACGAAACCCGCACGATCAGTATCTTTTGCGCGCTCAAGGATCGGGAGCCGGTCATTCCGGCCGGAACATGCGTTGAAAGAGCGCAATTCTAGCGCGCCGGACACAAAAACCATGAAAAAACGCGGCGGGGTCTCGATCGACCCGCGCCGCGTTGGTGTGGCGTGCTGCGCTTGCTGGTTCGGTTACTGGCTTGATTGCCGCTTGCTTACCGCCTGTTTGCCCGCCTGTGTTTGCCAGCGGGTTGCCGGCGTACGCGCTCAGAACGGCAGCTTCGCGTCCGCCTTTTCCGCGAGAATCACGCGGCGGAAGTCCTCCTGAATGCGCTTCAACGCGGCATCGTTATCGGCCTCGAAACGCATCACGACCACCGGCGTCGTGTTCGACGAACGCGCAAGACCAAAACCGTCCGGATACTCGACGCGCAGACCGTCGATCGTCACCACCTGGTCCGCATCCGGGAACGTCGCGCTTTTCTGCAGCCGCGCGATCAGTTCGAAGTTTTCGCCTTCCTGCAGCTTCAACTGCAACTCGGGCGTCGAATGCGAATTCGGCAAGCTGTTCAGCAGCTGGCTCGGATCGGCCACGCGCGCGAGAATTTCCAGCAGCCGCGCGCCCGTGTACAGACCGTCGTCGAAGCCATACCAGCGGTCTTTGAAAAACACGTGACCGCTCATCTCGCCGGCCAGCGGCGCGCCGGTTTCGCGCAGCTTGGCCTTCACCAGCGAGTGGCCGGTTTTCCACATCAGCGGTTCGCCGCCCTTGGCGCGCACCCAGGTGGCCAGATTGCGCGTGCACTTCACGTCGTAGATGATCTGCGCGCCCTTGTTGCGCGACAGCACTTCTTCGGCGAACAGCATCAGCTGGCGGTCCGGGTAGATGATCTGGCCGTCCTTCGTTACGACGCCCAGGCGGTCGCCGTCGCCGTCGAACGCGAAGCCGATTTCGGCATCGGTTTCCTTCAGCGCACGGATCACGTCCTGCAGGTTTTCCGGGTGCGCGGGGTCCGGGTGGTGATTCGGGAAGTTGCCGTCGATCTCGGTGAACAGCTCGACCAGCTCACAGCCGAGCGCCTTGAACAGCCGCGGCGCGAGTCCGCCCGCCACGCCGTTGCCGGTATCGACCACCAGCTTCAGCGGTCGCGCCAGCTTGATGTCGCTGACGATGCGTTCGAGGTACGCGTCGGCGATGTCGTAGTCGGCGTAGCTGCCTTTGCCGCTTTCGAACTTATTGTCGACGATGCGTTTATACAGCGCCTGGATCTGCTCGCCGTAGATCGCCGCGCCGCGCAGCACCATCTTGAAACCGTTGTAGTCCGGCGGGTTGTGGCTGCCGGTCACGACGATGCACGAATCGACGCGCCGCTCGCCGCCCGCCAGCTTGAGCGGCACGCTGGCCGCGAAATAGCCGACCGGCGTCGGCACCATGCCGACATTGACCACGTCGACGCCGGCTGCGCGCAGCCCCTCGGACAGCGCTGCGATCAGCTCGGGGCCCGACAGCCGCCCGTCGCGTGCGACCACCACCGCATCGCCGCCCTGCGCGCGGACTTCGCTGCCGAAGGCACGGCCGATCGAGCGTGCCACTTCGGCATCCAGCGTCTTGCCGATCACGCCGCGAATGTCATACGCCTTGAAAATCGATTGGGAGATCATGGATAGGCTCACTTACGTGCAATGGGAAATGTGTGCGGCGCAGCGCGTGGTCGTCGCCTGCGCCGTTGCCGGA
>DATLOW010000183.1:0-2216 GCA_035536055.1 Paraburkholderia sp. | reverse complement strand
TCATCAAGTGTGATCACAGGTCACACATCTCAGACAAATACCGTGCGGAGGCTGAGGTGGCAACACGCGTAGCAACCAAAGAGCTGCCGCCGATGGAACTGGTGGCGCGCGACACGATGGCCAACCGCGTGTACGCACAGTTGCGCGAGGCGATCATGACCGGCCGCTTCGCGCCGGGCCAGCTGCTGAGCCTGCGCGGCGTGGCCGATGCGGTCGGTTCGTCGACGATGCCGGTGCGCGGCGCGCTGACGCGTCTGCAGGCCGAAGGCGCGCTGATCGACGGTCCGGGCCGCGCGCTGATGGTGCCGCCGATGACGCTCGAGCTGCTCGAAGAACTGCGCGACGTGCGCATCGCACTGGAAGGCTGCGTCGCGGCACGTGCGGCCACGCGCATGTCGCAAGCGCATCTCGCGTCGCTACAACAGGTGTTCGACACGATGGATGCCCACGTCGAAGCCGGCGACGTACCGGCCTACCTGCTCAGCAATTTCGAATTTCACGTGGCGATCTACACGCACGGCGCGAGCGACGTGACGCTGGCGACGATCCAGAACCTGTGGATGCGCATCGGCCCGTTCCTGAATCTGGTGGCGCCCGACATTCCGCATATGCGGCGTTCGATGGCCGCGCACCGCAAGATCGTCGAAGCGCTGTGGCGCGGCGATGGCGAAGGCGCACGCGCCGGCATTGCGCAGGACATCGGCGAAGCCGCCGACGACCTGCGCGAGCGACTCGTCGACCAGCAGCAGGAAAGCGCCTGACGCCGCGGCACAGCGTTCACTGCAGCAATCCCGAACCCGAGAACGAAGCACACGACAACGGAGACGACAGCATGACGGTTCTACAGATGTTGACGCCGCGCGCCGGCCTGCGCGTGCTGGTCACGGGCGGTGCGTCCGGCATCGGCCTCGCGATCGCGCAGGCGTTCGTCGAAACGGGCGCGCGCGTGCATGTCTGCGATGCGAGCGCGCCGACCATCGACGAATTGCAGAAAACCCAGCAAGCCGCCGCCAGCCCGATCACCGCGACACTCGCCGACGTGGCCGACCGCGGCGCAGTAGACCGCGTATTCGCCGACGTGGCACAGCAGCTCGGCGGCCTCGACGTGCTGGTCAACAACGCGGGCATTGCCGGGCCGACTGCCGGCGTCGACGAGATGGACCCCGACGCATGGGACCAGACCATCGGCATCAACCTGAACGCGCAGTTCTACTTCGCGCGCCGCGCGGTGCCGCTATTACGCGAAGCGCCGCACGGCGGCTCGATCATTGCGCTGTCGTCGGTGGCGGGCCGGCTCGGCTATGCGTACCGCACGCCCTACTCCGCGACCAAATTCGCGATCGTTGGCCTCACGCAGAGCCTCGCGATCGAACTCGGGCCGGCGGGCATTCGCGTCAACACGATTCAGCCGGGCATCGTCAAAGGGCCGCGTATCGAG
Organism: Paraburkholderia sp.; assembly: GCA_035536055.1. GTDB lineage: Bacteria > Pseudomonadota > Gammaproteobacteria > Burkholderiales > Burkholderiaceae > Paraburkholderia. Next base: position 778 of record DATLOW010000183.1, on the reverse strand, counting down.
CGCGTGATCGCCGCGCGCGCGCAGCAACTCGGCCTGAGCTACGCGGAGATGGAACAGCGCTATCTGGACAAGATCTCGCTGCGCCGCATGACGACTGCCGAAGAAGTCGCGGCCACCGCACTATTCCTGTGTTCGCCGGCGGGCATGGGCATTTCGGGCCAGGCGATTTCGGTGTGCGGCAACGTGGAGGTGCTGTAGCGCCGCCAGCGCGCCGTGCGAGCGCGCTGCGAAAGCACTGAGCGCGCAGCAGGCAGCGCTGCACGGTCGCAGCACACAGCGGCACACAGCGGCACACAGCGGCACACCCCGGCGCGCCGCCTGCCACCGTCAGTAAGGCATGCAGAAGTTTCACGGTTTCATTTTGACGCGAACCGCTTGCGGTTCATCCGCAACGAAACACGAGGACACCATGGCAGCCAAACGAAAAGTCATCATCACCTGCGCGCCGACCGGCGCGATCCACACGCCTTCGATGTCGCCGTATCTGCCGGTCACGCCGCAGCAGATCGCCGACGCGGCGCTCGCCGCGGCCAAGGAAGGCGCCGCGATCCTGCACCTGCACGCGCGCGATCCGCAAGACGGCCGGCCCACGCAAGACCCCGCGGTATTTGAAAAATTCCTGCCGCACCTCAAGGAACGCACCGACGCGGTGATCAACCTGACCACCGGCGGCAGCCCGCATATGACGGTCGCCGAACGGCTGCGTCCGGCGCACCACTTCAAGCCGGAAGTCGCATCGCTGAACATGGGCTCGATGAATTTCGGCCTGTTCCCGATG
>DATLOW010000182.1:0-50938 GCA_035536055.1 Paraburkholderia sp. | reverse complement strand
CCCCAGCCGACGCCGTTGATGTCGTGATCGGTGTTGAAGGCGAACGCGAGCACGTCGCCGTTGGCGGTGAAGTGCCGCCCCAGTTCTCCAGATACCGCGAGGCCCGCTTCGCGCGAGCGCAGCAGGATCGACGTCGAGCCGAGCGTGCCGGCGCCGAGAATCACGATGTCCGCGGTCACCGACATCTCCGGTGCGCCGTACAGCTCGCGGCCGAGGCCGACCGGCTGGTAGCGCACGCGCCATTTCTGCTGCGCTTCGTCGCGCAGCACCGAATGCACGGCGACGCCGGTAAAGATCTGCGCGCCGTGCGCGACCGCGTCGGGCAGGTAGTTCATATGCGTCGAGTTTTTCGCGCCGTGGTTGCAGCCCGAATTGCAATCGCCGCAGCCGATGCAGCGCTGCTGCTCGACGCCTGCCGCATTCTTGCCATCCTTGAACGTGACGGTGACCGGCGGCCGGTAGAAGCGGTCTTCCATGCCGAGCTTTTGCGCGGACAGTTCGAGCGCCTTGAGTTTCGGCAGCGGCGGGAAGTCGTCGGGCACCGGCGACGGCTGCAGCATCTGCCGCGCGAGCGTATAGCCGCGCTCGCGGCCGCTCTGGTCGGCGCGCAGCGCGGCGGGCCAGCGCGGGTCGTCCCACAGACGCGGGTCGGGCTCGAGCGCGACGTTCGCATTGATCAGCGAGGTGCCGCCGAGACCGCAGCCGACCACCACGTTGACGTCGGGATTCACGTGCACTTCGAGCAGCGCGAGCGGCGAGCCTACTTGCGCAAGCCCGGTGTTGTACTGTACCTGCGTGAGGCCTTCGACCGGCGTGGCCGGATAGTCGCCGGCCATGAATTCGCGGCCGCGCTCGAGCACGCAGACGTCGCGCTGCGCGCGCGCCATGCGGCTCGCGGCGATCGCGCCGCCATAACCGGACCCGACCACGATTACCTCGTAATGCGGCTTCATCGCCTCAAGGGCGCTGGACAAGCGGTTCATACGGCCACCTCGTTATTCGAATGAGCAGGGCGGGGGGAGCCCGGGACGTCGACGACGGCTGGCGCTCGCAGCCTGGATATCCTGAACGTTGCAAAAGAAAAAGCAAAGTGGATCCTGCGGGCACGGTTTCGGCGGGTGCTGCTTGCCGGACGCGGCGTGCCAGCGAGGCTTTTTACACGGGTTCGATGTCGGTGGTGTGTGCGACGTCGAGCGCGATTCGTGCCGCAGCGCTGTGCGGCTGCAGCATCGCGCCGCCGCGGCATCGCGCTAACGCGGCAGCAAGCAACCGGCAACTCGCAACAAGCGGCAACTCGCAACAAGCGGCGAGCCGACTGCAGCTCCGCCGTGCGGCAGCGATGCGCCGTTACGCCGCCGCCTCGAGCGGTTCGCTGACCTCGATCGCTTCGAACCCTTCGTTCTCGCACGATTCGACCGCCAGCAGATTCAGCGCGACGAGGATCGCATCGCGGTTGTCGGCGTCGATCGCAATGCCGAGTTCGTCGGTCAGCCAGCGGCCGATCTTGGTATTGGAAAAATCGGCGGCATTGGCCGTCTTCTTCATGGTGACGCCGAGTTTGACGGCGCGATAGTGATACGACGGCACGCGGTGCCGGGCCGCCACTGCCGACAAGCCGCCCTTGCATTCGGAGTAGCCGCCGAGCGTGCCGGCCAGCACCACGCGCTCGGGTTGGTCGAGGCCGGCGATAAAGGCGCGCGCGGCGGCGCGCACGCTGGCTTCGTCGAGGCCGTGCTGCAGCAGCACGCCGTCGATCGGATCGTCGAGCGCATGCGCGTGCAGATCGATTTCCTGCGCCATGCCCTCGGACTCCATCGACACGTTGCGCTGGTGGCTCGCACTGCGCAGACAGTCGATCAGATAGCGGCGGAAGTACGCGCAGATCGCGTAGCTGTTGGACGGCGCGCTTTCCGGCGCGGCGCGCGAATCCATATGGCCGGGCGCGAGGCGCAGCACCTTGCTGTAGATGAACTGATGAACCAGCTCTTCCTTGTCTTCGCCGAGCGCATGCAGTTCCAGCGGATGGTAGCTGCGCAGCGCACGCTTCACGAGGCCGTACATCGACACCATTTCGTCGTCGGAGAGCTGCGTGCGGCGGCGCCACAGATCGGGAAGAACCGCTTCGTCGAGGGTCCGTGCGAATGCGTGAGTCGGTACCGCGCCCATAAAAGCCTCCGTTTTGTGTAAGGGCCTGCAAGCGCGGTAAGGGGCGGATGACCGCCGGGGGGGAGCCTTGGTGACAAGGCGATGAAATGGGCCTTCGCGTGCTTCGGAAGACCGCATGCCGCGCTGAGATTGGTATGCAGTATGGTTTTTGTGCGCCGCGCCGCCTATATGGATTAAGTGATAGCTGAAGGGTAAACCGTCGGGTAAACCATCCACCGGTGGGTACTTTGATATGCAAAATGCATGAATTCGGTGCGCTAGCGCGGCGCAAGTAGAATACGGCGGCGGTAAACTCGGACAATCGATGCGTCGGCAGGCGGCGAGCAGCAAGCTCGCGGTGCGCCGATCCGGAAACCGTGCCGGCTGGTGCTGCCGGTTGCCCGGCGCTGCGGTGCAGCGAACCGGCCTGAGCGCCGGGTGCCGCTGCGCCGGGGCGCCGCTTGCTGCCCCACCCTGACCGAACCCGGACCCGACCTGCGCTGCATCCCGCCGCGAGCGCCGCCCGAGCCGAAAGGAGACCGTCCGATGCGGGTCGACCCCATCCAGCGCGCAATCGACGAAGACCTCGTGCACGTGCTGTACGCGCAGGATCCGATTGCGTTTTTCTCGCACTGGTTTTCGATTGCGGTGTTCGTCGCGCTGTATTGGGCGGACATTCCGTATCCGCAGCGCTTCGCCGGGTGTTTTATCTTCTACGGCCTCGCCAACTGCGCCGGCCTCGTGCTGTGGATGTGCCATCGCCGCTGGCCCGCCGCGCTGCAGCCGCGCGCGTGGATCTATCTGCATGCGGTGCGCAACGTGCTGCTGTACGCGGCGCCGGGCCTGGCGATCTGGTTCGCGTTCCAGAGCGCGCAGACCGATCTGCCGCTGCTGCACACCGTGATGCTGCTGACGCTCGCGGCCGGCGTGTTCATGTCGAACGGCTTCGACGTGATCAATTTCACGACGTCGATCGCCTTTCTGCTGCTGCCGTCGATCGTGATGCACTTCGGCGTGCACACGCTCGACCGGACGCTGCTCGCGAGCGTGCTGGCGTTCTTTTTCTGCGCGATCAACATCTATGCGGTCAGCTACCGCAAGCTGTTCCACGCGGTCGTACAGGCGCGCGTCGATCAGCAGACGCTGGCCGAATCGCTGGCCGAGCAGAAGCTGGTCGCCGAAGAAGCGAGCCTCGCGAAGACGCGCTTTTTCGCGGCCGCCAGCCACGATCTGCGTCAGCCGCTGCACGCGATCGGTCTGCTCGCCGCTTCGCTGAACGATCCCGACGCGACGCGCGTGCAGCACGCGAAAACCGTCGACCACATCGTCAACAACGTCGAGGCGCTGAACCAGCTGTTCAACCAGGTGCTCGATCTGGCGCGGCTGGAAAGCGGCGTGACGCAGGTGATCCGGCTGCACTTCAGGCTGTCCGAACTGTTCGACAGGGTCGGCAACCAGTACTGGCCGCAGGCCGCCGCCAAAGGCCTCGCGCTGCGCATCGCGCCGACCCGCGCGGTGATTCACGGCGACCCGGTGCTGCTCGAGCGGATTCTCAGCAACCTGCTGTCGAATGCGGTGCGCTACACCGAGAGTGGCGCGATCTGGATGGGCTACCGGCGCGCCGGCCGCGCCAGCGGCGGTTATATCGAGGTGCGCGACTCCGGCATCGGCATTGCGCGCGACGAGCAGGAGCGCATCTTCGAGGAGTTCTATCAGGTCACCAATCCGCAGCGCGACGCGCGCCAGGGACACGGTCTCGGGCTGCCGACCGTCAAGCGGCTGGTCGAATTGCATGGCAGCGAGCTGCGGCTACGCTCGGCGCCGGGGCGCGGCTCGGTGTTCCGCTTCAGCGTCGAGGCGGGCGACGCCGCGCGCATCGTCGCGGGTTTCAACGAAACCGTCAGCGGCGCGGTGGCGACGCAGGGCCGCCACGTGCTGTGCATCGACGACGAACCGGCGATTCTCGAAGGCCTGAAAAGCCTGCTCGGCCGCTGGGGCTGCACGGTGCGCGGCGTGCCCGACGAAGCGCAGGCGCTGTGCGCGATCGACGAAGGCTTTTTGCCGGACGCGGTGCTGTGCGACTACCAGCTGGCGAACCACCGCAGCGGCGCACAGGCGCTGGCCGCCGTGCGCGACGCGCTGCAGCGGCGCGGCCGCACGCAGGTCGTGACGCTGCTGATCACCGGCGACATGGCTTCGGCGGAACTGCATGCGCTCGCGGCGCAGGGCATTCCGGTGCTGCACAAGCCGGTGACGGCCGCGCGCCTGCGGCGCACGCTCGAGATGCTGTGGCAACCGCCGGAAGCGGCGCAGGAACAGCTGCGCGAGGGTGGGCAAGGGGTGGTGCAGGCGTTGCCGCAGGCGGCGTTCGGCCGGCAGGGTTGACGGCGGGCGGCAACTGCGCCGATGCCGGTCGCGCCAGTGTCGCTCACAGCTGTGGCAATGGCGTTGCGGCCGCGATTAGCGATGACGGTCTAGCTACTACGGTTTAGCTACTACGGTTGACGAGCGGCGGGTGGGCGCGCTGCCGACGATCGCGGGCGGACTGCCGTGGTCGCGGCGCGCATGACGGCGGCTGCGCTGTGCGCCGCCGCCTCGGCTACAACACAGCTACCGCTGCGTTACAGCGTCCTGCCGGTCTCGAGCCAGCCGTTGATCACCGCGATTGCCGTGGCCCGGTTGTGCACGCCGAGCGCGCGAAAGATTACCGACAGGTGCACCTTCACGGTACCCTCCGCGACGCCGAGATCGCGCGCGATCATCTTGTTGGTCCAGCCGCGGTGGACGAGCCGCATGATTTCCTGCTGACGCGGCGACAGGTTTTCCAGCAGATGCCGTTGATGCGGCTGCAGCGCCTCGATCCGTGCCGGCGGCGGCTCGGGCTCCGGGCAGGCCGGCGCGGGGTTGGCGCCGCCCGCTTCGGTAGTCGCGGTCTCGCGCGCGCCGAGCAGACTCAATGCCTCCATCGGCACATACGCGCCGCCCGACAGCACCAGTTCGATGGCTTTCAGCATCACGCTGGCCGGCTGCCGCTTCGGCACGAAGCCGAGCGCGCCGGCGGCCAGCACGCCGCGCATTTCATCGGGTGACTCTTCGGCCGATAGCACGACCACCGGCAGCGCCGGATTGCCCTTCAACAGGCCGGCGAGCGAAGCCGCGCCGCTCATGCCGGGCATGTGCAGATCGACGATCGCGAGGTCGTGGTTGGCGTCGGGCCGTGCCAGCGCCGCGAGGCTTTCCCAGCTGTCGGCCTCGTCGAACTGCGCGTCGGGATCGAGCCCGCGCAACAGTCCCTTGACGCCCTGGCGGATCAGTTCATGGTCGTCGGCCACAAGAAACTTCATGATGTCTCCGCGAATTGGGCCCTGCCGGTTCGTTATTGCCGCTGCGCCGCCGCCGCAACGCTGCCGCGACGCAATCTTCCGCCGGGGCCGCAGCGGATGGCGCCGCGCGTGACGCGCGCCATCCGTGCGCCTTCAGCGCAGCGCGCGGCTTCGTGCCCGAAGCCGCGCGCCGCCGCCCGCTGCGTTCCCCGCGGCCCGCACGCGGCGGACCGTCGCAGCAACAGCCTGGTGCTAGTCCGTCGTGCCGACCGGGTGTCGCGTGCAGCGCGGCCGTGTCTCCGGTCGCTGCTGTCGGTTGCTTCCATTGAGCGCTGCCGCCCGATGTTTCCACTATTGCTCTGCTTCGTGCTGCTTCCGGTGGCGCGGCGCTGCGGTTATCGCTACCGCTCGCGCCGCGCATTCCGGCTATTGTTGTCGTCCTTTGCAGCGATTGCAATCGCACCCGATCGCTTCGGTTGCCAAGGCTGGTCTCGCGCGCCGTCTCTCAGGTCGGTGCCGCGCAGCCCTGTGTCGGACCGTCGCGGCGCTGGCGTCGCTGGCGCGGTGGTGCTTGCCACCGCGGCCTGCTACGTAGACGAGCGGGTCGCGGCCTTTTTGAAGATCGAAGGTGCGGCATCAGGGTATAGCCGAACGGGGTATCCGTTAGCCGGATGGCCGATGCGGTGGGCCGCGCCGCGGGCCGGCTAGCCGCGCTCGGGCTTGCCGGCGCGGCAGCTTCGTGGCTGAGAACGTTTGCGCGGTGTTGGCGGCCGAGCGCATGCGCGGCCTGGCAGTTGAGCGGTGGCGCCGCCTGGCGCGTTAGCGGCTCACCGCAAACAGCGTCGCGTTCATCAACAGCTTGAATGCGTAGCCCACCGACAGCGCACTGCCCACGCCGACGCACCACAGCGCGACGAACCACAGCCAGCCCGGCAGCCGGCGGTTGCCGGCCGCGCCGCCGGTGCCGGTATCCGTGCCGGCATCAATGCCGGTGTCAGTGCCGGTGTCAGTGATAATGAGCTTCGCCATGACGCACCTTGCCGCGGAACACCCAGTAACCCAGCGTCGTGTACGCGATGATGATGGGCAAAATCACCGCGGTGCCGGCCAGCGTAAACATCTGGCTCGAGCGCGGCGCGGCCGCCTGCCACAGCGTCACGCTCGATGGAATCGCATACGGAAACACGCTGACCAGCAGGCCGACATAGCCGAGCAGCACCAGTGCCAGCGCCAGCACGAACGGCGTATGGTGCTCGCGAGCGCGCACCGCGCGATACATGAACACGGCGCACAGCGCGACGAGGAACGGCACCGGCAGCAGCCGGTACAGCATCCCGGAGGCGAACCAGCGCTGCGCGATATGTGGATCCTGCTGCGGCGTCCACAGGCTCACCACGGCGATAAACGCAAGCAACACGATGGTCAGCGGCCACACCACGCGATGCAGGCGGCGCTGCAGATCACCGTCGGTCTTGCCGACCAGCCAGCAGCAGCCGAGCAGCGCATAGGTCGCGACGAGGCCGAGGCCTGTCAGCAGGCTGAACGGCGTCAGCCAGCCGAACGCGTCGCCGGCGAAGCTGCCTTGCGCAACCGGAATTCCTTCGAGATACGCACCGAGCGCAATGCCCTGGAAGAACGCTGCACCTGCCGAGCCGCCGATAAACGCGAGATCCCACAAGTGTTTGGTGCGATTGGCCTTCGCGCGGATCTCGAACGACACGCCGCGGAAGATCAGGCAGATCAGCATGAACACCAGCGGCAGATACAGCGCCGACAGCACCGTCGCGTAGACGGTCGGAAACACGGCGAACAGCCCCGCGCCGCCGAGCACGAGCCACGTCTCGTTGCCATCCCACACCGGAGCGACGGTGCTCATCATCAGATCGCGTTCCTTGTCGTCGGGGAAGAACGGAAAGACGATGCCGATGCCCAGATCGAAGCCGTCGAGCACCACATACATGAACAGGCCCAGCGCGATGATCGCGGCCCAAACCAGAGTGACGTCCATCTTTAACTCGCTTTAACTCGATTTACTCGATTCAATTCGTCAAGGGTCCGAAAGCTGTCGTGAGAATCAGGCCGCCGGCAGCGCGCCGCGCGCCGGCCGGCCGCGTACGCCGCCGGGCACGCCGTCGCGCGTTTCGCCGGGTAGTGCGGGACCTTTGCGCATCAGCTTCAGCAGGTAGTAGATGCCGGTGCCGAATACCAGGAAGTAGATCACCACGAAGGCCATCAGCGAGATGCCGACCTGCTGCGCGGTCAGCGGCGACACCGCGTCGACAGTGCGCTTCATGCCGTACACCACCCACGGCTGACGGCCCGCTTCGGTGGTGATCCAGCCGGCCAGCAGCGAGATGAAGCCGGTCGGGCCCATCGCGATCGCGCAGCGCTGGAACCACTTCGCGTCGTACAGCCGGCCGCGGCGGCGCAGCACCCACGCGGCGAGCGCGAACGCGATCATCAGCATGCCAAGACCCGCCATCACGCGGAACGTCCAGAACACCAGCGTCGAGTTCGGCCGGTCTTCTTTCGGGAATGACTTCAAGCCTTTGATCTGGCCATCCCACGAGTGCGTCAGGATCAGGCTGCCCAGATGCGGAATCGACACCGCGTAGCGCGTGGTTTCCGCCTGCATGTCCGGGATGCCGAACAGGTTCAGCGCGGTGCCGTTCGGTTCGGTATCCCACAGCCCTTCGATCGCGGCGATCTTGGCCGGCTGGTATTCGCGCGTGTTCAGGCCGTGCTGGTCGCCGACGAAGGCCTGTACCGGCGCGAGAATCAGCAGCATCCACAACGCCATCGAGAACATCTTCTTCACCGCGGCGTCGCGGCGGCCCTTCAACAGATGCCATGCGCCGACTGCGGCGACCACCAGCGCGGTGACGATAAACGCGGCGATCGCCATATGCGCGAGCCGGTACGGGAACGACGGGTTGAACACGATCTTGAACCAGTCGACCGGCACCACGTGGTTGCCGACGATCTCGACGCCCTGCGGCGTCTGCATCCAGCTGTTCGACGCGAGAATCCAGAAGGTCGAGATCAGCGTGCCGATCGCGACCATCAGCGTGGCGCCGAAGTGCGCGCGCGGGCTGACGCGCTGCCAGCCGAACAGCATGATGCCGAGGAAGCCCGCTTCGAGGAAGAAGGCGGTCATCACTTCGTACATCAGCAGCGGCCCGGTGACCGGGCCGGCAAACGACGAAAAGCCCGCCCAGTTGGTGCCGAACTCGTAGCTCATCACGACGCCCGACACGACACCCATGCCGAACGCGACTGCAAAGATCTTTGACCAGTACAGGCAAAGGTCTTTGTAGTACGCCTTGCCGGTTTGCAGCCAGCGCCACTCGAGCACTGCGATAAAGCTCGCGAGGCCGATGCTCAACGCCGGGAAGACGATATGAAAGGAAACCGTGAACGCGAACTGTAGCCGCGCCAGATCAAATGCAGAGAGGGAAGTGTGCATGTTTCGATACCCGATTCCGGACTACGCGCGGCGACCGGCGTCGGCGCGCACTGCGGTGAGGCAGATGGCGCAAGCGTAGGGGAGTGCGGGCGATCGTGCTGCGCTGCCGCGTGCGTCGAAATCACGCAGCGAGGCGCTTTGCCGCATCGCGGTTTTTGATGTAAGGCTTTGATTGCGATGCGGAAAACTGCGTTATGCGGGATGAAAGGGTGCGGCGCGAAGCGATGCGCGATGCGTCAATACACCGCGCTGCAACATCGATCGATGCGAGGGCGCCGCGCGTGCCGGTTTCAGGGCTGCGGGTCGGACCACAGACGGCCACCGGTAGCCCAGTTCTCGCGCGGCACGTCGACGAGGATGATGTCGACCGAGTTCGGCTCGACGTTCAGCGACTCGCAGGTCGCCTTGGTGATCGCTTCGACGAACTGGCGTTTCTGCTCGACGGTGCGTCCTTCGAAAAGTTCGACGCGGAAGGTAGGCATGGCAAAAGCTCCTTGGGCAAAAAGAAACAGGGTTTGGGGTTGCGGATGCGCGTGGCTGAAGCGGCGTGCGCGCCGCGTCTAGTCGCGATACGCGGGATCGATGCGGTCGAGCTTGCGCAGCAGCGCCGGCCACTCCAGCGCGCCTTCGATGGCGCCGCCGTCGTAAAGCTGTTCGGCGGTGCGCTGCGCGACCGCCGGCGACGGCAGCACCAGCGGCGCGCCGCCCGCCTGCGCCTGCAACTGGATCTCGCAGGCCTTGATCAGCGTCGCCATCAGCACATAGGCTTCCGCGACCGTGCGGCCGAGCGTCAGCGTGCCGTGATTGCGCAACAACATCGCAGGCTTGCTGCCGAGATCGGCGATCAGACGTCGCGCGTCGGCGGGCGTGAACGCGAGGCCTTCGTAATCGTGATACGCGAGATGACCGTGAAAGCGCAATGCATGCTGCGAGGCGGGCTGCAGCCCTTCGGGCTGAATCGACACGGCGATGCCGGCGGTATTGTGCAGATGCATCACGCAGAACGCGTCGCTGCGAGCGGCGTGCACCGCGGCGTGCAGCGCGAAACCGGTCGCGTTGACCGGGTGCTCGCGGGTACCGACCACGTTGCCGTCGATGTCGATCTTCACGAGGTTCGACGCGCAGACCTCGGCGAAGCCGAAGCCGAACGGATTGATCAGGAAGTGGCCGGGCTCGCCGGGGACGCTCGCGGAAATATGCGTATAGACGAGGTCGTCCCAGCCGTTGAGCGCGGCGAGCCGGTACGCGGCGGCCAGATCGACGCGCGTGCTGCGCTCGGCGTCGGACATCGGGCCGGAGCCGGCCACGCGGCCGGCGGGAACATGAGCGAACGACATGACGTCTCCTGCGGTAGATGACGCAGTGCGGCTGTGCCGTGGCGCGTGGCTACCTGGGCCGGCGCGTGCTGGCTGCGCGAATTTGCCGCTGCGAAACCGTCAGCATAAACGCTCGTCGCGCACGGCGTGCGCAGTCGCGCCGATCTCGTGCAGCGTGACGAAGCGCGCGATGCTTGCGGCCACGCGCATCGGCTCGCGCAGGATCACCCAATGGCCCGCGTCGATTTCTTCGCGCCGGTAACTGCCGAGCCACGTTTCGAGTCCAACGGACAGCGCCGGCCCGACATACGGATCGCGCAACGGCACGATGAACTGCACCGGCGCATGCGCGGCGCGTGGGCGTGGATGCAGCATGCGTGGCGCGAAGTTGACGCGGTACAGCGCGAGGCCGTTCAGCGCATTGCGCAGCTGCGCCGGATCGCGGACCGCTCGCACGCGCTCGCTGACGCGCAGCCACCACGACCACGCGGGCACGCCGACCACACGCCAGTACAGCTCGGGCAACAGCGGCAGGTGAAAGAAATAGATGTACCAGGACTTCAGCAATTGCCTGAGCGTACTGCCGAGCGGAGTACGCATGTGCGCCGCGGGCGACGATGCGCTGTCGGTGCCTGCGGCTGGCAGCCCGCGCGTGCGCGCCGCCGCGTGATCGAGGCAGGGACCCGAGATCGACGTGTATGACGCGATGCGCCCTTCGAGCGGCGTGGTGGTCGCCGCTTCCCAGCACTGGATCGAACCCCAGTCGTGTCCAACCAGATGAAACGGCCGCGAGCCGACGGTTGCCTGTGCAACCGTTGCCAGATCCGCGACCAGCTGTTCGAGCCGGTAGCCCGCGCGTATCGCGGGCGCCTGCGATGCGCCCGCGCCGCGCACGTCGTAGGCAATTACCCGGTAACGCGCATCGAGTTGCGCGCGCAACGGTTCCCAGATCGCAGCCGAATCCGGATAGCCATGGACCAGCACGACCGGCGGCGCATCGTGTGGACCGCTGACATAGATCGCGAGCCGCAGCCCATCGGAACTGGTGACGGTGTGCGTTTCGGTTTTCATCGACGGGCTGGTGGCATGGGCGCGCGTGATCCGGTTATCCGTTGCGGTTTCGTGGCGGTGTTTGCGACATGCGCGTTTGCGACATGCGCGTCTGCGACGTACGTGCGCTCGCCGCGACCGCCGCTACCAGTGCATCGATGCGCTCGAGCTGCACACGATTGTCATGGTCCCACGGATGAAAGCCCGGCTTGAAAAAGCGCAGCCATTCTAAGGCAATGCCCGGAAACACACCGTGACGCGGGCCATACAGGAACTTCACGACTTGCCACATGCCGCGCAGATGGCCGCCGTGCCGTCGATCGGCGATCATCAGACGCACGTGGTAGTCGAACACGATCAGCCAGAACAGCAGCGTGACCGCGAGCATCGTGCCGGTACGGATCAGATAGCGTGCGAGGCCGGGCCGCAGTACGGCGTTCCACACATCGAACGCTACCGACTTGTGCTCGGTTTCCTCGAGCGCGTGCCACGTCCACATCTGCACATAGCCTTCGACCGAGCCTTCGATGCGCGAGCCGTCCTCTAGCAGCAGACCGGCGAGCATCGCGGTGTAGTGCTCGAGCGCTACCGTCATCGCCAGCTGGAACGACGGCGGCAGGATCCTGCGGTCGATGTCGAGCAGCCACGCAAGCCGCCGCTCGAGTCCGCGCGCGGGCAGACCGGCCGCTTGCAGCAGCCCGTTGTATTCGACGTGCTCGCGGGTATGCAGCGCTTCCTGACCCATAAAGCCGAGCACCTGCTGCTTCAGTTGCGGGTCGTCGATGCGGTCTCGGTAGTGGCGCACGCTGTCCATGAAGAAGCGCTCTCCGGCCGGAAACAGCAGCGACAGCGCATTGAAGAAGTGCGTGACGTGCGGGCCGAGCCGGTGCCAGTCGCAGGCGCGTTCGGGCGGCAACGCGAAACGCAGGTCGCGGCGCACAAGCATCATGATTGGTCTCCGGTTGAAGGGCGGCGGTGAGGTTGACGCGTGCCGCCCGGCATACGCGATGGGTCGCTGCGACGCGCGCTAAGGCTGTGCGCGCTTGCCGGCCGCGCGTTGCTGCGGCGCGCGCGCATCCGGCGGCTGCGCCGCGCGTGCTCGTGCTCGTTCCTGCGCGATGCGTCGCATCCGCCGCGACTGCAGCACGACGAGCGCCTGATACGCGGCCGGCAACGCACGCGCGAGCCAGTCCGCGGCGCGCGCGTCGCGGCCGATCAGCACGCGGCGCCGGTTGTTGCGTACGCCGTCGAGAATCGTGCACGCCGCATCGTCGGCGCTGGTAATGAAGAACTTTTCGAAATCGTCCTTGCCCTGCTGCTCGCTATCGACCATAAAGCCGATCATGTTCGGCGCGATGCGGCTCGCCTGCGCGATCGCCGTACGGATGCCGCCCGGATGCACGCAGGTGGCCGACACCCCGCAGCGCATCAGATCGAGTTCCTGACGCAGCGCTTCGGTAAAGCCGCGCACCGCGAACTTGGTGGCGTTGTAGCCGCTCATGCCCGGCTGCGCGAACAGCCCGAACACGCTCGACGTATTGACGATGTGGCCTTCGCCCGCCGCCTTCAGATACGGCAGAAACGCCTTCGTGCCATGCACGACGCCCCAGAAGTTGATGCCGACGATCCATTCGAGATCCGCGTAGTCCATGCCTTCGATCGTGCTCGACAGCGCGACGCCGGCGTTGTTGAACACGAGGTTCACGTGCCGATGCTGTGCGGCGGTATCGGCGGCCCAGTCGAACATCGCGGTGCGTTCGGCGACGTCGAGCACGCGCGTCGTGATGCGCAGTTCGCCGACCGTGCGCAGCGCGGCGGTGCGCGCGAGCTGCGCGGTTTGCGCGAGCGTGGCTTCGTTGCAGTCCGCGAGCGCGAGGTGGCAGCCATCGCGGGCGAGCGCCAGCGCAAGGGCGCGGCCCATGCCCGAGCCGGCGCCGGTGATCGCGGCGACTTTGCCGCTGAAGCTTTTCATCGGCCTTCTCCTGGGTTTTCGGTGCAAGCCGTTGCGCCAACGCATTGTGTTATCGACAATGCGCGACCACTGTGGCGCGACGCATCACGCAATTCGCGTCGCGATGCATGGCTGCCAATAGCGCTAATGCGGCATAGGCGGGTCGTGCGCGGCCGTCTTCAGGATGCGGTTTCGGCAGACGCTGCGCGCCCGTCAGGCGCGGCCAGCAAAGACGCATCGCCGGACTGCGTGTGCTGCGGCGTTGGCGTGTGCGAGGCCGCCGCATACGCAAAGTAATCGCCGATCTCGAAGCGGCCGGTCACCTGCCGGAAGCGGTACGAGAAGCCCGGCCACAGCGTGGTGTTCTTGCCGCTGCGCGGATCGAGATACCAGCTGCGGCAGCCGCCGGTCGACCAGATCGCGCGGCCGAGTTGTTGCTGGATCCGTTCGTTGTAGGCGCGCTCCACAGGCGCGCGCACTTCGAGCGCATCCGCACGCTCGGCGCGCATCGTCTGCAGCGCGCGCAGGATGTACTCGACCTGCGACTCGATCATGTACACCATCGAGTTGTGACCGAGGCCGGTATTCGGGCCGACGATCATAAACAGGTTCGGGTAGCCGGGCAGCGTGGTGCCCAGATACGCATGCGCGCCGTCGCGCCACGTATCGACGATATCGACGCCGTCGCGGCCGCGTATCACGCCGCGCGCAAACGGCTCGGCCACCTGGAAACCGGTGCCGAAGATCAGGCAGTCGGCAGGGTGGCGCACGCCGTCTTCGGTGACGATCGCGTCGGCTTCGATGCGCGCGATGCCGGCGGTGTGCAGCGCGACGTTCGCGCGCGACAGCGCCGGGTAATAGTCGTTCGAGATCAGGATGCGCTTGCAGCCGAGCGTGTAGTCCGGCGTCAGCGCGGCGCGCAGCCGGTGGTCGGCGACCTGGCGGCGCAGATGGCGCAGCGCGGCCTTCTGCGCGGTTTTCATCAGCGCGGGGCGGACCGTGAATGCAAACGCGCGCGCTTCGAGCATCCAGTAGAGGCCGGCGCGCAGCAGCGCCTGCGTAAACGGCAGATGGCGGAACAGCCATCGCTCGAACGGTTTCACCGCGCGGTCCGCCTTCGGCATGATCCATGGCGGCGTGCGCTGATACAGGTCGAGTTGCGCGACCTGCGCGGCGATTTGCGGCACGAACTGGATCGCGCTCGCACCGGTGCCGATCACGGCGACGCGCTTGCCTGCGAGCGGGTATGCATGGTCCCACTGTTGCGAATGGAACAGTTTGCCGGCGAACTGCGCAAGCCCGGGTAGCTCGGGCAGTGCGGCGCGCGACAGGCCGCCCATGCCGGAGATCAGTACGCGGGCGGACCATACGGCGCCGTTGGCGAAGCGCAACTGCCAGCGGTGCGCGGTTTCGTCGTAGACCGCGCTGACCAGTTCGTGCGCGAAACGCAGATGCCGCGCGATGTCGAAGCGTTGCACGCAGTCTTCCAGATAGCTGCGGATTTCCGGCTGTTGCGCGAACATCCGCGACCAGCGCGGGTTCGGCGCGAACGAAAACGAGTAGACGTGCGATTGCACGTCGCACGCGCAGCCGGGGTAGTGGTTGTCGCGCCACGTGCCGCCAACCGACGCGGCTTTTTCGGCGATCACGAAATCGGCGATACCCGCCGCGCGCAGCCGGATTGCCATGCCAAGGCCGGCGAAGCCGGAGCCGATGATCGCAATGTCCGTGCGCAGCGCATCGCCCGACGCGGTTGAGGCGGCCGTGGGCGTGTCTGCGGGCGTCGGGCTTGGGGGCATCCGCGGGCTCTCCATGATCGGGCAGTTACGACCGTTACATTGAACGATGTAACGATAGTGGCTCGCGACGGATCGCGCAAGCGAGTGGTCTAGATGGTGAGCTCTATGCGCTTGTGCAGGGCGGGCGGTGACTGCAGCGATGGCGAAAAGCGCAAGGCTGACGTGACAGTGCCGCACACGCCGCCCGTCGGTCGCCGTACATCGCGGCACTGCGCCTTATCGCTTCACCTTGGCCTTGCCTTTGCGATTTGCCGCGAGCTTCAGCGACTTCAGGCCGCGGTGTTTCGGCTCGCTGGACTGCGTTGGCGCGGCCTTTGCCGAACCGCGTTCGCGCTCCACCTTTTCGAGGATCGCCGCGACACGGTCGCCCAGATAATCGCCCGACGCTTCTTCGAGTGCGCGATTCATTTCGCTTTCGACCAGCACCATCGCAAGCGGCCGGATGCGCCAGATGGCGTCGACCAGCGCCGGTACGTCGGCCGGCGGCGGCAGCGCATCGGCCTCGTAGCGGTCCAGACGCCGCACGACGAGTTCGACCAGCGCCTTGGCCACCGCGCTGAAATGCGGCCGGGACACGCGTACGGCTTCGAGCAGATCGGTGGGCAGGATACCTTCGCGGGCCATCGTCGCGCCTGCGGCGAGCGTCGCGGGGCTAGTCGCGACGAAGCGCAGGCCGTCGCGCTCGACGAGCCCCAGTTCGACCGCTTGCGCGAGCGCGGCGGGCGATTTGCCGCCGAACATCCGCGCCAGCTCGGCGAGCGAGTAGTGGGCCGGCCGCTCATGCGACCAGCGGCTGCCGATCGCGGTTTCGAGGCCGAGAATCGAACGCAGGTCGTGGCCTTCGTCGACGGCCTTGATCAGATCCTGGATATTGGCGAGGCTGTAGCCGCGCGCGAGCAGATGGTTGATCAGCTTCAGACGTGCGACGTGCGTATCGTCGTAGACGCCGATGCGGCCGCGTTTCTCGGGCGGCGCGAGCAGCCCGCGATCCTGATACGCGCGCACGTTGCGCACCGTCGAATCGGCGACGCGCGCCAGCTCGTCGACGGTGTATTCGTTGCGCGACGCAGCGGCGGCGGGCGCTTTAGTGCGGGTTTGGCGGGCAGAGGGCGGTTTCGGCATGCGGGGATTTTAGCGTGGCAGCTCGCCTCGGCTGCAACGAAAAAGCCCGCCGAAGCGGGCCTTGGAGCGTGTGGCGACACTACGCATGTGCGAGCGCCTCCAGAGCCGCGCGTGCGATAAAACCGCTTCGGGTTTCGTGTCGCGCGGCGACGTAAGCGTCGATCTTGCGCAGCACGAATCTCGGCAAGCTGATGTTGATCCGCTCGGGCTTTGCATCCAGCAGGCTCAGATCGACGTCGACCAGAGCCCAAACGGCGCCTGCAAATTCAGGCCTGGTAACCAGCTCTTCAATGGTCGAACACTTGAAACCGACATCTTCGCCAAGTTCGACCAGCGTAGAGACGTGACCGATGATTGCTTCTTTGGCGTTCCTGATTGCATCGTCGATGGTGTCGCCCCACGAGTGGACGCCCGGAATATCCGGCACGGTCACTCCGTAGACGCTCCCATCATCCTTGTGTACAGCGATGGGAAATTCCATGGCATTTTCTTTAGCGGTAGGGGGCATCCTTGACTGCGAAAACTGCCGGTCACCTCAAACCGGCAGCCTTCAGGATGCTCTTCGTCGTACCGATCGGCAGATCCTTCTTCGGGTGTGGCACCGTCACAAGGCCCCGCTTTTCGAGGTGTTTAAAGTGATGATGGCTGCCTGTAATGCGCACCAGCTTCCAGCCATCCTCCTCGAGCATCCGGATTAGTTGCGACGAATTCATCCGCACCCCCGGCTGTCTTGTGTGTAATTATACACACAGAATGACCGTCGGCACGATAATTTTGTGTATGTGTGTGTATGCTTGGGCGGGCTACGTCCGAATCGGCGCGTCCGGCCGCGCCTGATCGCCCACCCGCAATCCGCGCTGCATCAACGCCGTATCGACCCAGCGCCCATGCTTGAACCCGACCGCGCGCAGCGTGCCGATCAGTTCGAAGCCGGCATCGGTATGCAGCGACAGCGAACCGCCGCGGCCGTTATCTGCGACCACCGCGATCATCTGTCGCCACGGCCCGCCCTCGCAGCGTTCGATCAGCGCGCGCAGCAGCGCACGGCCGACGCCGCGGCCGCGCAATGCGTCGTCGACATACACGGAGTCTTCGATCGTGAAGCGATACGCGGCACGCGGCCGATACGGCGTCGCGTAGCAATAGCCGGCAAGCCGGCCAGCGAATTCGGCCACCAGATAGGGCAGGCCGTGCGACAACACGGACGCATGCCGCGTGCGCATCTCATCGACGGTAGGCGGCGTTTCCTCGAACGACGCGACGCCCGTCAGCACGTGATGCGCGTAGATCGCCTGAATGGCGGGGAAGTCGTCGCTGGTCGCATCGCGAATCGTCAGCGACGTGGTGGTGGCGGGTTCGCTCATCGTGCTTTGGCTGGCAGTGCAAAAAATGCACTATGCCAGCGATTCCATGCGAACTGAAGCCCGCCAATATTGAGCGGAGATCCGCTCAACCGCGCTGATGCCCGCGGCCAACGCCGCCTGTTTCAACGCGGCGCGCCGTTCCACGCCGGCAGCGTCGCGCCGTGATACACGCTCAGAATCTCCGCAGCCACGTTCGGCTGCTGGTAGCTGTCCACCAGCGCGTGCACCCACGGCGCATCCACATCTTTCTCGTTGACCGCGATGAAGTTGCGATACGGATTGCCGCCCACCACTTCCTGCGCGATCCGCTCCTGCGGAATGTGGATGCCGCTCTTGATTGCCCAGTCGGTATTCACGACAGCCGCGTCAAGATCGCCGATCGCGCGTCCGATGATACCCGCATCCAGTTCCCTGATCTGCAGATGGCGCGGATTCTTCGCGATGTCGCGCGCGGTCGGCAGCAGGCCGACGTCCGCGCGCAGCGCAATCAGCCCTTGCGCCTGCAACAGCAGCAGCGCGCGGCCTTCGTTGCTCGGATCGTTCGGCACGCCGATCGCCGCGCCGTCGCGCAACTCGCCGACCGACTTGACCTTGCGCGAATACAAGCCGATCGGCTGCACATAGGTGAAGCCCACTGGCACGATCCGGTAGCCGCGCGCCTTGACCTGCGCGTCCAGATACGGCTTGTGCTGGAACGAGTTGGCATCCAGATCGTGCACCGACAGCGCTTCGTTCGGCTGCGTATAGTCGGAGAAGGTCGTCACCTTGATCGACAGCCCGTGTTTTGCGGCATTCGCCGCCACCACGCGCCACACGTCTTCGTCTTCGCCGGACATGATGCCGATGCGCAAGGTCTTTTCGGCGGCGTGCGAGAACTGCAGCGTCGCAATGCTGAAGCCCATCAGCAGCGTGGCCAGAAGGGCGGCGGTAAAGGATTTTTTCTTCATCGGAGGCGTGGGGTCATGAGTGGAACATGACCGGCATCCTAAGGAATGCGCGCGGCGGCTGACAACCAACTTTGTGTGGATTGCTAAAGCTGTCTGCCGATATGACGCTATAGCGCCGCAGCGGGCGCCGGCGCGCCAGTTGCCGCTAACGCACCGGCGCGGCCTCGTGCCGCAGCGCCGGCGAATTGCGCAGCATGCCGATGCAGGCATCGGCCAGGTACTTCGCGTCACGCGGCAGGTCGACCGAACCGAAGCCCATCAGCCAGTCGCGCAGCACGCCGCCGAGAAACATCTGGATCACGCTTGCTGCGCGCGCGGTGTCGAGATCGTGCGGCAACTGCGCCTTGTCGATCGCGTTGCGCAAGCCCAGCACGAGCCGCGCGCGGCCATCGTGCGCGGCGGTGCGCAGCCGCTCGATCACCGGCTGCATGGCGCGATTGTATTCGCACTTGGTGAACAGCACCTCGAACACGCGGCGGCTATGCGGCTCGATCGCCGCCTTCGCCAGACAGAACATGAACAGGTCGCGCAGCCGCCCGAGCGGATCCGCTTCGAGCGGATCGAAGGTGGCGGCCACCAGCATTTCCATCGGCAGCTTCACGCGCTCGGCCATCGCATTGAACACTTCGCCCTTGTTGCGAAAGTGTCCGTAGATGGCGCCGCGCGTGAGGCCGGCGTGCTCGGCGATCTGCGCGAGCGAGGTCTGTGCGAAGCCGTGCTCGAAGAACGTCACTTCGGCGGCGTCGAGGATCTGCTCGCGCGTTTTCAGCGCGTCTTCGCGGGTGCGCCTCATCGCTTACACATGCGCGTCCTGCGGGTCGCCCGGGTCGGCATCGTGATGCGGCATCTTCTTCGACACTTCGTCGAGCTTGTCGCCCAGTACGCGCCGCACGACCACGTAGAACACCGGAATCAGCAACAGGCCGAAGCAGGTCGCGAACAGCATGCCGCCGATCACGCCGGTGCCGATCTCGTGCCGCGACGCCGCGCCCGCGCCGGTCGAGACGATCAGCGGGAACACGCCGAGAATGAACGCCATCGAGGTCATCAGAATCGGCCTTAGACGCAGCCGGCCCGCTTCGACCACCGCATCGTGCAGCGTCATGCCGCGCGCCTGGCCTTCCACCGCGAATTCGACAATCAGAATCGCGTTCTTCGCGGCAAGGCCGATCACGGTGACCAGACCGATCTTGAAGTAGATGTCGTTCGGCACGCCGCGCCACAGACAGAACGCGAGCATGCCCAGCATGCCGAGCGGCACCACCAGCAGCACCGCCACCGGAATCGACCAGCTTTCGTACAGGGCCGCCAGACACAGGAATACCACGAGGATCGACAGCGCGGTGAGCACGGTGGCCGAGCTGCCGGCCAGCAGTTCCTGATACGACTGGCCGGTCCAGTCCGCGGCGAAGCCGTTCGGCAGCTTGTTGTCGACGATGTTCTGCAACGTATCGATCGCCTGGCCGGTCGAGTAGCCCGACGCCGAGTTACCGACGATTTCGATCGCCGCATAGCCGTTGTAACGCGGCAGCACCAGCGGACCGATGCCCCATTTCGCCTGCACCACGCTCGACAGCGGCACCATGTTGTACGGCGCGATCGCATTGTTCGCCGCGGACGGGTTGACCTGCGTCAGGTAGCTGCCTGCGCTGGGCACCGGGCCGGTGCTCGACGAGGCGCCCGAGCTGCTGCCGTTGCCGCTCGACGACGAACCCGATGCGGTCGTGACACCATTGCCGCCGTTGGTCACGCCGCTAGGCGTGTACAGATGCTGGAACGCGTCAAAGTTCATCCGGTACGGCGCGTCGGCTTCGATATACACGCGCTTCACGCGGCCGCCATACGTGAACTGGTTGATAAAGAACGGCGCCAGTTCGGTCTGGATGGTTGCGTACACATCGGATAGCGACAGCCCGAGCGCTTCGGCCTGTTCGCGGTCCACCGCGATGTTCAGCTGCGGCGCGGTGGGCAGCGAGTTCGGCCGGATGCCGAACAGCACCGGGCTCTTGGTGGCTTCCGCGACCAGCGTCTGCTGGGCCGCCGTCAGCTCGTCGCGCGACTGGCCGGCGCGTGCCTGCAGGTACATGTCGATACCGCCGAACTGGCTCAGGCCGCGGATGGTCGGCAGGTTGGTCACGAAGATCTGCGCATCGGGGATGCTGTGCAGAATGCCGTTCATTTCCGGAATCAGCTGCATCGCGGTCTTCGAGCGCTTGTCCCACTCGGACAGCTTGATGAACGCCATGCCGACGTTTTCGCTGGTACCGACGAAGCTGAAGCCCTCCGGCTGGAAGATGCCGACGATGTCCTTGCCGACCGGACTCTTCAACAGCGTCTCGCGCACCTCGGTCATCACGTGGTTGGTGCGCTGGATGGTCGCGCCCGGCGGCAGGTTGATCAGCGCCAGCGCGAAGCCCTGGTCTTCGTCCGGCACGAAGCCGGTCGGCAGCTTCGTGTACAGGAAGCCGGTCAGCACCACCAGCACGACGAACAGCACCATCCACCACGGCGCCTTGCGCGCCGAGTGGCTGACGTGGTCGACGTACCAGTTGGTGAGCCGATCGAAGTTGCGGTTGAACCAGCGGAAGAACGCGTTCTGTTTGGTCGAATGTTCCTGTTTCAGGATGGCCGCGCACAGCGACGGCGTGAACGACATCGCGAGGAACGCCGAGAAACACATCGATACCGCGATGGTCAGCGCGAACTGCGCGTAGATGATGCCGGTGGCGCCCGGCTGCAGCGCGGACGGCACGAACACCGCCGACAGCACCACCGTAATCGCGACGATGGCGCCGGTGATCTGCTTCATCGCCTTCTTGGTGGCGACCCTCGGATCGGTGCCGTCCTCCCTCATGATCCGCTCGACGTTCTCGATCACCACGATCGCATCGTCCACCACGATACCGATCGCCAGCACCATGCCGAACAGCGTGAGCTGGTTCAACGTGTAGTGCAGCGCCGACAGACCGATAAAGGTGCCGAGCAAGGCCACCGGAATCACCAGGGTCGGAATGATGGTCGCGCGGAAGTTTTGCAGGAACAGCAGCATCACGAGGAACACGAGGATGATCGCCTCGGCCAGCGTGTGCACGACGTCGGCGATCGACGCGGTAATGAACGGCGTGGTGTCGTACGGGATGTCCCACGTGACGCCTTGCGGCAGGTCGCGCGCGAGCGAGCCCATTTCCGCCTTGACCGCCTTCGCCACCGCCAGCGCGTTCGCGCCCGGCAGCAGGAACACCGCCAGACCGCCGGCCGGTTTGCCGTCATAGACCGGCGCAATACCGTTGGTCTGCGCACCGAACGAAATGCGCGCGACGTCTTTCAGACGCACGACCGTGCCGTTGCTGTTCGACAGGATGATGATGTCCTCGAACTGCTTGCGCGTCGAGAACAGCGAGTCGCCGGAAATCGTCGCGGTAAACGTCTGGCCGGGCAGCGCCGGGTCCGCGCCGAGCGCGCCGGCCGCGAACTGCGCGTTTTGCGCGCTGACCGCGTTCAGCACCTGGGTAGTCGACAGTCCATACGCCTGCAGCTTGTCCGGGTCGAGCCAGATGCGCATCGCGTATTCGGAGCCGAGCAGCGTGGTGTTGCCCACGCCGTTCAGGCGGCCGATCGCCGGCTGGATATCGGAGGCGAGAATGTCGGACAGGCGCGCGGCGTCGATCGACGGGTTGTTCGAACGCAGCGCGATGAACAGCAGAATGTCCGGGCTCGCCTTCGCGATCACCACCCCTTCCTGCACGACCGGCGCAGGCAGCAGAGGTTGCGCGAGCGTCACCTTGTTCTGCACCTGCACCTGCGCGATGTCGGGGTTGGTGCCGGTCGCGAAGGTCAGCGTGATGACGGTCTGGCCGTTTGAGCTCGACTTCGAACTGAAGTACAGCAGGTTGTCGAGGCCGGTCAGCTGCTGCTCGATCACCTGCGTGACGGTCGTCTCCATCGTCTGCGCGCTGGCGCCGGGATAGGTCGCGGTGACGGTGACCTGCGGCGGCGCGATGTCCGGATACGAGTCGATCCCCATCGAGCGCATCGCCAGATAACCGAACAGCGAAATCAGGATGGCGACGACCCACGCGAAGATCGGACGGTTGATAAAGAAACTCGGCATTACGCGTACTCCTATTGCGCGCCGCTAGCTGCGCTTGCGCTTGCTGGTGCCGACGCCGGCGGCGAGGCGGCCGGTGCCGCTGCGGGTGCTGCAGGAGCCATCGCGGCGGCAGCCGACGACGCCGCTGCGGGCGGTTGCCACGCGGTGGGTTCAACCGGCTCGCCGCCATGCACGCTCTGCAGGTTGTTGACCATGATGCGGTCGCCGTCGTCGAGGCCGTCGGTGACGATCCACTGGTTGCGATAGCTGTTCGCGGTCGTGATGTCCTTGCGCTTGACCTTGTTGTCCGGACCGACCGCGTACATGTATGCGCCGACCGTATCGCGCAGCAGCGCCTGTTGCGGCACCAGAATCACGTTGTTCTGCTGGCCCATGTTGACCGTCAGCGTCACGTACATGCCCGGCAGCAGCACATGGTCGGGGTTCGCGACGAGCGCGCGCAGGTTCACCGCGTTGGTGGTCGCGTTGACCGTCACGTCCGAAAAGTCGAGCGTGCCGAGGCGGCTGTAATGACTGCCGTCGGGCAGCGTGATCTGCACGGTGGTCTTGTCCTGCTGCGCGAGCGCCACCGAACCGGTGGTTTGCGCCTGGCGCAGCGTGACCAGATCGGCCGCGCTGATCGTGAAGTTCACGTACGACGGATCGATCTGCTGCACGGTGGTGAGCAGCGTGCCCGACGAACCGGTATCGCTGACGCTGCTGCCGACGATCGCGCCCGCGGTGACCAGCTGCTGGCTCGCAATGCCGGTGATCGGCGAGGTCACGCGCGTGTAGTCGAGATTGATGCGCGCGCTCTGGATCAACGCCTCGTCGGCCTGCAGCTTCGCCGCGGCGCTGCGTTCGGCGGCATCGGAGTTGTCGACCGTCTGTTGCGACACGGAACCGACCGGCAGCAGCTTGCGGTTGCGCTCGGCGGTGACGTGATCGTTGATGTAGGTCGCCTTGTCCTGCGCGAGCTGCGCGAGATCGTTGTTCAGCTGCGCCTGATAGAAGGTCGGGTCGATCTGGAACAGCACCTGGCCTTCGCGCACCGTGCTGCCTTCCTTGTAGGTGCGTTTGAGCAGCAGGCCCGACACACGCGCGGTGACGTTCGCGCTGTAGTACGGCGACAGGCGCCCGATCAGTTGCCGCGTCAGCGGCACGTCCTGTTTATGTACGGTCACCACCGCGACTTTGGGCGGCGGTGGCGCGGCCGGTTTGTTCTTGCTGCAAGCCGCGAGTACCACGAGAGAGAGGCACAACAGCGGCCCGCTGAGCGGGAATGACTTCATGAAGACTCCATTCTTGCTGGGACGGCGGTGATTACGGTGACTCGCAGCCTGCGGCGCGGCGGGCATGGGCTATAGGCCTTGCACGAAACGCTGCGCGGCAGCGGCGAGTAGCGGGGTCTAATGCGAGTGCTGCGAGTTCATTGCGGCGTGGCGGCAGCGCCTTGCGGCGGCGGCGTGGCCGTTTCCTGAGGCTTCGACGTGCCGGCCTCCGGTGCGTGGGCGTTGCCCGCGTCGGCGGTTTGCACGTCGTTCCAGTCCCAGCCGCCGCCCAGATTGCGGATCAGCGTCACGCTGCTTTGCGTGAGCAGCGCCTGGGTGTCGCTCAGGTTCTGCTCGGCCAGCAGCAGCGTCAGCTGCTGCGTCAACAGATCCTGCTGGCTGGCCGAGCCGACGTCGAACTGTGCGCGTTCGCTGGCGAACAGCTGCTGGTTGCGTTGCAGGATGTCCTCGAACGACTTCGACTGCTGGCGCAGGTGGTTCACCGACGACAGACTGTCTTCGACGTTCTGGAACGCGGTCAGCACCGTGTTGCGATAGAGCGCGACGTTCTGGTCGTAAGTCGCGCGCGCTTCGCGCACTGCCGCGGTCCGTGCGCCGCCGTCGAAGATCGTTTCCGCGATGTCGGGGCCGAGCGTCCAGAAGCGGTTCGGCAGCGAGAACAGGTTCGCGATGGTGTTGTGCTGGAAGCCGCCTTGCGCCGACAACGTAACGGTCGGGAAGAACGCGGCTTCGGCCGCGCCGATCAGCGCATTCGACGAAGCCGCGGTGCGTTCCGCGGCGACCACGTCGTAGCGGCGTTCGAGCAGTTGCGACGGCACGCCGAGCGGCACCTCGGGTTCGAGGAACGCATAGTGCGGGTCCGGCGCAATCGAGAAGTTCGCCGGCGGCACGCCGAGCAGCACCGCGATCGCGTGCTCGTCCTGTTCGCGGCTGGCCTCGCTTGCCTGCAGGTTGGCCACCACCGCTTCGAGCGTGTCCTGCGCGAACAGCACCTGATCGCTCGACGCCTGGCCTTGCTGGAATGCGGCGCGCGTCATGTCGAGAATGCGCGTGTCGACGTCCTGTTGCTGCTTGAGCAACTCGATATCCACATCGGCCTGACGCAGCAGGAAGTAGTCGGTCGCGACGCTCGCCGCGATCGACAGGCGCTGGCCGGCGAGCTGCGCGTCGCTTGCCTCGGCGTTGCCTTTGGCTGCTTCGATCTGGCGGCGGAACGCGCCCCACAGGTCGAGTTCCCAGGTCGCTGCTGCGCTGGCGACGAACGAATTCGACACGCCCGGCAAGCTGGTACCCGTCAGCGAGGCCGCGCTTCCGCGCGACGCCGCACCCGACCCCGTGCCGCTGCGCGTGCCCGACAGGCCGGCGCTGATCACCGGAAACAGCGACGCGGTGTTGGCCTGCACGATGGCCTGCGCGACGCGGTAGGCGGCCTCGGAAGCGGCGATCGACTGGTTGGCCTTTTGCGATTGCTCGATCAGCTCGGTGAGCTTGTCGTCGTGATACACGCGCCACCAGTCGCTGGCGAGCGATGCTTGCGGATTGGCTTGGGCACGCTGCCAGTCCGCGCCTTCCTTGAAGCTTTGCGGAACCTGCACAGCAGGCTTTCGATAGTCGGGGCCGACCGCGCAAGCCGCAAGGCACAACGCGGCAATGCCGGCCACGCACGCCTGCAGCGCGCGGCGTTGCAAAAACGGCGGCGCTTTGCCGCAAGGATGAAGGATAGAAAGTGACTCGTTATTCAACGCGTGTTTCCTGTAAAGGAATCGATAGCAAATTGAAATAGAACTGTAATGCGTATCCCGGCTTTGAACGCTGCTCCAAAGAGACCGCCGCCGCGCATCCGGCGATTCTAGACGCTAAGGGTACTTTTTTGCCTGGGGGTTTCGTTTACTGACTGTTTCGTTTAGCCGCCGCAGCGCTTTGGTAGCAGTCCGCTACGATAGGTTTGAACCGAAATGTGCCAGATAAAAAAGTCTTCTGCTTTACGCAAATCGTTTGAGTCCTGTTGGCTATTTCCGAAGCGCAGTTGCCAGCGCCGAAACCCGCATGCAGCAAAGCGCGTGAAACGATTCGGGTAAGGGCCGCGGCGCCTCGCGAGGGGCGCGCTTTAGCTAAGTCGCGCTTTAGTGCGATTCAATTGGCGAGGTGCGGGTGCGATTGTCTAACGGCATGCGCTTTGCCAATGCGCAACAGTGCGTTGCGCTTTTGACAGGAATGTTGTGCGCGCATCGACGTGCATGGCTTTGCCGTGCATGTGCACATGACTTGACTGTGCAATGCGATCTTGACTGTGCGTTGCTCTAAAGCAGTGTTGTGCACACCGCTTTAGAGCTTTCTGCAGCTTTCGGTTCTATTGCGGTCGCGCGCGGCGCCGGCCGGCTATTTTCCGCACAGCAACAGCAGGCGTTCCTGTTCGGAACAGGGGCGGCGGTTCATCTTCTGCTCGGCCGCTGCGCGCTGCGTCGCCGCCGCGCCGGTGGATTGCGCCGCCGCGCGCCGCACGAGGCAGGCCTTCAGATGCTTTTCGACCGGCGGATAGTATTGCCAGCCTTTACCCAGGCCCGGCAGTTCGAGCTTCACCTGTTTCCATTTCGGGTGGCCGTGCTCCTGCAGATTGTCGAAGTTGTCGCACAGCGAATCGGCGAAGCGGTTCAGGTTGCCGACCGTATCGCGCAGGTTGTAGTCGTAGGTCACGAGGAAGGCTTTGACCGTCCAGGTCGGCACGTCTTCCTTCAGCCAGTTCGGATAGCTCGCGGCGCGGATCGTCGCGGGGAAATAGGTCTGCTTCGCGCGCGCCGTTTCGGGCGCATTCGGGTCCACGCGCAGGAAGCGGATCTGCTGCAGCAGGTCCGGGTTCATATCGGTGAACAGCTTGGCCGGTTGTCCCGCGACGATGATCGCGACGTCGATCTTCTTGACGATCAGCGCAGCCAGCGCGTCTTCGTTGCTCAGGTGCTGAACGTTCTGTTCGGGGATCGGCTGGTTGAACATCAGCCGGTACAGCGTCGTCGCCGATTGCGCGGTGCCGCTGCCGATCAGGCCGACGCTGATGTTCTTGTCCTTGATCTCGTTGATGGTCTTCAGCGGCGAGTCGTTGCGCACGACAAAGTAGATCTCCTCGTCGTACAGCGGCATGATCAGCCGCAACGGACGAATCGTCGTGCCGGCGTCGGCGTTGCCCGAATTCGCCATGTCGACGTAGGCCTGATACACGTCGGACTGCACCAGCGCAAGCTTGACGCCGGGCTCGAAGCGCATGCGTTGCACGTTTTCCGCGGAGCCCTTCGACGGAATCACTTCGAGCTCAATGCCGGCCGGTTGCGCGACCCATTTCGACAGATCCTGGCCGATCTGGATGTAAGTGCCGCGCTCCGGGCCGGTGACGATCTTGTAGTGCGCGGGCGCTGCCGCGGCTAGCGCGGCGAACAGCAGCGCGAAGAGTGCCGCCAGTCCCGTCAGTGTTCTCGTTAGCATGGTCTCTCTCCGTTTGCGTTTCTTCGTGTCGATGCGCGGCAGTGTGCGGCATCGTTGCTGGTCGACTGGGTCAGCGCGGCGCGCTCGCCGGTGCGGCATGCTTCCAGCCGGATTCCCTGATCGCGCGTTCGGTTGCATCCACGCTGTTGTCGTTGGTGCTGTTGGTGCTGTTGGTGCTGGTGCTGTTGGCGTTGCCTGGGTTGCCTGTATCGGCGGATGCCGCGGCAGCCGGGCCGGTGCCGGCTGGTGTGTTTTCGTCCGTGCTTGCCGCAGGCGGTGTAGCCGTCGCAGCGGGCATGCTGTTGGCGCGCGGCAGTGGCGGCGGCGGCGCGGACGCGCTCCAACCGGAGGTGGCCGGCGGCGCGGCCTTGCCCCAGTCGCGCGACGACGGCAAGCCGGCGTTGTTACCGCGGCGCGACGCCGGCGCCGATGGCGCGGCCACGGACGGCGTGGGCACGCTCGCGAGCGGCGACCAGCCGGTCGACAGAATCACGCGTTCCATCAGCGTTTGCGCATGCACGCTGCTCGAGTCCGCCGCCAGCGCCTCCGATGCGTATTGCCGCACGCACGGCCACGCGCGTTCACTCGCGCATTTGTCCGCGGACTGCAGTGCGATGTCGCGGCGTTGTTCGCGTGCCGCGATATCGCGCTCGAGCGCGAGTGCGTCCGCGTTATTCGCTTCGCGTGTCAGCGCGGCATGCGTCGCCGCTTTGGCATCGGACAGATTGTTGTACTGCAGGCTCGTGCGCGCGGCGCGCAGGCTCTCGGCGACATCCTTGTATTGCGGCATCACACGCGGCTTCGGTACCGCCGACGGGGTTCCCTGGTCGCCTGCGCGCGGCGCGAGATTAGCCTGCTGCGGCGCATAGGGCGAAATCGAACCGCCGGACGAGTTCGTCGATGTTTCGTCGCTGACGGGTTCGTGTTTGCGGCTCTCGCCAAGCAGCAGATACGCGACGTACGCAAGCGCCAGCACGAACCACACGGCCAGCATGCCCTTCGTGAAGATCCAGCGTCCAGCGCTTTGCCATATCGGCGAAGGCGCCTCGAGCGGATGGATCTGCCGCTGTTCCGGCGCGACCGGCGGCAACTCCGCGCTCGCGACATCCGGCGCCGACAATGCGGCCGGCGGCGGCAGAGGTGGGCTCACGGCTTTCAACGACGCCTCCGCACGTTTGCGTACGACCGTGTCGAGCGGATGATCTGCGCCGCAGTACGGGCAGAAATCGACTTGTTGGTAGAGCACGCCGCCACAGCGTTTGCACGGTGTGGGGAAACTCTGGTCAGGAGTAGTCTGAGCGGACATGCTGTCAACCCACCAGGATGGGTGATGCCATTTCGGCATGCTCAGGATCGTCGTTGATGCGAGCGACGGCGTCGCGAAACTTACGATCAACATGCGCTGGAACGCGGCCGTACCGGACCACGTCGACCGCTGAGCCCAATATGGTTTGTTTCACCAGGCGCGTCAATCGACGTTGTTACCTATCGCACATTTGCGTCGTCGCGCCTCCATCGCAGGACGAATCAGCGCGGGTGTTTTTACAGCGCCTATGTGGGGTGATGCTTTCGTCTGTTGATCATAAGAATGGCTAACCAAACATCGTGGCGCGGCGTGCGTTGCCAATTCCCGGCAGCGTACCCCGCGTCAGGCTTTGCGCAGCGGATGATCTTGTAGCAACCACGCCAGCGCGAACGCGAATACCACGATGCACGCGGCGGTAAGAAAGACCGTGTGCAGCGCGCCGGCGAAGGCATGCAGATAGACGTCGTGCAACGCGGCGGGCAGTTGGTGAATTGCAACAGGGCCGAGTGCATGCGGCAGTTCGGTGCCGGCCGGCCGCGAGGTTTGCAGGCGTGTCGCGAGATTGGCCGAAAAGATTGCGCCGAACGCGGCAACCCCGACCGAACCGCCGATCGAACGGAACAGCGTGGCGCCCGACGTGGCAGTGCCGAGATGTTTGAATTCGACGGTGTTTTGAACCGCGAGAATCAGCACCTGCATCACCATGCCGAGCCCGCCGCCGACCAGACCCATGTACAGATACATGAAGCGGATCGGCGTATCGAGCTGCAGCGTGGCGAGCAAGGCCATGCCGATGCCGACCAGCAAGGTGCCGACGATCGGGAACATGCGGTACTTGCCGATCCGGCTGATCAGCCGGCCGCTGATGATCGACATCAGCAGCACGCCGCCCATGATCGGCAGCATTTGCATGCCGGCCTGCGAAGGTGTGGCGTTCTTGACCACCTGCAGATACATCGGCAGAAACGTGATCGAACCGAACAGCGACACGCCGACGATGAAACCAATCGCGCTGGATAGTAAAAAGGTACGTTGCCGGAACAGTTCGAGCGGCAGGATCGGCTCAGCGGCCACGCGTTCTTCATGGATAAAACCGACGATGCAGATCGCGCCGAGCGCGAGCGTAAACCACAACTGCACCGACGTCCACGGCAGCAGGCCGCCGCCTTCACTGGTGAACAGGATGATGCAGGTGAGGGCGCCGGCGAGGAAGGCTGCGCCCATGTAGTCGATGGTGTGCTTCACGTGCGCGACGCGCGGCTTGAACACCGCGCCGATCACCAGCAGCGCGACGATGCCGAGCGGCACGTTGATATAGAAAATCCAGCGCCACGTCAGATGATCGACGAGAAAGCCGCCGATCAGCGGGCCGATTACCGTGGCAAGACCGAACACGCCGCCGAACACGCCCTGATAGCGCCCGCGCTCGGCAGGCGGAATCACGTCGCCGATCGCCGCCATCGTGATGACCAGCAGTCCGCCACCGCCGAGACCTTGCAGCGCGCGCAGCAGCACCAGCTGCGTCATGTTCTGCGCGAGGCCGCACAGCGCGGAGCCGATCAGGAACA
Organism: Paraburkholderia sp.; assembly: GCA_035536055.1. Taxonomy (GTDB): domain Bacteria; phylum Pseudomonadota; class Gammaproteobacteria; order Burkholderiales; family Burkholderiaceae; genus Paraburkholderia. The sequence goes on along the minus strand of DATLOW010000182.1, from coordinate 20,725 downwards.
GCACGATGGCCGTCTGCAGCACGATCTTGCGACCGAACAGGTCGCCGAGTTTGCCGTATAGCGGCACGACGATCGTCGACGTCAGCAGGTAGGCGGTGACCACCCACGACAGGCTGTCGAGCCCGCCCAGTTCGCCGACGATGGTGGGCAGCGCGGTGGAGACGATGGTCTGGTCGAGCGCGGCGAGCAGCATGACGAGCAGCAGCGCCGCGAACAGCAGGCGGATGGGCGGGCGCTCGGTGGAATGGGCTAGCGGTGTGGCGGCGGGTTGCAGTTCCATGGCGTCGGACTGTCTTGAAATTAATTAATACGGAGATTAATATAGACGCTGTTGTCCGTTACGTCAATTGCGAAACCATGGAGTGGGGTAGAACGTATGGCAGGTAAAGCGCAGCCGGGTCGTGGGGTGTCGGCTTCAGCGGCAACCGAAAGTGTGCGGATGCGGCAGGCTAAGGTTAACGAGGCTAACGAGGCTAAAACCGCCGCGACGGCCAAGTCGGCGCAAGCATCTGAGGCCGCCGTCGCGGCCGACACCGCCGCCGCCGATGTGCCCGCAGTCGCGGCCGGATCATTGCCGGCCAACGTGCGCCGGCCTGGCCGTCCGGCCGGCAGTGCGCGCGGGCCCGAGCAGCGCGCGCGTTTGCTCGACGTCGCGCTCGCGCTGTTCGCGCGCCAAGGCATCGTCGATACCACGCTCGGCGCGATTGCGCGCGAGGCGGGCTACACGCCGGCCATGGTCCACTACTACTTCAAGACGCGCGATCAGTTGCTCGACGTGCTGATCGACGAGCGGTTTCAGCCGCTGCGCGCGGCGTTGCGCGAGCCGTTCCGCGACAACGTCGACGATCCGGTGGCGGCCATCGCGCAGTTCGCGCGGCGTCTTGTCGAGCTGTCGGGGGAGTATCCGTGGTTCCCGTCGTTGTGGGTACGCGAAGTGATCAGCGACGGTGGCCTGCTGAAGCAGCGCATGCATGAGCGCTTCGGCGATACGCGGCAAAGGGATACGCTGGCGCTGATCGCGAAGTGGCAGAGGCAAGGCAAGCTCAACGCGCAGCTCGAGCCGTCGCTACTGTTCCTGTCGATTCTCGGCCTGACGGTCTTGCCGCTGGCGAACTCGGCAATGTGGCGCGACGATCCGGTGCGCCGCAAGCTTACCGCCGACGATATCGCACGCCATGCGCTAGCCGTGTTGCAGCATGGCGTGGGACCGGGGAAAGCAGGCGGCTAACGTTGCGCTGCGCTACTCCGCGGTGCGATGCTCGAGCGGCGCATCGAGCGCATGCGTTTCGGTCAGCGCATCGAGCTGCGCGAACGCCGCATCGCGATACTTCGCCGACAGCACGCCCCAGCGCCGCGCCCACAGCGACGTGACAACCGGAGTGAGCAGCGCGGTGACCACCACCGAGGTGGCGACCAGCGCAGTCGCCGCCGGCGCGACAGCCGCGTAGCGCGGCTCGATGCCGGCGATGATCTGCGGCACCGCGACTGCCGCACCGGCCGTCGACGAAGCGCCGATGCCCGCCGTGCCGTTGCCCTTCGCCAGAAAGATATCGGCCAGCACTAGCGTCGTGCCGGTCACCAGCATCACGCACAGGCCGACCAGCACGCCGAGCAGGCCGGTATTCAGGATCACTGCGAAATCCAGGTTGTTGCCGAGCGCGAACGCGAAGAACGGCACCATCACCGGCACGGCGGCGCTAAAGAAGCGGCGCAGTTCGGGGTCGAGGTTGCCGAGCGCAAAGCCGATCAGAAACGGCAGCAGCGCGCCGACCAGCGTCGCATACGGAAAGCTCGCGAGACCCGCGATGCCGAGCGTGACCATCGTCATGAACGGCCCCGATTCGAGCGACATCAGGCAGAACGCGCCGGCTTCTTCCTTGGTGCCGTACTGCTGCATCAACGCCATATACAGGCCGCCGTTGGTCTCGTTCATCACGCAGATCACGGTGAGCGCGGAGAGTCCGGTCAGAAAGCCCGACGTGATGCCGCCGGGCGGCAGAAAGCGCGACGCGATCACACCGGCGAGCGCGGCCGTGATCACCTTGGTCACGACCAGCACGCCGCTTTTGCGCAATACGACCGGCGTTGCCTTCAGGCTGATGCTTGCGCCCATGCAGAAAAACCAGACCGCGAGAATCGGCAGCGTGCCGGTGACGAGCGCATTGGTGAACGAACCGAAGTACTTGCCCGCGTGTGGGGCGAAGGTGTGCATACAGGCGCCGAGCAGCAGTGGGACCAGCATCAGCCCGCCGGGAATACGGTCGATGGTCTTCTTGATCTTCATGCCAGAGTGCTCCTCCACGGGACGGGTGTACCCGATCGGTTGTTGTTGTATGCGGGGCCGGACCGTGAGGTGTCCAGAGCGCCGCTGGACTGCAATTTAGCATTCACTCGGAACAGCGTTCTAAAAATATCGATGTTTTGCCGGTCATCGTTTACACCTATCTGACGGCTATTCCGCTTGCATAAGATGAATATCCTGGCATCTGGGTTTTCAGTTTTCGGACCGATGTTCTGAAAATAATCGATTCATGTTCCAATGCGCGGCAGACGGCGCGAGCGCGGCCGTCGTTCTTCGGGAGACACCGGATGGAAGTCCGCCAGAGCATCCACAGCGAACATGCGAAAACGCTCGATACCGCCGGGCTGCGCAAGCAGTTCCTGGTCGAAAACATCTTCGAGCCGAATGCGCTAAAGGTCACGTATAGCCATATCGATCGCATCATCGTCGGCGGTGCGTGGCCGGCGACGCGGCCAGTCGAAGTGTCGGCGACGCTCGGCAAGGCGATCGGCGTCAACTATCTGCTCGAGCGACGCGAACTGGGCGCGATCAATATCGGCGGCACGGGCTGGGTGGAAGTGGACGGCACGCGTTTCGACGTCGGTAACGAAGAGGCGCTGTACATCGGCCAGGGCGCGCAACAGGTGACGTTCGGCAGCGCCGATGCCGCGCGGCCCGCGAAGTTCTATCTGAACTGCGCGCCGGCACATACGACGTATCCGACGCGCCATATCGCGCTGGCGCAGGCCGCACCGGAAACCCTCGGCGACCCGCAAACCAGCAATCGCCGCACGATCTACAAGTTCATCGTGCCCGAGGTGCTGCAGACCTGTCAGCTATCGATGGGCATGACCCGGCTCGATGACGGCAACCTGTGGAACACGATGCCGTGCCACACGCACGAGCGGCGCATGGAGGTCTACTTTTACTTCAACCTCGCCGACGATGCCGCGGTGTTCCATATGATGGGCGAGCCGCATGAAACGCGGCATATTCTCGTGCACAACGAACAGGCGGTGATTTCGCCGAGCTGGTCGATCCATTCGGGGGTCGGCACGCGCGCCTACACATTCATCTGGGGCATGGTCGGCGAGAACCTGGTGTTCAAGGACATGGATCATGTGGCGGTCGCGGATCTGCGCTGAACGGACGCAACAGCAGGCAAACATGGGGACGCGCGGATGAACCCACGCATGTTCGATCTGACTGGCAAGGTCGCGATCGTCACCGGCAGCAACACCGGCCTCGGCGCCGGCATGGCCATCGCACTCGCGCAGGCGGGCTGCGACATCGTCGGCGTGTATCACAGCACACCGGGCGACACACCCGGTGTGGTGCGCGAGCTCGGCCGGCGCTGCGTCGACGTAGCGGCCGATCTGGCGACGCTCGAACCGGTCGAGCGCATCGTGCGCGAAGCGGTGGCCGCCTATGGGCGCATCGACGTGCTCGTCAACAATGCCGGCACGATTCGCCGCAGCGATGCGCTCGACTTCAGCGAAGCAGACTGGGACAGCGTGACGGACGTGAATCTGAAGTCGGTGTTCTTTCTTGCGCAGGCCGCGGCACGGCAGTTCGTCGCACAGAAAAGCGGCGGCAAGATCATCAACGTTGCGTCGATGCTGTCGTTCCAGGGCGGCATTCGCGTGGCGTCGTACACGGCCGCGAAAAGCGGCGTGCTGGGCCTCACGCGGCTGCTGGCCAACGAGTGGGCGGAGCGCGGCATCAACGTCAATGCGCTCGCGCCGGGCTATATGGCTACGCGCAACACCGAGCAGCTGCGCGACGACGCGCGTCGCAACGGCGAGATTCTCGCGCGCATTCCGGCGGGCCGTTGGGGCGTGCCGGACGATCTGGCGGGGCCGGTGGTGTTTCTCGCCTCGCGCGCGTCGGACTACGTGCATGGGCACACGCTGGCCGTCGACGGCGGCTGGCTGGCGCGCTAACGCCGCATGCGGCGCGCGGCATGCGCGCCTCGCGTACGCCACGGTAAAAACGCTATGCTCTCGTTCCATGAAAGCAAGAACGGATGATCGAACCATGCGAGTCGCAGCACGAAAGCTTAAAGCCGACACCCCGTCCGACGACATCGCGGTGCCCGCCCACGCGGACCTCGCCGCGGAAGCCGGCATCGAGCGCGGCGAATCGGTGGCGGCCGTCAACAAGGTATTCGCGATCCTGCAGGCGCTCGGCGAGAACAACCAGATCGGCATCAGCGAACTGTCGCAACGGCTCGTGATGTCGAAGAGCACCGTGCACCGCTTTCTGCAGACCTTGAAAGCGCTCGGCTACGTCGCGCAGGAAGAAGACACCGACCGCTATCGTCTGACCATCCGGCTGTTCGAACTCGGCTCGAAAGCACTGGAAAGCGTCGACCTGGTACGCGAAGCCGACGTGCAGATGCGTCATCTGTCGAAGCTCACGCGCGAAGCGATCCATCTGGGCGCGTTCGACGAGAACAGTATTGTCTACATTCACAAGATCGACGCCGACTACGACCTGCGCATGCAGTCGCGCATCGGCCGCCGCAATCCGCTGTACAGCACGGCGATCGGCAAGGTGCTGCTCGCCTGGATGGATCCTGCTGAGGCACGCAATGTGCTATCCAATGTCGTGTTCCGCAAGTCGACGCAGAAAACCCTGGCGTCGGCCGATGCCGTTCTGAGCATTCTGCCGCGTGTGCGTGAGCAAGGTTACGGCGAGGACAACGAAGAGCAGGAAGAAGGGCTGCAATGTATCGCGGTGCCGGTGTTCGACCGTTTCGGCAGAGTGGTCGCGGGCCTTTCGATATCGTTTCCGAGCATGCGCTGCGGGGCCGATACGAAGGCGCATTACGTAGCGTTGCTCAGAGACGCCGGGCGTGCGATTTCCGCACAACTGGGCTATCGCGACAGCAATCTCGCGCGAAATTGAGCATTGTGCACAGCGATCGTTGATGCGCTGCACGCGATGCCCGCAGTCACGCAAGCGCCTCATTTCGTGCGTAAGGTAGGCACGCAATGTCACGAGGTGGCGCGCATGCTCCGCTGCGGTGCACCGCGCAGCAGCGTACACTTCACTGCAACTCGTCGGATACAACCTGGTCGATTAACGATAGATAGAGACAGGCAGCCGGCGAACAGCGCGCCGGTGGCCGAAGCAGGAACGTGACGTTCCTTACGAGGGTGTGTGAAAGCCGTACCGTCTTTCCGCTGCCGGCTCTGGCGCGGCACAGGTGTAGGTGCTTGAAACCTCACGGCCATGTCAGGATGCATAACAGCTTTTTTGGTAACAACGCAAAAATGAACGGTGGATTAAGGCTCGATCAGGCGACGATCGTGCTTGTAGAAGATGACCCGCAAAACCGGGAATCGCTGAAAAGTTTGCTCGAATCGGAAGGCGCCAACGTGGTGGCCGTAGCGGATGCGGAGGAGGGAGTCGAGGCGGCGGTGCGCGTGATGCCCGACGCGGTCGTATGCGACATCGACTTGCCCGCGATGGACGGTTTCTACCTGATCCAGCGGCTGCGCGACCACGAGATACGCGGCGATCATGCGCCCGCGGTGGCGGTCGCGCTGACCGGCCATACCGACGAGGCGTATCGCCTGCGCAGCATCGGCGAAGGATTCCAGCACTTCATGACGAAGCCGGCCCGGCCCGAGACGCTGGTGACGCTGCTGCACGACGCGATCGGCGCGCGTGCGGCGGGTTGAGGCGAGGCGGGTTGGACGCAGCGGCTTCGGGTTGGCGCAAGCGCGAGTGGCTTTGACACGAGGCGATAGCGGCGCGGCGATGTAGCGCCGCTACTACCGTGGCAGCGGACGGCACCGCGCGTGCACGGCGGACTCGCCACACCTTGGGCGCACTCAGCGCGAGTGCGCCGGTCGCGCTGCAGCGCTACGCTTGCGCTCCGCTCGCCGCCTGCGCGGCCTGACACGCCGCGCACAGCCCCTTCAATTCGATTTCCTCACCGGCGAGGCGATAGCCCGCGTCTTCGATTTGCGCGACGAGCGCGGCGCGCAGCTTCGGCTGATGCAGCTCCGTGACGTTGCCGCATTGCTGGCAGACCACCAGGATGCCGTGCTGACATTGCGTCAGATCGTGGCAAACCGTGAACGCATTGATCGATTCGATGCGATGCACAAGGCCTGCGGACAGCAGGAAATCCAGTGCGCGATAGACGGTCGGCGGCGCTGAGCCGGGGTGGATCTGCCGCATGTCGTCGAGCAGCGAATAGGCCTTGGTCGCGCGCCCGGACGTCAGCAGCAGTTCGAGCACTTTGCGGCGGATCGGCGTGAGCTTTTCGCCGCGTTCGCGGCAGTAGGTTTCGGCGAGTTCCAGCGCCGCCTGCTGCGAGGCGGCCCCGGAAGCGGACTGCGAAGCCGAAGCCGATTCCAGCGTGGACGCCTGTAACGCCGGCTGCACAGCCCGCTGCGGATGGGGATGACGGTGAGCGCGTGCCGGAGCCGGTTTATCGGCGGCCGCGGAGGCCTTTGCATTCTTCATGCGGTGATTATAAAGGGCCGGCGCACGCGCCGGTTCAGTCGAGCTTCACGTCGAAGCCGCGCTGCACCGCGGGCCGCGCGAACAGCGTCTGGTACCAGCGCTGCACGTTCGGGAATTCGGCGAGGTCGACCTTGTGCCGCTCGTGGCGCCACGCCCACCCGAGAATCGCGAAATCGGCCACCGACAGTTCGCCGGCCACGAATTCACTCTGGCCAAGGCGCGTGTTCAACACAGCGTACAGGCGGCGCGTTTCGTCATGAAAGCGCTTCAATCCATAACGTCGCTCGCTTTCGTCCTGCAGCGCGGCGAAGTGATGAACCTGCCCCGGCATCGGCCCGAAGCCGCCCATCTGCCACATCAGCCATTCGAGCACCGGTACGCGCTCGCGCAGCGTCTTCGGCAGGAACTTGCCGGTTTTTTCGCCCAGATAAAGCAGGATCGCGCCCGATTCGAACAGACTGATCGGCTTGCCGTCCGGTCCGTCCGGATCGACGATCGCCGGAATCTTGTTGTTCGGGCTGATCGCGAGGAACTCGGGCGCGAACTGCTCCTTCTTGCCGATATTGACCGGCTTGACGGTGTACGGCAGTTCCATTTCTTCGAGTGCGACGCTGATCTTGCGTCCGTTGGGCGTGGCCCAGGCGTAGAGCGTAATGGTCATGGCGTGTCCTGCGTCGTGCAGCCGGCGGCGCCGGCCGCGTGGCGCTTCAGGTGAGCGGGAGATCGACGTATTTCTTGAAGCCAGAGCGCGTCGTGAGCCGCGAGTACCAGCGCTCGAGATTCGGCATCGACGGACGTTCGACGCCTGCGAGCCCGAACCAGCGCTTCGCATACGCGCCCAGCACGATATCGGCCAGCGTGAACTTGTCGCTGTCGATGAAAAAGCGCGTTTGCAGTTGCGTATCGAGCATTTTCCACAGTGCGCCGACGGTTTCGACATCGGTGGCGAGCCTGGCCGTATCGCGTTTGTCGGCGGGCGTGCGCACCACCGCGAGGAACACCGGACGATCGGCTGGCGCAAGCGTCGTGACGGCCCAGTCGAGCCAGCGGTCGATGCTCGCGCGGGTCTTGGCGTCGTCCGGGTACAGGATGCTCGATTGCCCGTATTGCATGACCAGATAGCGCAGGATCGAATTCGATTCCCACAGCACGTAGTCGCCGTCGACGAGGGTCGGAATCTTGCCGGTCGGATTCATCGCCAGATAGGACGGTTCGTCGAGGCGGCCGAACTGCAGGCCCGCGTCGATGCGCTCGTATGGCAGCACCAGTTCGTCGCAGCACCACAAAACTTTCTGAACGTTGACGGAATTGGCGCGTCCCCAGATCGTAATCACCGGCAAAAGTCCTCTCACTTTACGGATTGGCAAGCCGCGCGCCAGCGCGGCGCTAAACCGGTAACGATACACGAAGCGCACCGATCTTACCGGGCCTGCGCTGAAAACTGCCGTTTGCGTTGCGTACAATGGGCGCTTTGCGCGCGTTGCCGCGCGCGTCCCGATTGCGCTCTAACCGGAGTTGCACCGCATGGCCCGCATCGTTCCCGACGACTGGAAAAGCCTCGCCGCCACCGGCGCCGCCGCACGCGAACGCGAGACCCTCGCGCGCCTCGAAGAGGCGCTGCCCGCCGCCTACACCGTCTATCACGGCGTGCACTGGACGCGCCTGAACCAGGGCGGTTTTTCGGTGTTCGGCGAGGCCGATTATGTGATCGTGTCGCCGTCGGGCCGCGTGATGATCGTCGAACAGAAAACCGGCTTTTTGCGCGAGACGGCGAAGGGGCTCGTCAAGGCCTATCTGAAAACCGAGCGCAATGTCGCAATCGCGCTTGCGCGCACCATCGAAGGGTTGCACCGGCGCTTTACCGCGGCGTTCGGCGCGGGCACGTATTTCATCGAGGAACTGCTGTATTGCCCCGATCACGTCGTGAGAGACGCATCGATCGCCGGCGTGAACCCGGCGCGGATCGTCGACGCGACGCGCAAGGATCAACTGGTCTCGATCATCGGCGCCGCGCTGCCGGCCGACGAGCCGCCGCTCGCCAATCTGGACAAGATTCACCACTTCCTCGCCGACGAACTCGCGTTGACGCCCGATGCGAGCGCGCTGGTCGGTCAGGCGGGCACGCTGGTCACGCGGCTGTCGGGTGGCCTCGCAACATGGGCGCGGCGGCTCGAGTTCGCGCCGTTCAGGCTGCGTGTGGTGGGCACCGCGGGCTCCGGCAAGACCCAGCTGGCCGTGCAGGTGATGAAGGACGCGGTGGCGCGCGGCGCGCGGCCGCTGTATGTGTGCTTCAACCGGCCGCTGGCCGATCACATCGCGCGCGTCGCACCGGCCGAAGCAAAAGTGCTGAACTACCACCAGCTGTGCGATGCAATTGCACGCGAGGTCGGCCGTGCGCCCGATTTTGCGGCGACGGACGTATTCGAGCAGCTCGAAGCCGTGTTCGCGGCGACGCCGATCGATGCGCGCTGGCAGTACGACGTGTTGATCGTCGACGAAGGCCAGGACTTCCGCGAGGCATGGGTGCCGGCCCTCGAACGCATGCTGAAGCCGGGCGGCGCGTGGTGGTGGCTCGAAGACCCGCTGCAGAACCTGTATATGCGCGCACCGGTCGAGCTGCCGGGCTGGACCACGCTGAAGGAAGCGACCAACTATCGCAGCCCGCGCGACATTCTCGATTATCTGCGCGACGTGGTCGGCGGCACGGTGCCGCTCGCCGCGCAACTGGCCGCCGCGAGTCCGTTCGACGGCTCCGACATCGCGCTGTCGACGTACGACGAAGCGAACCCGGTCGACAGCTGCATCGACATGACCAAGCGCGCGATCACGCAGGCGCTGTCGCTCGGTTTTCGCAAGCAGGACATCGTGGTGCTGTCGTTCCGCGGCCGCGAAGGCTCGGTGCTTGCCGCGCTCGATCAGTTGGGTCCGCACCGCGTGCGCAGCTTTACCGGCAAATACGATCTGTTCGGCAACCCCGAATACCGCGACGGCGACGTGTTGCTCGAATCGATCTATCGCTTCAAGGGCCAGGCCGCGCCGTGCGTGATCCTGACCGAAGTCGACTTCGATACGTTCGACGAACGCAGCGCGCGCAAGCTGTTCGTCGGTGCGACGCGCGCGACGATGAAGCTGATCGTGGTGGCTTCGCGGCGTGCCGCGAAGCATCTGCATCTGGGGGATGCGGAGGATTGACCGGGGGAAACGCCGGCGAACCGCGCGGGCTAACAGCGCAAGTCGGTGCGCTGGCGGGACGCGCGCTCGCTCGCGAGATGCGCGGTGCGCGGATACGGCGCGCGCAGCGAATGTGTACGGCACGTGTATGGCCTGCGCCTGTGCAAGGCCACACCGCGCACGTCACTCAGCTGTCAGCCCGCCAGGCCGACGCGTTGACCAGCGTGCCGCTGCGGCTGGCCGCATCCCACCAGATCACGCGCAACAGCGGCGCCGTCTGCGCGATCCGCAGCGCCTGCACCGGATCGCTCTCGATGAAATGCGTGACGCCGCAGCGCAGCGCCGCGGCGGCCTTGTGCGCGGCGGCGCCGGCCGGCGTTTCGTCGTGCGCGTCGGGCATGCGCATCACCAGTTCGAGATGACCGAAGCCGTGCCGCTCGAGCCATGCGCGGGTGCGCTCGACGTCGGCATGCGGGCGCCCGGTGATCACCGCGCGCACCTGTTGCAGGTCGATTTCCGGCAGCACGTCGAACGGCTTCAGATCGTCGCGTTCGGCAAGCGCCGCGGCGAGATCTTCGCCATAGCGCTCAAGCGGCACGTCGGGCAGCAGCACGCCGTCGAGGTCGATCGCATAGGTCGCGTATTCGTGATCGTGCGCCATCGCCGGCGCGTCGCCGGCTTCGACCTGCAGCCAGTCCTCGCGATAACGGTCGGTGTAGGCCTGGCGTTCCCACGGAAACAGCGCGAAGTAGCCGGACGCGTCGTTCGCGTAATCGGGACGGATGCGGCTGATCTCATCGAACGCGCCGGTCAGCGTCTTGACGACGAGGCCATGCTGTTCGAGAAACGCAATGCAGTCCACCAGCGTAAAGCCGCGGCCTGCGATGTCTTCGCACAGCAGCACCTTCGAGCCCGGCGCCGGCAGCGGCAGCGCCGAATCCCACGTGACGTGGCGCGCGCGGCGCTCGTAGCTGAGAAACGCCACCGGCACGCCGATGCTGTGCGAGGCCATCAGCGCGAGCGGCGCGCCGCCGCGCAGAATGCCGATTGCGGCCGCGAAGTCTTCTGCCAGCAGTGCCGGCTGCAGCGATTCGATCCAGTGATCGAGCTGTTCATAAGAGAGCGGAAGAACGGGCTTGTTCATGGCTGACGTTCGCTTACGGTCATGGGCCGATGGTTTCGACTGGTTGCAAACCGCCGGCGCGACGGCTTTTTTGAGGTAGAGGCGATATTATGCATGCGGTTCACAGATTCTGTGCTCTGACAGGTGCGGTGCATCGCGACAGCTGTATCTCGCGACAGCTCCCGCATTACGCGCGCTTATAGGGGCGATCGGCGCGATCGCCCGGCGAACGCGCGCGAACTTGCGCGAACAACGGAAAATAAAAGGCCAGACAATGCAGAAGCAACACGGGAACGGTCGGCTCGGCCGGTGGGTGCGGTACGGTGTGTGGTGCGGTGCGATTGCCTTCGGTGCGGTCCACGCGCTTGCCGCGAACGCCACCCAGCTGTCGCTCGACGTGTCGGGAAAGATCGGCAACACGACCGACGCGGCGCACAAGCTGTTCCATTTTTCCGAGGCACAGCTGCTGTCGCTGCCGCCTCATTCGATCTCGACGTCGACCACGTGGACGCCCAAATCGACCTTCACCGGTCCGCTGCTCGCGGATATCCTGAAGACGGTAGGCGCCTACGGCCAGAACCTCGAGTTTCACACCTACGACGATTACACCTACACCGTGCCGATCGCGGATTCCGACCGTTACGGCGTGATCGTCGCGTACAGCATGAACGGCAAGCGGCTGAAGGTCAGCGATTTCGGCCCGCTCTTTCTGATTTATCCGCGCGATGCGTATCCGTCTGAACTGATGGGCGGCGCCGCGGACGCGAAATTCGTATGGCAGATCAAGTCTCTGATCATCAAGTGAAGCGCCGGCTGTCGCGGCGTTTCGTCTATGTGCTGATCTGGCTCACCGCGCTCGCCGCGCCGACCGCGGCGATCGGCTATCTGCTGTACACGGCCCTGTTGAATCCGCGCGAGACGCAGACCATCACGGGCACCTACGACGGCTTCTACTGGGATGCCGCGCAACTGCAGATCGCCTACGCGCGCTTCGAAAGCCAGCTGTTGCAATACGAGACCGGCGTCGACGCCGACTACGACGCATTGCGGCTGCAGTACCACGTGCTGCAGTCGAAGCTGCGCGTGATGGCCGGCTCGACGCGGCGGCTCGCCGCGCAGGCGGCGCTGATCGACCGGCAGCGGCGCGAGATCGAATCGCTGACCAGCATGCTGAGCGCGCTCGAGCCGACCTTCGACGCGCTGCCCGGCAACCCGAAGCTGGCCGACCGGATCGTGCTCGAACTGCGCGGCCATTGGGAAGAAGTGAACGACCTGGCGCTCGGCCGGCGCTTTGCCGACATGGCGGACCGCGAAGCGATGAACACCGACTTCATCGCGAAGCGGCGCATGCTGTTCGCGGGCGGGCTCGTGCTGCTGCTGCTGTCGGCGGCGGCCAGCGCGCAGCTGGTGGTCAACGCGCGGCGCCGCACCAAGCTGATCAGCCAGCAGCGCGCGGCGCTCGAAGCCGAACATCAGGCGAGTCGCGCGGCGCGCGAAGCGAGTCTCGCGAAGGACGCGTTTCTCGGCATGATCAGCCATGAGCTGCGCACGCCGCTGCACGCGATCGTGTCGTCGATCGAGCTGCTCAGTTTCAACTCGCATTCTGAAGCGGACCAGAAGGTGATCCGCCGGCTCGACACCGCGGCGCGTCAGCTCGAAACGCAGATGAAGGATCTGACCGATTACGCGCGTCTCGGCGCCGGCAAGCTGGAGCTGCGCCACGAGCAGTTCGAGCCGCGCGAGCTGCTGGCGTCGATCGTCGACGCCAGCGAGCCCGCCGCGATCGCACGCGGGCTGACCTTCCGAAGCAGCGCGAGCGGGCCCGCGGGGCTGGTCGAATCGGACCCGCACCGGATCCGGCAGATCGTCAACAACCTCGTGATCAACGCGATCCGCTATACCGAGCGCGGCACGATCGAACTGCATTTCGAGCGGCGCGACGCGGCGCTCGTGATTGTCGTCAGCGATACCGGCTGCGGCGTGCCGCATGCCCAGATTCCGCTGATCTTCAAGGAGTTCACGCGGCTCGACGATTCGCGCACGCGGCGCTTCGATGGCGCGGGGATGGGGCTCGCGATCGTGCAGGGGCTGGTCGATCTGTTCGGCGGCGACATCAGGGTGGACAGCCAGCTCGGCGCAGGCACCACGTTCACCGTGACGATTCCGGTGCTGCCGGTCGAGCCGCGCGTGCCGGCGAGCATCGCCGCGCATGCGCACGAAGGCGGCGCGCGGCCGCACGTACTGGTAATCGACGACAACCAGCTGGTGCGCGAGTCGCTGTCGGAAATGGTCGCGCACATGGGCTATGACGCGGCTGCGGCCGGTGGCGTAGACGAGGCGCTCGCGTGGCTCGACGGACATGCGTGCGAACTGATCCTGCTCGATCTGCAGATGCCGGACAAGGACGGCTATGCGTTCATGGCCGAATACGCGGCGCGCGGCTTGCCGCAGCGTGCACGGGTGATTGCGGTCAGCGCGTACGCGCCCGAATTGCAGGGCAGCGCGGCGGCGCATCTGTTTTTCGAAAGTCTGAGCAAGCCGGTGCACTACGACGTATTGCGCGCCGCGGTCGAGCGCGCGCTCGCGACGCAGGACGATCCGGCTGGCAGCGTGGGCGGCGGCGCGGTGCGCTAGGGCGGTTGCGACGCTGCGGCGTGGCTACGGCTACGGCTACGGCCCGCGGCTGCGGCGATCGCTTGCCGGCCGCAATGGCTACGGCCGCCCGAGCCGCTTCGACAGATCCGCCACCAGAATCGCCATGCGCGCCGGTTTTTCGTAGCACGCAACGTCGTAGCTGCGCACGATCTCGCTGATTTCCGATTCGCTCGCCTTGCCGGTCAACAGTTCGCCGGTCAGCACGAAGATCGGCGCATCGGGGTTTTCCGAGCCGCGCACCGCGCGGATCGCGTCCGCCGAGGTCTGGTTGCCGAACAGCCAGTCGATCACGACGCCGTCGAACACCTGCGTCTGCAGCGTCTCGGCGAACGCGGTGAGGCCGTAGATAGCCATCGCCGCGAAGCCGCTGCGCTGCAGATAGTCGCGCAGGTTGTCGGCCGACGCGTGATCGTCGTCGACCACCGCGATCAGCGGCTTGTCGGCTTCCGCGCGGCGCGGATAGATCTCGATCTTGTGCACCTCGAAGGCGTTCTGGTACAGCGCGCCGTCGTGCCGCACCACGCGCCACTGGTCCTGTTTCGACCACGCGATAAATTCGGGACGGCTGCCGGCCTCGACCGGCGCGCCCACCCACGCGGTGCACGCGAGTTCCAGCGTGCCGACGCAGAACAGCGCTTCCTGCGCGGTCGCCCCGACCATGCCGGGATCGAGCGTCTGCGCGCCGAACAGCTGCGCGGCCGGCTCGCCGAACACCTCGGCGACCTTGCGGATCTGCGACAGCGTCCATGGGCTGTTGCCGCGCAGCTTGCGATGGCCCTGCGAAAAGCTCAGGTCGAGAATGCGGCATAGCTCGCTGGTTTGCTGGCGTTTGGCGATACCGTGCCGGCTCATCAGTTCGCGTACACGCTCGGCGACGGCGACGGAGTCCGGAGATTGAGCTTCGTTGGGCATACTGGCTGGTTTTTCGATTGTCGAGTTATTCATCGAGCATAAGATGCGCGTCACGCTATTCTAACGAGTAACTTGATGCACTTTGCATCAGGATGACTACCCGATTGCGGTGCAACGCTCATAAGGCTTGTCGGAGGTCTGCTGGAGGTCTGTCGGAGGCGGCGCACCGGTCATTTCGGCGCGATGTCGCGCCGCACCCGGATAATGTGCTGCTCCACGTAAAACGCCGCCGCGTCGGCGTCGCCGTTGACGATCGCTTCGTAGATCAAGCGGTGTTCCGACACGTAAAGCCGGACCCGGCTCAGATCGTAGATGCCGTCGTCCTTCAGCCGCTTCCACAGCGGCTGGTTCATTGCCTTCGCCACTTCGTCGGCGATCTTGACCAGCAGCGCGTCGCCGGTCATCACCGCGAGCTGACGGTGGAACAGCCGGTCGCTTTCGTTCCACAACGCGCGCTGCACCGCATCTGTCACGTCGACGATCGAATCCATCTGCGCCAGGTAATGCTCGGCGATCGGGTCGCGCTGCGCGTGTGCGGCGGCGCGCCGCGCGATCGCGGGCTCCAGCACGAGCCGTACGTCGAGCGCGGAACTCGGGCTGATGTCGGCGTCCGGCGCGAGCGCCGAGCCGGCCGGCGGCGCCGCGGCGAGCCGCTGCGGCGCGTCGCCGCTGACGTAGGTGCCGGAATTGCGGCGCGTGTGCACCAGACCCTCGTTCTGCAACGCGCCGAGCGCCTCGCGCACCGCCGGCCGGCCGACCCCGAAGCGCGCCGCCAGCTCGCGCTCGGACGGCAGCCGCGCCTCGGGCGCGAACTGGCCGGCACGAATGTCCGCGCGCATCCGCTCGGCAACCTGTTCATAGATCTGCTTGGGGCGAAACGGATGTTCCGGCGGCAGGAGCGTCATGGGATTGTGAGATAGGGTTGTTCTGGAATCTGACCAGTTGGTGCGTTTATTTTTGATATTGGTTGATCCGGAACCAAAGCTGGTCTACATTCAGCGCCAGTATAGACCAGCAATAAGCCATGGAGATATCAATGATCTGTGAGCGAGATCATGCTTCTTCGCCGTCACGAGCGGCGCCGGGAGCGAGCGGTGTGAGCCGGACCAGCGGAACCCGCGGCTCGAGCGGAATGACTGACGCGATCGAATCGATCGGCGCTATCGGAGCAGGCCGCCAATGAAACTGAACCGCGTGATCAGCACGGTCGAGGTGCATACCGGCGGCGAGCCGTTCCGGATCGTCACCAACGGGCTGCCGAAGATTCCCGGCAAGACGATCGTCGAACGCCGCGCGTGGTTGAAGGAACATGCGGAACCGATTCGCCGTGCGCTGATTTTCGAGCCGCGCGGCCATGCGGACATGTACGCCGGCTATCTGACCGATCCGGTCAGCGAGGGCGCGGATTTCGGCATCATTTTTGTCCACAACGAAGGGTATAGCGACCATTGCGGGCATGGCGTGATTGCGCTGGCGACCGCAGCGGTGTCGCTCGGCTGGGTCGAGCGCACCGAGCCGGAGACGCGCGTGGGCATCGATGCGCCGTGCGGCTTTATCGAAGCGTTCGTTAAATGGGACGGCGATCACGCGGGCAGCGTGCGCTTCGTCAACGTGCCTTCGTTCGTCTGGCAGCGCGACGTGACGGTACAGACGCCGAGCTTCGGCGCGGTGCGCGGCGATATCGCGTTCGGCGGCGCGTTTTATTTCTACACGTCGGGTGCGCCATTCGATCTCGCGGTGCGCGAGATCGAAGTGGAGCGGTTGATCCGCTTCGGCGCCGAGGTCAAGCGCGCGGCGAACGACGCGTTCGACGTGCGGCATCCGCTGATTCCCGAGATCAACCATATTTACGGCACCATTATCGATAATGTGCCGCGGCACGCGGGCTCGACGCAGGCGAACTGCTGCGTCTTCGCGGACCGCGAAGTGGATCGGTCGCCGACCGGCTCGGGGACGGCCGGGCGGGTCGCGCAACTGTACGCGCGCGGCGAGCTGAAAGCAGGCGACACGCTTGTCAACGAATCGGTGATCGGCACGATTTTCCGCGGCCGCGTGCTGCGCGAGACGAAGCTCGAGCGCTTCGACGCGGTGATTCCGGAAATCGAAGGCGATGCGTTTATTTGCGGGTTTGCGAACTGGATCGTCGATGAGCGCGATCCGTTGACCTATGGATTTCTGGTGCGCTGAGCGCGCCGGGTTTGCGGGGGAATGATGACAGGCAGCCGCCACACGCCGATTTTCGATGCCGCCGAGACTGCGCGGCTGACGCCGTATCCGGCACTGGTCGACGCACTGCAACGCGCGGTGCTCGATTACACGCAGCAGCGCATCGCGAGCCCGGAGCGCCTCGTGGTGCCGCTGAACGGCGACGGCGTGCTGCTGTCGATGCCGGCTACCGCGCAGGATCTGGCGATTCACAAGCTCGTCAATGTGTGTCCGCGCAATCGCGAACGCGGCATCCCGACGATTCACGGCCAGGTGATGGCGATCGAACCGGACACTGGCGAGACGCTGTTCATTCTCGACGGGCCGACGGTGACGGGGCGCCGCACGGCGGCGATGACGATGCTCGGCGTGCGCACGCTCGGCCGCGCGGCGCCGCGTGACGTGCTGCTGATCGGCACCGGCACACAGGCGGCGAACCACGTGCAGGCATTGCGCGAGTTGTATCCGCAGGCGCGCATTCGGGTGCGCGGCAGCGCGCCGCAACGCGCGCAGGCGTTTTGTGAAGCGCAGACGCAGCCGGGCGCTGCACGCGCGCTCGAAGCGCTCGCCGATGACGGCGTGCCCGATTCGGTCGATCTGGTGATCGCGCTGACTACCAGCCGTCAGCCGGTTTACGACGAGGTGGCGCGAGCCGGACGCCTCGTGATCGGCGTCGGCGCGTTCAAGCCGGAGATGGCGGAGATCGGCGCGCGTACGCTGGCCGGCAGCGCGATTTTCGTCGATGATCCGGCCGGCGCGCGGCATGAGGCGGGGGATCTGCTGCAGGCGAAGGTGGATTGGGCGAAGGTGAGCGGCATCGCGACCGCTGTCGAAGCGGGGTCGCAGGCGCTGCTGGCGGACGACGCGTCGCCACGCGTTTTCAAGACAGTCGGGTGCGCGGCCTGGGATCTGGCGGCGGGGCGCGTGGCGCGGACGTCATTGGGCGTGTCACGCTGACGTCGCACAAGCGGTGTACCGGACGCCGCACCAGGCGACGCGACGACGCCCGGCGCTCACCGCGGCGCCGATGCGCAGCGCGTGCTCGCCACCGCTGAAGCACCGCTGAACCGCCGCCGGGCGACGCGCGCAGCCCTCTCGCACATCGGCCGCCCCGGCCTGCCAAATCCAGTTGGCTAACGTTCCACACGCCCGGCGGGCACGGCCCGCCGCCGCGCAGCGCCGTCAACTGGCGGCCCGCCGCAGGCCGCTCATTATCTGCAGCACCCGCGTTCTACGTGCAAACAACCCGAAAACGTTGCACCATAGGCGTCTCGCGAAACAGCGTCGCCGCCGGATCAGGGTCCGGCACCGCAGCCGGCGCGTTTTTCCGTCCTTGTTCGCCGTTCTTACCTTGATGCGATTGCGCTATGACGACTTCCACCGCTCCCGCTACGTCTGACCTCCCGCTCGACATGATCATCTTCGGCGGCGCCGGCGACCTGTCCGCCCGCAAGCTGCTGCCCGCGCTGTTCATGGCGCATTCGCACGGCAATCTGCCGGCCGAAACGCGCATCCTGGCCATCGGCCGGCGCGAGTGGACGCGCGAACAATACGTGTCGTTCATGGACGAGCATTCGCGCCCGTTCATCGAGAGCAAGGCGTTCGATGCCGGCGCATGGGACAAATTTCTCGCGCTGTTCGAATACGTGCGGGTGGACGTCGACAAGGCCGATGACTACGCGCACCTCGCGCAAGTGTCGCGGCCCAACGCGCAGCGCATCTTCTATCTGGCCACTTCGCCCGAACTGTTCACGACGATCTGCGACAACCTGGACGCGCATAACCTCGTCGACCAGCACTCGCGCGTGGTGCTCGAAAAACCGCTCGGCCACGATCT
Organism: Paraburkholderia sp.; assembly: GCA_035536055.1. GTDB lineage: Bacteria > Pseudomonadota > Gammaproteobacteria > Burkholderiales > Burkholderiaceae > Paraburkholderia. The sequence continues at coordinate 2,059 of DATLOW010000182.1, read as the reverse complement.
GGCGTCGGCGCAAGCGATCAACAACGCGGTCGGCAAGCATTTCGACGAACCGCAGATCTACCGGATCGACCATTACCTCGGTAAGGAAACCGTGCAGAACCTGATGGTGCTGCGCTTCGGCAACGCGATTTTCGGGCCGCTGTGGCAAGCGCCGTACATTCGCAGCGTGCAGATCACGGTGGCGGAGACGGTCGGCGTCGGCAGCCGCGCGGGCTTTTACGACCAGACCGGCGCGATGCGCGACATGGTGCAGAACCACCTGCTGCAGCTGCTGTGCATCGTCGCAATGGAGCCGCCGGTGTCGCTCGATCCGGACGCGGTGCGCGACGAAAAGCTGAAGGTGCTGCGTTCACTGCGGCCGATGTCGGCCGAAGACATCGCGCGCGACACGGTGCGCGGCCAATACACCGCCGGCGCGGTGGGCGGCGAACCGGTCAAGGGGTATCTCGAAGAGGCGAACGTGCCGACCGATAGCCGTGCGGAAACCTTCGTCGCGCTGCGCGCGTACATCAACAACTGGCGCTGGGCGCATGTGCCGTTCTTCCTGCGCACCGGCAAGCGGCTCGCGAAAAAGCAGTCGGAAATCGTCATCGAGTTTGCCGATCTGCCGTTCTCGATCATGCCGAACAGCCCGTGCGGTCCGCGCAATTGCGGCAACCGTCTGGTGATCCAGCTGCAGCCGGCCGAATCGATCCAGCTGCAGATGCTCGCGAAAGAACCGGGCAGCGGCATGCGCACGCTGCCGGTGAATCTGAATCTCGATCTCGAGCAGGCCTTCACCGGCCGCCGGGCGGAAGCGTACGAGCGTCTGCTGATCGACGTGGTGCGCGGGCGCCTGACGCACTTTATGCGCCGCGACGAACTGGAAGCCGCGTGGGCGTGGGCCGATCCGATCATCGAAGGCTGGAAGCAGGCCGGCGACCGGCCGCGTCCTTATACGGCCGGCACCTTCGGGCCGGGCGCATCGACCGCGCTGATGGCGCGGGAAAATATGGTGTGGTCGGAAGAGTCGTAAGTTGAGGCGGTAACGCGATAGCGTCCACGCAGTAACGCTGAGGCAGCAGGGCAGCAGGGCGCGCGCCGCAGGGGAAAAAAACTTCTCTGCGGCGCAAGTGTTCAAACGCGCGCCGCGCCCGCTTCACGCCGCATGCAACCCGCCGCGCATCAACTCGCGCACCCGCGACATATCCGCTTCGACATGTCCGGTCTGCTCGAACAGCTCCGCTAGCCAGTCGACGAACGCGCGCACTCGTGGCGACACGCGCCTTCCTTTTACAAACGCCACCGATACGCTCATCGGCACCGGCTTCCACTCGGGCAGCACTTCGCGCAGCATGCCGCTGTCGAGCCACGGTTGCGCGGCAAGGCGCGTGGGCTGGATCAGCCCGTGTCCTTGCAGCCCGCAGGTGAGGTAAGCCTGCTCGTCGTTGACGCTGACGAAGCCATCCACCTTCACCGCCAGCACGCTGCCGTCCACCTCGAAATCGAAGTTGACCACGCGCCCGTTGTGCCGCGAGATGCAGTTCACCGCGACGTGCTGAGCAAGATCGTCGAGGCTTTGCGGCACGCCGTGCCGCTCGAGATAAGCCGGGCTCGCGCAGGTCACATGCTCGAGCGTGCCGAGGCGCCGCGCGGCCAGCCCCGAATCGGGCAGCTCGCCCAGCTGGATGCTGCAATCGACCGCTTCGCCGACCAGATCCACCGCGCGATTGCTGATGCCGATCGCCAGATCGATATTCGGAAAGCGCACATGGAAGTCGTCGAGCGCTGGCAGCACCAGCGCGGTAGCGACCGCGCCCGGCATCTCGACGCGCAGACGCCCGCTGGGGTTGGCGTTGCTCTGCTTGAGGCTCGCTTCCATTTCGTCGATGTCGGCGAGAATCTGCGCGCAGCGCTCGTAATAGGCGGCGCCTTCCGGCGTGAGACTCAGGCGTCGCGTGGTGCGGACCAACAGCGCGGTGCCGAGCATCGCTTCGAGGTTCTGAACAATCGTGGTGGCGGTGGCGCGCGGCATGCCGAGCGATTCTGCGGCGCGCGTGAAGCTATTGGTGTCGACGAT
>DATLOW010000181.1:0-16695 GCA_035536055.1 Paraburkholderia sp. | reverse complement strand
GCATCAGCAGACCGTCCGGCACGAAACCCATATCGCCGCCGTTGGCCGCGCTTTGCTGCTCGTCGGAATTGGCCTTGACGAGCGCGGCGAAATCGGCGCCGGACGCGCGCGCCTCGTGCGCGAGATCGGCGGCGCGCTTGCGGGCCTTGTCCGCGCTTGCGGCATCGGCGCTGGCAGGCGACGCGATGAAAATCTGCGAGATGCGCACCGCATGCGGTTGCATGAACACCGACTGGTTCTGGTCGTAGGCGGCCTGAATTTCCGCATCCGACGGATAGTCGGCCGGCGGCGTCGACACCGAAGCCAGATAGCTGCGCACGACCACGTCGCGCCTCGCCTCATCGATCATCGCAAGCACTTGCGGCTGCTTGTCCCAGCCCTTGTCGTGCGCTTCGGCGAGCACCGCCGACGCGGCGAGCTTCGCGCGCACCACCTGATCGAGCTGCGCCGGGTTAGCCGCGAGGCGCGCCCGCATATCCGGCGTCAGCGAACCGAGCAGGCTCGTCATATCGGCCTGCGTGACCGATGCCGTGCCCGTGCGCGCGATCACGTCGCTATCCGCATGCGCCGCGCACGAAAGAACCAGCACTGCACTGGCTGCCACCGTTGCGAATTACTTCACTGTCCTGCTCTCACTGCTAAAAAATAGTTTGCCGACGGTCCGACGCGTTGCGCGACGCATGCGCGGACCACACGGCATCGATTCGATCGATGACGGGCCGTGGCCCTCACCTCTCGACCTCGAGCATCAGTCTGATGACGAGCGGCTGCTTCATGCGGCGCGGCGGCGCCGCGCCGACCGACTGCGCGAGCAGCAGCGAACGCAGATCGGCGTCGGCCACGTCGTCGCCGCCCACACGCTATACGTGAACGCCAGCAGCGCGGCGCCCAGCGCCCGGCGCACCGCGTCCGCCGGCCCTGCCGGGCTTGCCGTGTGCATTCATTGCGTCGCCGCTTGCGGCGCAACCGCGCCCGACTCGAGCGAGACTTCAGGCATTGCGCCACTCGCGGCCTCGGCGGCCGCCATCGCCGGACGGTTGCGCAAATGCAGCAGGAATTCGCGGATCAGGCGATCCCACAACTCGATCAGCGAACGCACGTTGCGCTCGCTGATGCCGCCTGCGACCACCACGTCCATTTCGAGCACCAGAAACTGGCCCTGCTCCCACAGTCGCGCAAAGCGCTTGGTGCGGTTCCAGCTCGCGACGATCTCGGCCGGCAGCTCACCTTGCACCTGCAGCGCGCAGCTCAACGTGAAATCCAGAAACGTACCTGCCTCGACGCCCGGATTGCCGAAACGCACCGCAAAGCCGACGCCCTGGCTTGCGCTCATCAGTTGCACCGTGCCGTTCTGCTCGGCCGGCGTCACGCGATAGCCCGCGGCCTTGAACACATCGGCCAGCGGGTCGACGCCGACAGCTTCGATCAACGTTTCTTCGGCCTGCTTTTTGGTCCCTGCCTTTGTTGCAGTCGTCATAGTGTGTCCTGTGTGTTCGGTTGTCGTGAACGACGGCGTATGGTGCGGCGCGTTCGTGACCGTCTTGTTTCGCATCCGCTGCCGGTGCCGCCGCAGCCGTCGGCCACGCATTCGGATCGCATTCGCCCGCGTACAGATCGTCGCCGTACTGCTGGGCGATCTCGTCGTAGTTCGCGCGCGCTTTGCGCAAACGGCTGGCGCGTCTTCAAGACCGTGCCGAGACCGATGCGCTCGTATGCATCCAGAATGTCGTGCCCGACCTTGTTCAGTTGTGCGTTTTTCACTTCGCACCTCTGCAGCTGCGTCTCGCGCGCCTTCAGATCGGTCTGCACCTGTTTGCGCTGCGCGTCCTGCGAACGCGACACCGCCCGCAAATCCTCATACGATGACTTGCATTTGGCAAGCTGCTGAGAATGCTGAGCATGCTTGGCACGCTCGCTGGCAAGCACAGGCTCGGCTTCGCGTTGCGCGCTGGTATTGCCGTTGGCCGCGGCCAGATCGGCTTGCGCCTGCTTCAGATCGGCGAGCGCAGTTGCGTGCGCAACCGGTCTTCGAGATTGCCGCTTTGCGCGGCTGCCGGAAGCGATACGCATAACCGCGCGGTCGCTGCGCAACCGCCTGCGGTCGTGTTCGCGCAACTGCAATGGGCGCTTGGCGCGACCATTGCGTTCCGCATGTTGTCGTTCGTGCATGCATGCGCACTGCATGCGTGACTCGCGTTCGACGTGCCGGCGTGGTATCGGATCTCGCGCGGCACGCTATCGCTGGACCGCACCCGCCATGCGCAACCGGAAGCGCGCACGCCGGATTCCAGCTGAATGCAACGGGTGCAGCGGATCCGCACCGTGCGCAATTCAGACCGGCGTGCCGTTGTCGCGAAACTCGCGCACGCCATGGCATTGCCGCATCTGCTCGCAAATCGTCTTGTATTCCTGCGGCGACACGCGGCTGAAGACGATCACCACCTCGTCGAGTTCGGCCGCGTCGTCGCTTTGCTGCACGACGAACTGTTTGACGCGCGCGCTGGCCGGCCCGAGCAATTCGTGCAGCGTGTGCAGCGTCAGCGTGCCTCGCTCGACCAGCAGCGTCATCTGGCGCCGCTGCTTGACCGTGATGAAGCGCCGCTCGATCGGCTTTACGCCGGCAAGGATGATCAGAATGATCGCGGTCGCCGCGATCGACGCCGTGTACAAGCCGCCGCCCACCGCCAGCCCGATCGCCGCCACCGACCACAGGCTCGCGGCCGTAGTCAGCCCGCGCACGATCTCGCCGCGCAGCAGGATCGAGCCGGCGCCGAGAAAGCCGATGCCGGACACCACCTGCGCCGCGACCCGCGACGGATCGAGCACGACGTGATCGGTGCCGAGCACGTCGGCAAAACCGAATGCCGACACGATCATGATCAGCGCGGAGCCGACGCACACCAGCATATGGGTGCGCAGCCCTGCCGCCCACGACAGCCGCTCCCGCTCGAAACCGATGACGCTGCCGAGCGCCGCGGCCATCATCAGCCGTCCGATGAGTTCAACATTGCTGGGCATGGATTCCCCCTTATTGGTCGAGTTCTGATCGTGCCGATTGACGAGGCCGTCCGTCGAGGCACCCGTCGGTCCACCGGGCGGCGTACCATAGCGGGTTATTCGCCAACGGCCGGCCGAACCAGCGCCATCTGGGCGCTACCGGTCCGCAGCGCGCGTTTCCCCTATTGCCTTGCAAACCGACATCATGAGTACACCCGCTTCGACGATCGCCGGCGCCGCTGCGCTGCGCGAGCATTTCGCCCGCGTCGTCCTGCCAATGTGGCGCGGGCCGGGCTTCAACGAAGCGCTCGGCCTGCCCTATGAAGCCGTGGCCGGCGACGGCCGCACACCGCTGCCGGTCACCCGCTATCGGGCCATGGCCTGCGCGCGCCAGCTGTTCGTGTTCTCGCAGGCCGGCGCGGCCGCTCATGCACAGCGGTTGTTCGACATGCTGCTGCATTACTTTCAGGACCACAAACGCGGCGGATGGTTCTACAGCGTCGACGCGCAAGGCGCACCGCTCGACACCACGAAGGACCTCTACACGCATGCGTTCGTCGTGTTCGCGTGCGCCGAATACGCTGCCCGCTCGGGCAATCGCGACGCGCGCGATACGCTGCTGCGCACCTCCGAACTGATCGAAACGCGGTTTGCTGTGCGCAACGGCGAACCCGCACACGGCCTGTTGCACGCTGCACTGAGCGCGGACTTCGCGACGGTCACGAGCAGTCTGCAGCAAAACCCGTTGATGCATCTGACCGAAGCATGGCTCGCCGCGCGCGACGCGACCGGCGATGCGGCGTTCGACAGCGCACTCGAGCGGCTCGGCGGCGCGATCGCCCGCGTGTTCGTGCATGCCCCGACCGGCTGCATCGCGGAACTGCCGCTCGTCGCGCAGCTACAGTCGGAGGGCGCCGCCAATCGCCTCGAACCCGGCCATCAGTTCGAATGGTTCTGGCTGGTGCGGCAGGCAGGCGCGCCGCTCGAGGCGTCCGGATTGCACGAAGCGCTCGAGCGCGCGTTCCGCTTTGCACAGCAGCAAGGCGTGGACCCGGCGACGGGCGGCGTGGCCGCGGCGCTCGACGAAAGCGGCCGCATGCAGGACGCGACCCAGCGCATCTGGGCGCAATCCGAGTATCTGCGGGCGCTGGCCGTGCATGGCGAGGCGCAGACGCGCGCCCTGCTGCCACAGCAGATTGCGCGCTTTAGCGAGCGCTTCCTGCGTCCGCAAGGCTGGTTCGAATGCAAGACGCCTTCCGGAGAAGTGGCGCGCGACGATATGCCGTCGACCACGCCGTACCATCTGGCGACCGCCTATGCGGCGTTGTGACGCGCTTTAAAGCACTGTGAAATGCACCGAGGTGCCGTGCCGCGGGAAGCCGTCATTCGGCCGCGACGGTGGCGGCGATGGTAGCGACAATCGTGGCCGCAATCGCGACCACCATCGCCGCCACGATCAAAACACGTTCAACGGCGTCTTCAGATAGCGGATGCCGTTATCCTCCGGCGGCGGCTCGACACCCGCGCGGATATTCAGCTGGATCGACGGAATCAGCAGCGTCGGCATGCCGAGCGTCGCGTCGCGCGCGGTGCGCATTTCGACGAACGCATGCTCTTCGATCGCATCGTGCACGTGGATATTGCGGGCACGCTGCTCAGCCACCGTGGTATGCGCGCACACGCCGCGCCCGTTGGGCGGATAGTCGTGGCACATGTACAGCTGCGTATCGCCGGGCAAGCTGAGCAAGCGGCGAATCGACGCGTACAGCGTGCGCGCATCGCCGCCCGGAAAATCGCAGCGCGCGGTGCCGACGTCTGGCATGAACAGCGTATCGCCGACGAACACCACACCATCGAATACGTAGGCCACGTCGGCGGGCGTATGGCCCGGCACGTGCAGCACCGCCGCTTCGAGTGCGCCGACCTGGAAAGTTTCGTCCGCAACGAACAGGTGATCGAACTGCGAGCCGTCCGGCTGAAACTCGGACTCGAAGTTGAACACCGGCCCGAAGATCTTCTGCACCGAGCGAATGTGTTCGCCGATGCCGATCGCGCCGCCCAACTGCTCGCGCAGATAGGGCGCGGCCGACAGATGGTCGGCGTGCGCGTGCGTTTCGAGCAGCCACACCACCTGCAGCTGCTGCCTGCGCACGAACTCGACGATCCGGTCGGCGCCCCGCGTCGACGTACGTCCGGAGCGCTGATCGTAGTCGAGCACCGAATCGACGACCGCGCAGGGCGAGCCGTGTCCGGCATGGACGACATAGCTGAGCGTCGACGTCACCAGGTCGTGGAACGCTTCGATCGCAGGTTTCATCGGGAACCTCGGGGAAAGCTGTGGCCACTCGAAGATAGCTGAGCTGTCGGTTTGCCGCCATCATCGAACCGGAAATCTCAGACACTGTACCGAAGCTTCCACGCCGCGCCAGCCGCGGGACCTGGATGCTGCGGCCCATTAATTTACGTTACTTTTCACAACAATTACGTAGCGATTTTTGCCTGATTACCTTGACGGCGCTGTGCGGCGCTTCCTAGAGTGGGTGGAACGTCACAGCGGGCCAGCCCCAAAGGAATCCGACGATGACCGACTTACTGGACCGGGCTCGCGGCGCGCTGCACGCGCAGCCGTTCAGCACACTGCTCGGCACCGAGCTGATGTACGTCGGCGCCGACGAGTTGACGCTGTGCCTGCCGATCCGCGACGAACTGCGCCAGCAGCACGGCTTCGTGCACGGCGGCGTGATCAGCTATCTGGCGGATAACGCGCTGACCTTTGCGGGCGCGCTGGCGCTGGGGCCGAGGGTGATTACCGGGGAGTACAAGATCAACTACCTGAGGCCGGCGGTGAACGGCATTCTGATGGCGCGCGCGCAGGTGGTGTACGCGGGCCGCCATCAGGCGACCTGCCAGTGCAGCGTGTTCGTCACCGATGGCGACCGCGAGCGGCTCGTGGCGGTCGCGCAGGGCACCATCAACAAGATCGGCGACGGCACGGAAGGCGCGCTCCCGGGAGCGAATTGAGCCACCGAGCCACGAGCAGCCAACAGGCGGCGCCGGTCAGACCGCGCCGCCTCGTACGCGCTTATTCCGCCGCGTAAGTCTTCTGCTGCTGCTCGCCGAGCCCTTCGATGCCGAGGCGCATCGTCTGCCCCGGCTTCAGGTACACCGGCTGCGGCTTCACGCCCATGCCGACGCCCGGCGGCGTGCCGGTCGAGATCACGTCGCCCGGCTGCAGGCTCATGCATTGCGACAGATACGACACCAGCTTCTTCACGCCGAAGATCATCGTCTTGGTGCTGCCGTTCTGATAGCGGTGGCCATCCACTTCGAGCCACAGTTTCAGGTTCTGCGGATCGGCCACTTCGTCGCGCGTAACGACCCACGGGCCGATCGGGCCGAACGTATCGAAGCCCTTGCCCTTGTCCCACTGGCCGGCGCGCTCGATCTGCCATTCGCGCTCGGACACGTCGTTGATCACGCAGTAGCCGGCCACGTAATCGAGCGCGTCGGCTTCGTCGACGTATTTGGCGGCCTTGCCGATCACGATGCCCAGTTCGACTTCCCAGTCGGTCTTCTTCGAGCCGCGCGGAATTTCGACGTCGTCGTTCGGGCCGCAGATCGCGCTAGTCCACTTGTTGAACACGACCGGCTCCGGCGGCACCGGCAGGTTCGACTCGGCCGCGTGGTCCGCATAGTTCAGGCCGATGCAGACGAACTTGCCGATCTTGCCGACGCACGGCCCGATGCGCGGATTGCCTTCGACCAGCGGCAGCGACGCCGGATCGAGCGCGCGCAGCCTGGCGAGGCTGGCATCGGACAGCGTGCTGCCGTCGATGTCGGCGACCACCTTCGACAGGTCGCGAAGCTTGCCTTGCGCATCCAGCAGGCCGGGCTTTTCCTGACCTTTCGGTCCGTAACGAAGCAGTTTCATCGTGGCACTTTCCTGTGAGTTCGAGAGAAGTTCAAAGCGATTCCAACGCGCGGACTAGTTCGACCAGCCGCCGTCGATCACATGCGCATGGCCGGTCGTGAAGGCGGACTCGTCGGAGGCCAGGTAGAGCGCGAGTGCGGCGATCTCTTCCGGCTTGCCGATGCGGCCCATCGGCTGGCGCGCGACGAAGGCGGCCTGTACCGCGTCGACGCTCGCGCCTTGCGCCTTGGCCTGCGCGGCGATTCGCTGTTCGAGCGACGGCGAAGCCACCGTGCCCGGGCAAATCGCGTTACAGCGTACACCACGCGTGACGAAATCGGCGGCGACCGCCTTGGTCAGACCGATGACGGCCGCTTTCGACGCGCCGTACACGAAGCGGTTCGGCACACCCTTCACGCTCGAAGCCGCTGACGACATGTTGATGATCGAACCGCCGCCCTTTTCCAGCATGCCGGGCAGGAACGCGCGGATGGTGCGGTACATCGCCTTGGCGTTCAGGTCGAACGCGAAGTCCCAGTCTTCTTCGCTGGCTTCGAGAATCGAGCCGGCATGCACGTAGCCTGCGCAGTTGAACAGCACGTCGATGGGACCGAGTTCGGCGGCCAGCGTGTGGATTGCCGCCGCGTCGCGCACGTCGAGTTCGCGCGCTTCGAGCGGTTTGCCGGCGAGCGCATCGAGCTTGATGTCGGTGGCGATCACGCGCGCGCCTTCGCGGGCGAACAGTTCGGCGGTGGCGAGGCCGATGCCTTGTCCGGCAGCGGTGATCACGGCCGTTTTGCCGGCCAGTCGTTGTGTCATCTAACGGCTCCTGTTGGATTTGAATTTCACAACCTGTAGAACGCGGCGGCATTCGCGCCGAAGATCGCCTCGCGCTGCGCATCGGGCAGCGCGCCCAGCAGCGACGTCGCCACCGCATGCCACAGCAGATAATCGCCATTCAGGTTCAGCACCGGCCAGTCGCTGCCCCACATCAATCGCGCGGGTCCGAACGCGGCCACCAGATGATCGACATACGGACGCAGCGTGGCCTCGGTCCAACCCGAGGCCGCTTCGGTCGCGAGGCCGGATAGCTTGCAATGCAGATGCGGCAGCCGCGCAAGCCGTGTGATGCCGTCGGCCCATGCGTGCCAGCCGGTGCTGCCGTCGCGGATCGGCGGCTTCGCGCCGTGATCGACGACGATGCGCAGCGCGGGGAAACGCCGCGCGAACACTTCGAGCGGCGCGACGTGGCGCGTGAAGATCAACGCATCGAACGCGAGGTCGTGCGCGATCAACGCATCGATCGCGGGCTGCAACGCGGGATTGGCGATCCAGTCGTCGTCGGGCAGGTCCTGCAGCATCGGCCGCACGCCCTTGAATTTCGGCTCGCGCGCGAGTTCGCCGAGCAGCGCGGGCGCCTCCGCGTCGAGCAGCGGCACCCAGCCGACCACGCCCGCCACCGATGCATCGCCGCGCGCGAGATCGAGCAGATAGCGCGTTTCGGCTACGCTCGGCGCAGCCTGCACGATCACCGTTTGCGCCACGCCGGCACCGGTGCGCAGCGGCGCAAGATCGGCAGGGCCGAACACCCGGTATAGCGGCGCCAGGTCCGGCGTCAGCCAGCCATAGTCGCCGCGGGCCGGGTCCCAGTAGTGTTGATGTGCGTCGATTTGCGGCGCGGCCATATCAATCCTTCGGCAGCGGCGCGCGCCGGTCGATCAGTCCTTCGTCCTGCAGCGCCTGCCACAGCGCCGCCGGAATCGGCCGCTCGAACGATTCGACGTTCTCGCGCACTTCGTCCGCGCTGCGCGCGCCGGTCAGCACCGTCGCGACCGCCGGATGCGCATACGGAAACTGCAGCGCTGCCGCCGCGAGCGGCACGCCGTGCGAACGGCACACGTCTTCGAGGCGCGCCACGCGCTCGATCACTTCCGGCGGCGCGGCGCCATAGTTGAATTTCAGGTCGCCCGCCACGCCGCGCGCGAGAATCCCCGAATTGAACGCGCCGCCCAGCAGAATGCTGACGTTGTGTTTCTCGCAGTTCGGCAGCAGGTCGTTCAGCGTGGCCTGTTCGAGCAGCGTATAGCGGCCCGCCAGCAGCGCGCAGTCGATGTCGAACTCGACCATCATCTCCATCACCGCCGGCCCTTCGTTGACACCGAGTCCGACCGCCTTGACCGCGCCCGCCGAACGCAATTCGTCGAGCGCGCGAAAGCCGCCGCCGTCGGTCAGCTGCTTCCAGTAGTGCGGGTTCTGCTCGCCGTGCGTGACACGGCCGATGTCGTGAATCAGCAGGATATCGATATCGATGATGCCGAGGCGCTGTTGACTATCTTCGAACGACCGCAGGATGCCGTCGTGCGAGTAGTCGTAGATCGCCTCGAACGGCAGCGGGTTTTGCCAGCCTTCGCTGCCGTCGTACGGATGCTTGCGCGGCACGTAGCGGCGGCCTGCCTTGGTCGACAGCACGTAATCTTCGCGCGGGTAGCGGCGCAGCGCGTCGCCGAGGCGGTGCTCGGCCTTCGTGTGGCCGTAGTGCGGCGCGGTGTCGAAATAGCGCATGCCGCAGTCCCATGCGGCGTCGACGGTGTCTTGCGCCTCTTCGTCGGTCAGGTCGCGGTACAACCCGCCGAGCGGCGCCGTGCCGAGGCCCATGCCGCTCACCTGCAGCGCGCGGCGGCCGATCGCGCGGCGTCGCCCGACTTTCGAATCGCTTGCGGATGCCATCCTTACGTCTCCTGTGTCGTTGTGCGTCTTGCGTCGGCCGCTGCCGCGGCCACTGGCTAGTGCGGCGCGATCTCGACCACCCGCCGCGGCGGTGCCGCATGCGACGGCAGGCAAGCCGGACCGACCGGCTCGAAGGTCTTGTACGTAAGAATAAACTCCTGATGGCCGAGCGTTTCGGATTTCGACGCCTTGCCTTGCGCGACCGCGACCGTCACGTCGAACACTTCGAGGCCGACTTCCTCCAGCGTCGCGCGGCCTTCGAGGATACGGCCCGCATCGACGTCCATATCGCCGGACAGGTTGCGATAGGTCGCCGGATTCGCGCACACCTTGATGACCGGCGAAATCGCCGAGCCGACCACCGAGCCGCGCCCGGTCGTGAACAGGATCAGATGCGAGCCGCACGCGATCAGCTCCGCGATTTCCGCGTTGTCGCTGATGTTCGGAAAGCCGAAGCGCGGCTCGCCGTCGGGCACCACGTCGAGCAGATACAGGCCGCCGGTGGGCGGTACGTCGCCCGGCTTGACGATGCCGACGATCGGCGATGCGCCGCTTTTCGCGTACGCGCCGAGTGACTTTTCTTCCTGCGTGGTCAGGCCGCCGTCCGCATTGCCGACCGCGAAGCTGCCGTGCCCGAGTATCGAGTAATAGCGCGCCGCCTTGGCGACGCTCGCGACGATCTCGTCGCCGAGTTCGGGCCGCGCTGCGCGGCTTTTCATATGGAACTCGCAGCCAACCAGTTCGCCGGTTTCCTCGAAGATGCAGGTCGCGCCTGCGTCGATCAGCCGGTCGAATGCACGGCCCACCGCCGGGTTCGCCGTGATGCCGCTGGTGCCGTCGGAGCCGCCGCATACCGTGCCGATCACCAGTTCGCTCAAGGCCATCGGCACGGTCTGCTGCTGCGCGAGCTCGCCGCGCACCTGCTGCACCCAGTCGACGCCATGCTGGATCGTGCTGCGCGTGCCGCCCTTTTCCTGAATCGTCAGCACGTCGACCGGCCGGCCGCTCGCGCGCACCGCGTCGACCAGATAGTGCTTGTTCATGCTTTCGCAGCCGAGCGACACGAACAGCACCGCGCCGACATTCGGATGCGTGCACAACTGTTCCATCATCTTTTCCGCGTAGCTGTTCGGATAGCAGCCCGGAAAACCGATCAGATGCACCGGCGGCTCGAGTTCGGCCGCCGGGTCGTCGAATGCGTCGAGCGGCGCGCGAAATTGCGCGACGATCTCGCGCGCCACATGGTGCGCACATTCGACCAGATAGGCCACCGCGATCACGTTGCGGATGCCCTTGCGGCCGTCGTGGCGCAAATAGCCTTGCAGCATCGGCTGCGCAGCGTCGGCAGGTGCCGCTGCGGACGCCGCCGCGGTTGTTGCGGAAATGTCGGTCATGGTCGTGGGGGACGCGCTGCGAGGCCGCGTCGAATCAATGGTGGACGAATGCCTGGCCCGCGTCGTGCGTATAGGTCGGCAGGTAGTCGCTGGCGAGGTTGTGCGTGTGCAGATGCTCGCCACGCGCGACGTCGGCGGTGACGTGGCCGATCACCGCGCCGTAGCGCAGCACCTTTTCGTCTTTGGCAAGTGCGCGGCGCGCGAGCTTGTGACCGAGATCGATGGTCTTCGCGAGCGTCACGCGCTCGCCTTCGATGTCGAGCTCGGCGCCAGCCGCGAGTCGCGCGGCGGCGACGAGGCAATTGTCCTGCGGACTCAGCAGGATCAGGCGGGAGTCTGTCATCGTGTGTGCCGGGGAAGGTTGTGCGCTCATTCAGTTCTGCCCTTCGCCGCTGGCGATGCGCGCCACCATCAGCGAGCCAACAATGATTGCACCGTAGATCGCCTCGATCCACAACGCTTTCTCGTTGACCGGTGTATCGTTGGCATCGCCGCTGATTCACTAGTGAACGTATTATTCATATACGAACTTCGCGAAGTCAAGCTATGTGCAGTGCAGCAACCGTCCGTGTTTTCCCTGGCGGTTCGGGCACTGAATAACCAGATAATCGATGCACACCACCCACCGACATCACCCGGTCACCATGGACGCAGACGACAAGGACGACGGCGACCGCTACCGCGCACCCGCGCTGGACAAGGGCCTCGACATACTCGAACTGCTCGCCGAGCAGAAAGGCGGCCTGACCCGCGCCGAAATCACCAAGCTGCTCGGCCGCAACGCGAGCGAGATGTACCGGATGCTCGAACGCCTTGTTGCACGGCAATACGTGGTGCGTTCGGAAGGCGGCGACCGTTATTCGCTGAGCCTCAAGCTGTATGCGCTCGCGCATCGCCACCCGCCGATGGAGCGCCTGATCTCCGAAGCGGTGCCGCTGATGCAGCGCTTCGCGGCGCAGGCGGAGCAGTCGTGCCATCTGGCGGTGTACGACCGCGGCAACCTGCTGGTGATTGCGCAGGTGGATGGCCCGGGTACGTGGGGCATTTCGGTGCGGCTCGGCTCGCGCGTGGGTCTGATCGATACGGGCTCGGGACGCACGCTGCTCGCGTTCCAGACCATCGAGCAGCGTGCGCAGATGCTTGCCGAACACACCGCCGTGAAAGGCGAGGTGACGATCGATCACGATGCGCTCGAAGACGCATGCGCGCAGATTCGTGCGCAAGGCTTTTCACAGAAGGACAGCCAGCAGATTTTCGGCGTGACCGATCTGACCGTGCCATTGCTCGGCTCATCGGGCCAGGCGGTGGCGGCGCTGACCTGTCCGTTTCTGAAGCGCATCGACGAATACGTCGCGCCGACGCTCGACGAAACGCTGACGATGCTGCGCGAAACCGTGCAGGCACTGTCGATGTTTCGCGAGCCCGATGCCAACGATTCGCACGGCGCGTGATGACGTTTGACTGCGTGTGAACCTGCAACGCCGCCGCGCGGTTCGACGGCGTGCGCGTATGCGTTAGAATGGCGGCCCTTTCAGAAACCGCCGCGCGCGCGTTCGCGCGTGCGCTTTATTCGTTACGCTCCGATACGCAATGGCCAAACTTCTGTCCGATCAAGAATTCCAGCGCTTTTCCGAACTCCAGCAGAAGCAGGCAAGCTTCACGATCAGCAACGACGAAGCCGACGAGCTGCGCGACATCGTCGCACGTGCGCAGCAAAAGCGCGACGACCGCGCCGCGGCGATGCAGGCCATCGAAACGTATATCGGCCAGTTCGACATCACACCGGACGAGCTGTTCTCGCCCGAGCAGATCGGCGACGCGGCCCGCACCTACGGCCTGATTCCCGCTGCGAAGAAAGAACGCATGTTGCCGCCCACGCTGACCTTCAACGGCAAGCCTTATCAATGGACCACGCGCAATCTGCCCGATGAAATCCGCGTACCGCTGTTCGACGCGTTCAAGGACGGGCAATCGGTGAAGGCCTTCATCGCGACGCCGAAGGACGCGGCGCGCTGCGCGGCGACGATCGCGCGGCTCGAGCGCGAAACCGGCGCAGTCTACGCGGATGCGTGGCTCGACGAGCTCGCTGTGTCGCGCGCACAGATCGAAGAAGCCGCGGCTAAGCTGACGGCCTGATACCTGTCTTCCACTCGCGTTTTTGTTTTGATTGCTGCCGCGCGAATCTTTTCCGGTTCGCGCGAGCGAACCGCCGGCATCGTACCGGCGGCTCTCCTCTTCGCTGCTGCTCTTTCTTCTTCACTGCTTTCTCTTCTCTGCTGCCCACTTCTCTACTGCTCTCTCCTCGCTGCGCACTACCCCCGTCCAGCATGCGTAAACCACGCGAGCGCCGCAGTTATTCCATCCGCGCAGTGATCTTCATCAAAAACTTTTTCTGCGTCACAGGTGCGTGACTTCGTTGTGAACTTTTGTGCAAGCGTGCGGAATATCCGCACAACAGGCCATGTTTACCCGATTGCAAACCGCACAATTCGTCAAGGAGACGACCATGAAGAAGTTCGCGATGTTCGCCATGGCACTGGCAGCATTCAGTTCAGCCAACGTATTCGCACAAGGCAAGACGCGCGCCGAGGTCTATCAGGAACTCGTGCAGGCCAGGCAAAACGGCCTCGATTTCGTGACCGATACGTCCTATCCTGAAGTGAACCCGATCTTCAAGGAGACGGTTGCTCACCTGAAGCAGCAGGCGCTCGCGAAGCAGGACAGCCAGCCGACTCATGCGACTGCGGATGCGGGCACCGCTGCCGTTCAGTGAGGTCCCCGGCATGCAAACTCAACACCCCTCTATCGATCGGCAACCCGCACGCGGTATGAAGCAGCGCCGCGCACTGCACACGCTGCTCGCTCGCACGCGCCGCGCCAAAGGCGTGCTGCTCGCCACCGCAACCGTCGTGCTGTTCGCAGGCTGCGCGTCCTTACCGGCCTCCTCCGGCAGCGGCGCCAGCGACACGAGTTCGTGCACCGGGCCGGTCAGTTACTGCAACATCTTCTTCGGTTCCTGAAGCACGCTCGCCAACCCGTTGCGGCGCGAGCCTCGACAGATATAGCGTTCCACGCTGTAACCCATTGCAAGGCGCAAACGAACTAACGTAAAGGCCGCATCTGTGTGCCATTACCTGCAGTTTCGTTTCAACACCCTGTTATGAGGTTATTGCGTTATGAAGAACGGTTGCAGTCTGGCTCAACGAGTCGCGTCCCTGCTGACGGATCGCGCAAGCATGGCTCATTGGGCGCCGCTGCCGCTGCGCCTGATCGTCGGCTATGGGTATATGGCGCATGGGTACGCGAAGATCGTCAAGCATCCCGAGGCTTTCGCGAACATTCTGTATGCACTCCACGTGCCAGCGCCGCATCTGATGGCGTGGGCCACGATCGTCATCGAGCTGGCCGGTGGACTCGCGATGCTGCTCGGCGCGTTCGTGCCGCTGATCAGCATCCCGATGGCCGTGGTGCTGGCAGTCGCGACGTTCACGGTGCATCTGCAGTTCGGCTTTACGTCGATCAAGCTGATGGCCGTCACCGCAGCAGGGCCGCAATTCGGACCGCCGGGCTATGAAACCGATCTGCTGTATCTGGCCTGTCTATTTGCGCTGGTGCTGGGCGGCGCAGGACCGTTTGCACTGGACGGCCTGATCGCGAAACGGCTGCGCGCGCCGAGTCTTGCCGCGTGATGCTGGATGGACCGCGCGACGCGTGGACGCGAAGCGCAGAATTCGATAAAAACGATACCGTCTGCCAGTTCGATGCATCGTTGCGCACGCATCGAACCGGCGGCGGCGCGAAGACCGGAGCCCGGCGTGAACCGGCCAAAACCAACATGAGCGTCGGCGACGAGATGCTGCACCACGTGCCGCGCCTGCGCCGCTATGCACGTGCGCTGCTCGGCAACCGCGAACTGGCGGATGATCTGGTGCAGGACACGCTCGAGCGCGGCCTGCGCTACGCCGCGCGCTTTCGTCCCGGCTCCGATCTCGCCGCGTGGCTGATGACGATCATGCACAACGTGTTCGTCAACGACCTGATGCGCCCAGCGAGAAGCAGCCCGCATATCCCGGTGGATGAAGCCTGCGTGATCGAATACGGGCTGAGCGTCGACGACGATCACACGTGTCGCCTCGAGGTGCGCGACCTCGACAGCGCGTTGCAGCAGTTGCCCGCCGAGCAGCGCGAAGTCGTGCTGCTGGTCGGGCTCGAAGAAATGAGCTATGCGCAGGTCGCGCAGGCGTTGAACGTGCCGGTAGGTACGGTGATGTCGCGTCTGTCGCGTGCGCGCGGCAAGTTGCGCACGCTGCTGATGCGGGAGGAACAGAGCCTGACCGCGAAGTAGCTCCGCTGCGCAAACCATGAAGACGATGAAGGCGGCGCATGCAGTTGCACGATGCGCCGCCTTCGTTATGCAGCGCTCACCAGCGCAACACCAGCCTGCCGAGCAGAGCGCCCAGCGCCGCCGGTATTGCTATACCGAGCAGATACCACATGGCCCAGAACGGCACGTCGGTCTCAGGGCAGCGCAGGCAGTACGCGAGCGCGCCCACCGCGCCGGCCAGCAAACCGGCGGTTGCACCGGCCAGCGGCAAACGCGTCGGCGCAAGACTGCGCACTGCCGCGAGAATCGCGATCAGGCCCGGCACCGACAGCAGCGCAATGTTCAGCGAACAGGTGCGCCACGTATGCCCCATCAACAGCGCGAGGCGTGCCTCGCGCGGCGCGAGCCACAACACCACCAGCGCGACGATCCACACCAATGCGGCCGGCGCCGCGAGCCCGGTCCACACGCGCCCGAGCGCGGCGCCGGGGCGCGATAGCCGCGCCGTCGCGAGCATCGCAGCGCCGGCCAGCGTCAACGGCAACGCGATCTTGATCCAGAAGATCGGTCGCGCCACCAGTTCGGGCAGGTCGGAGCGCACGCCGTAGACGCTCAGCAGCAGCGCCAGCGCACCGCACACCGCACATGCGAGTGCATAGACGAAGCGCCGTTCGACGCTGCGAGAATCCACCGGCGCGGCGTCGGCGGCCAGAACTGCGATCAGATTGTCGGTCTTCATGTTCGTCCCCCCCGTATCTTCAATGCCAAAGCCTTGAGCCCGCGATGTACGCCGATCTTGACCGCGGGCTCGGAAAGGCCCGTCAGGCGCGCTGCCTCCTGCACCGTCAGACCTTCGATCTTCACGTGAAGAATCGGCAGCTTCTGACGGTCGGGCAAATCGTCAAGCAGTTTGCCGAGGTCGCGCCGCGCTTCGGCGGGTTCGATCGCAGATTCGGCAAACAGGTCGGGCAAATCGTCGAGCGGATCGTGCAGCGCTTCGCGCCGCGCGTGCGCGCGCAGAAAATCGACCATCTTGTAGCGCACGATCGCGTACACCCATGCGGTGAGCGGTTCGTCGCGCCGATAGGTATGGCGTCCGCGGTGAATCGCCAGCAGCACTTCCTGCACGATATCTTCGCTGTCGTGCGGCAGATTCGGTAAACGCCGGCGCAGAAACGCCCGCACGTGCTTTGCAAGATCTTGCAGGAACACGTGATAAGCGGCGGAGTCGCCGTCCAGCGAACGCATGAAAAGCGTACGCAGCCGTTCCTCCACCGGGTTCGCGTAGGCGGTTTCGGTGCTTCGGGTCATCAAGGTGACTACTGCTTGCGCAGTGGCGTTTG
>DATLOW010000180.1:0-26262 GCA_035536055.1 Paraburkholderia sp. | reverse complement strand
TACGCAAACAGATGCCCGAGCGCGATGCGCAGGCTGCGCCCCGGCGCGTTGTTGCGCGAGTACACCGACACCACGATCGGCACCATGCGCCGTAGCGCGACGCGCCGTGCCGCTTCGAGCGGCCGCGGCAAGTCGAGCCGGCTGACGAAGTCGTACGCGACCACCGTCGATGCGCTCAGCGACGCGCGCGTGGTGGTCGTCACCGAAACCGCCGTCTTGCGGTAATACGACACATACTCCTTCAGGTAGTACACGCCCTTCGCCGCGAGGCACAGCTCGCTGCCGAACACATAGTCGCAGCACATGCCGTACTGCTCCTTGTAGTTAACGCGCTTGACCAGATCCGCATTCGCCATCCAGCCGTTGTTCGGAAACATCTGGATCAGCCCGGTCTGCCCCGGCAGCGGCTGCAGCCCGGCCGCTTCGCGCGTGCGGTGATAGACCGTGTTGATATGCTCGCTCGCCGCCCTGTCGACGTTGCCATGCTCATCGGTCTCGTACTGGTCGCCGAACGCAACCTCGATGTCCGGATGCGCATCCCACGCGGACAGCAGCCGCTCGACGCCGTTTTCCACCAGAAAATCGTCGTCGTGAATCAGCAGGATCTTGTCGCCGGTGGCACGCGCGAACAGACTCGCGACATTGCGCGCCTGGCCGAACGACGGCTCGTTCTTCACGTAGCGCACGCGCGGATCCGCCGCGTATTTCGCGTCGATCAGCGCGCGCGTGCGGTCGTCTTTCGAATCGTCGCCGATCAGCACCTCGAGGTTCGCATGCGTCTGCGCGAGACAGGAATCGAGGCATTGGCCGATCAGCTCCGGACGCTGGTAGGTCGGCAGGCAAATCGAGACCTTCGTTTGTGCCGTCATCATGTTGCCCCTTTCGATATGACCTGGACGCGCGAGGCGTCACCGATGGCCCGGATAGCAGAATTGCAGAAATCCGCGCCACTGTGTCGATCAAAAATTCCGTCAAAAATACGCGGCACATTGCCTGCACGGCGCGCCACGGCAAGTGGCACACTGTGAAGATCGCCGCCCAGGCTCACCGGAGGCGCATCATGCAGCCAGCCTTCATCGACCGCGCCGACGCGGGCCGTACGCTCGCGAAACTCCTCAATCACTATGCCAGACGCGACGACGTCGTGGTCCTCGCGCTGCCGCGCGGCGGCGTACCGGTCGCGTATGAAGTCGCCCGCGCGCTCGCGGCCACGCTCGACGTACTGGTGGTGCGCAAGCTTGGCGTGCCGTGGCAGTCGGAACTGGCGATGGGTGCACTGGCATCGGGCGGCGCTCTCTATGTAGATGACGAACTGGTGCGCGAACTTGCGCTGCCGCAGCACGACTTCGACGCTGTGCTCGCGCACGAGCGCGCCGAACTCGCGCGCCGCGAACAGCTGTACCGCGCGAACTCCGCGGCCGCCGCGGCGGAACTCGCCGGGCGCATCGCAATCGTGGTCGACGACGGCATGGCGACCGGCGCGTCGTTGAAGGCCGCCGTGCGCGCGCTGCGCGCCCGCGCCCCGGCGAAAATCGTCGCGGCGCTGCCGGTCGCGCCAGCCGGCGCCGCCGCGAAGTTCCGCGGCGACGTCGACGAATTCGTCTGCGCGCTGACCCCGCCGCAGTTCTATGCGGTGGGCCAGTTCTATGCAGATTTCAGCGAAACGAGCGATAACGACGTGCAAGCGTTGCTCGCACGCGTGCCTGCCGATGACGGCCGCGCACCACCCGATAACTGACCCGGCCGCCTGCCGCCAGATGCGCGCGCAGCAGCGAGGCGGTCATCGGTCGCTCACGCAGCCGCGGCCGTAAGGTGCTCCGGCAGATAGCTCTGCAGATACTCTTCGAACTCGGCGCGCACTTCTGGATGGCGCAGCGCGAATTCGACGGTGGCCTTCAGGTAACCGAGCTTGCTACCGCAATCGAAGCGCGTGCCGAAGTAACGATATGCCAGCACCTGCTCTTCGGTCAGCAGCGATTGCAGCGCGTCGGTGAGCTGCAGTTCGCCGCCCGCACCCGGCTTCAGCGCACGGATATGCTTGAAGATGGTCGGCATCAGCACGTAGCGGCCGACCACGCCGAGATTCGACGGCGCGACTTCCGGCGCCGGCTTCTCGACGATGCCCGACAGCTTGATCACGTCCTCTTCCCACTCGCGGCCGTCGACCACGCCGTACGAACGGCTGTCTTCGCGCTTGATGGTTTCGACGCCCACCACCGAGCTGTGATAGTGATTGAACACGTTGACGAGCTGCTTCATTACCGGCTTTTCGCTGTGCAGCAGGTCGTCCGCGAGAATCACCGCGAACGGGCTGTCGCCCACCAGTTTCTCGGCGCACAGCACCGCATGGCCGAGGCCGAGCGCTTCGGCCTGGCGCACGTAAAAGCAGTCGACGTTGGCCGGCTTGATGCTGCGTACGAGGTCGAGCAGCTTGTCCTTGCCGCGTGCTTCCAGTTCGGATTCGATCTCGTACGACTTGTCGAAATGATCTTCGATCGCACGCTTGCTGCGGCCCGTGACGAAGATCATTTCGGTGATCCCCGCTTCGATGGCCTCTTCGACCGCGTATTGAATCAGCGGCTTGTCGACGATCGGCAGCATTTCCTTCGGGCTCGCCTTCGTCGCGGGCAAGAAGCGTGTGCCTAGACCCGCCACAGGAAATACGGCTTTGGTGACTTTCAGCATGTGTGCATTCCCACTCGGTTGTTGAATGTCGGCAACCGCCGTTGCGGCGGCAAATCTGTGTGTGGAAAAGAGCCTAGCGCAAAATTAATCGATTTTTTCGTTAAAGATGCGCTAAATTCATTAGCAACGCTTTACAGATTTGCCGAATGAATCGATAAAAAAGAAAATGCCGGCTGAATTACCGGCATTGCAGCGCGAAGCGGGTCGGTCAACGTAACTCTTGCCGCCCGCCCCGCTGCTGCCGGAAATTTATGGACGCGTTACAAAAGAGCCGATTCTTCGCTCTCTTCCATTTGCGGCAGCTTGCCCGGATTGATCCGGAAGCGGCTGATCGGCTCGTTGCGCAAAGCCTCGCGATAGGCCGAAACGGCCACCAGCACCAGCAGCACGACGACGCCAGCTAGCAGATGCACGCTCATGACTACCCCCTCGTCAAGAATTTGCCTGAAGTCCAAAGTAGCACAAAAAAAATACTGGAAAACGCGAATAGTATTAACCCGTGATTTTTTATTACGCCTTCCTGGCAGTTGGGACCGGTCGGTCCCTTTTCGACCGGGCGGCGCTCCCGTATTGAGCATGCCCAAGCCGGCCCGGGGACATTTTTTTATCGCTTTTATTTCAATGTCGCTGCATTAGGATACAAACGCGCGGCCATGCTTGCGTGACATTGGCATGCGCGCGGCATCAGCCTTTCAGCAAACTGTCACTCCGTTGCGGGTGCATGCACTTACGAGGACCGCATGAGCGACTCCGCCTTCGGCGCCAGCGCGCCGCCTCTGTCCTTCTCGACCTCCGCATCCACCGACGCCCACGCCGTGAGCGCCGGCAAGGAACACGTGATCGACGCGATGCGCGGTTTCGCCGCGTTGCTGGTCGCCTACTTCCACTGCCGCCAGGTGGTGTGGGTCGGCATGCAGAGCTTTCACCACACCGTCGGCAAATCGTTCGATTTCAGTTCGCTGGTTGCGTATGCGACTTTCCCGATCGCGTGGGGTTCCGCCGGTGTACCGATCTTCTTTGTGATCAGCGGTTATTGCATTCACCGCAATGCCGCGTTTCGTCTCGCACAAAACGCGAATTATCAGCTCGACGCGCGTAATTTCTGGATGCGCCGCTTTGCGCGTATCTATCCGGTGCTGCTGGCAGCGCTGCTGCTGACGCTCGCCCTCGATTCGATCAGTCTGCAGTTCACGCCGGTCAGTCACAAGATCCGTGAAATCGGCCTGTATCCGTTCCTCGTCAATCTGTTTTCGCTGCAAGGCGTCGCGGCTCACACGTACGGCTCGAACGGCGCGCTGTGGACGCTGTCGCTCGAAGTGCAGTTTTATGCGGTCTATCCGCTGCTGTTCGCGCTGCGGCGCCGCTTTGGCATCACGCCGATCCTGCTCGCGGTGGCGGCGATCAACGTGGTGTCGGCGCTGCTGCTCGAGCGGCACGATATCCAGTTCTTCCCGTCGTACTGGTTCTCGTGGACGCTCGGCGCGTGGATCGCGGAGGCGCAGGCCCAGCAGGTTCGCACGCGCGGTGCCGGGGCGCGCCGCCCCGCGCTCGTCTGGTACGGTCTCGCGGCCTTGTTCACGGCGGGCGGCTGCGTGGTGTTTCACTTCGGCCAGTACGGCGCCTTCCAGATGTGGGCGATCGGCTTCGCCTGCTATCTGTACAAGGCGCTCGACAGCCAGCGCGCGGCGCCCGGCCCGGCGATGCGCGTGCTGTCGCAGTTCGGCGACTTCAGCTTCTCGCTGTATCTGATCCATCTGCCGATCTTCGTGCTGCTGTCTTCGGTGCTGTTCCGCTCGTCGCTGCAGATGTCGATCTGGCCGACCTTCGGCTATATGTGCGTGGCGATTCCGCTCGCCTGGCTGTTCTACCGGCTGGTCGAACTGCCGGCGATGAAGTGGTCGGCAAGCCTGCGTCCGAAGGCGCGGCCGGCCGGCGACAGCCGGCAGACGGTG
Organism: Paraburkholderia sp.; assembly: GCA_035536055.1. Taxonomy (GTDB): domain Bacteria; phylum Pseudomonadota; class Gammaproteobacteria; order Burkholderiales; family Burkholderiaceae; genus Paraburkholderia. The sequence continues at coordinate 21,625 of DATLOW010000180.1, read as the reverse complement.
CGGGTTTGAAGCTGCCGAAGCTTTGAACCTCTAAACCTCTGAACCGATGCGACCGGTGAGCGGCGCTGCGCCGCTCATCTGCCCGCTCATCCGCGGGCCGAGCATCCAGGCACACGCACCGCATCCAGGCACACGCACCCAAAGCAGAGCCAAAGCACAACGGCGCGCAGGCCTCACGCCCGCGCGCCGTCGTCAGTCCGTCGAATCTGCAGGCAAGCCGTCGCCGCGACGGGTTTACGCCTGCTTCCCCGCCGCCACGTTCTTCAGAATCCGCTCCACGCCGTCCACATAGGCCACCGTGCCGAACGTCTCGATCGCCGTGTGATAACCGCGCATCACCAGCTGATCGCGCAGCGTCCGGTTCGCGCGCAGTTCCGCGAGCGTATCGGCCAGCGCGCGCGCGTCGCCGGGCGCGCACAACATGCCGTTCTCGCCGTCGTGAATGATCTCGGTGACGCCGCCGGCCCGCGCGGCCACCACCGGCCGGCGCGCCAGCATGCCTTCCACCACCACGCGGCCGAACGGCTCCGGCGTGATCGATGTATGCGCTACCACGTCGACCGCGCACATGCACGCGGCGATGTCATGCTGAAAACCGAGAAAATGCACGCGCTCGGCGAGCCCATGCTGTTCGACGAAGGTGCGCAGTTCCGCTTCGTACGCGTCCTCGCCGAACAGCGCCGCGCCCACCAGCACCGCATGCATCTGCGGATTGAGCACCATCGCCTCGAGCAGCACGTGCTGCCCCTTCCAGCGCGCGAGACGGCTGAACGAGCCGACCAGGAATGCGTCCTTCGGCAGCCCGAGCCGCGCGCGCAGCTCGCTTTGCGGCACCTCGCGCAATGCATCGAACGGGCCGCTCGCAATGCCGTTGAACACCACGTCGACGCGTTCGGTGTCGAATCCCGTCAGCTCAATAAAGGCGCGTGCCGACGCGCCCGAGTTCGCGATCACATGCGACAGACCACGCGCGCACCATTTGATGATCGACAATTGCCGCTTGCCGAAATGCTCGGCGCTGACGATATCGCGCAGATGCCAGACCACCGGTTTGCCGGACAGCTTGCCGGCCAGCACGCCGATCACCATCGCGCGCTGCGTATTCGCGTAGATCACGTCGCTGTTGCGGGCGCGCGCCGCGCTAGCCCGCACCAGCGACCAGACGCTCGCGAGCGCCTTGCCGATCGGCGGACTGCCGCCCTGCTTGCGGATGTTGCGGGTCGCACCGGCGTCGAGCACGGTCACCGGCACACCGGCGCGCACCAGCGCGGCGCGGAACGGACCGTCGTCGAACAGCACGACGTCCATGCGCGCGCGCAGTGCCTTCACCACTTCGAGCAGCGACAGTTCGGCGCCGCCGAGCACACCGCTCTGGTCGAGCGCAAGCACCCGCAGCGATGAACTCGGCGCGGCAGCCACGCCCTTTAGCGGCGGTTCGTAGGCGGGCAGCGTCGCGCCCTGCAACGCCGGCACGGCAGCGCGCACATGGGCGAAAAAGCGCTCGCGAAACAGCCCGGCGGAAAAGCGCTCGGCATTCGCGCGGCAATCGGCGGCGGCGAAACGGCCGGGCTGCACCGCGAAATGGTCGACCGCGGCGATGATCGAATCGGCCGTCTGCTCGTTGAAGAAGATTCCGGTCGGCCGCGGATCCGACAGGTCGCGCACCGTTTCCAGCGCGCCGCCCTTGCCGTACGCGATCACCGGCGTGCCGCAGGCCTGCGCCTCGACCACCGAAATGCCGAAGTCCTCTTCGGCGGCAAATACGAAAGCCTTTGCGCGCCGCATCCGGTCGCGCAGCACCGCGAACGGCTGATAGCCCATCACCTCGACGTTCGGCGTCGCTTTCGCGCGCACCTTGTGCATGTCCGGTCCGTCGCCGATCACCACCAGCTTGCGCTCGGGCATCCGCGCGAACGCTTCGACGATCAGGTCGATTTTCTTGTACGGCACCATCCGCGATGCGGTCAGATAGAAATCTTCCTTCTGTTCCAGCAGCGAAAACGCGTCGACGTCGACCGGAGGAAAGATCACCTGCGCATCGCGCTGATAAACCTTCCTGATCCGTCGCGCGATAAACGCCGAATTCGACACGAACGAATCGACCGAATTGGCGGTGCGCACGTCCCAGTTGCGGATGTAATGCAGAATCAGCCGCGCCAGCGCCGACTTCGGGCCGCGCGTCAGTTTCGATTCGTGCAGATACTGGTGCTGCAGATCCCACGCATAGCGGATTGGCGAATGCACATAGCTGATGTGCACCTGGTCGGGGCCGGTCAGCACGCCTTTGGCGACCGCGTGGCTGCTGGAAATCACCACGTCGTACGCGGACAGATCGAGCTGCTCGATCGCGAGTGGCATCAGCGGCAGATACGAGCGGTATTTGGCTTTCGCTTTCGGCAGCTTCTGGATGAACGACGTCGTGACCGGCTTGCCGCGAATAAAGGTGCGGTCGTCGAGAAAATCGACGAGGCTGAACAGGTCGGCGTCCGGAAAGCACGCAATGATCTGTTCGAGCACGCGCTCGGCGCCGGCATACGTGACGAGCCAGTCGTGCACGATCGCCACCCGCACCTTGCTCGCCGCCGCACGCGGCGCGCGCCGTGGCGGCGCCTGCGTGAACGGCACCGCGGGCGCGGCCGGCGGCACCGGCAGATCGCGTGTCAGCGGGTCCAGCAGCGTGTCTTCAGCGATATCGTGGTTCATGATGCGCTCTTCCTCGAATACAGTCGGATCAACACGGAGCGCGCAAGATCGCGCAGCGCGGGCGTCATCGTCAGCGACCACGCGAGGTTCGCGCCGACCACCGCGATCATTGCGGCAGCCGTCATCGGCAGTGTGGTGATGAAGCTCGACAGCCACAGCGCGCCGATCAGAAATACGAGGTGCGCGAGCATGTCGAGCAGGATCGGCTTCAGGTGAATGCCCGACAGGCGCAGCAGCACGAGGTAGTCGAACAGGCCGCGCACGGCCACCACCACCGCCGCGCCGGTCAATCCGAAGTAATGCACGCCACACCACAGCAGGCCGGCGAAAAACGGCAGTTCGAACAGGCCGAGGCGCGCCGCGGTGCCCGGATGCACCTGCGCCTGAATCAGGATGCGCGCCAGATTCGCCTGGCCGACCAGCCACACCGAGATGATCAGAATGCGGCCGACCGGCCCGCCCGCGCTCGCCACTTCGTTGCCGACCCACAGGTGCAGGAACGGCTCGAGCACGATCACCGCGACCAGCGCGACCGGCGTGAAGACGCCGTTCAGGAATTCGAGCGACTGCCGCACGATCGCGTCGGCATCCTTGCGGCCCGACGCGGACAGGCGCGGAAACAGCGTGCGCGACAGCGCGGTCGGCACGATATTGAGGCGCGTCACCAGGTTTTGCGGCACAGAGTAGTAGGTGACGAAGCGCGCGCCGAGGTTCGCGCCGAGCAAGACCCGGTCGAGCGATTCGGCCACCATGTTCGACACGCTGGCAATCAGCATCCAGCCGCCGAAGCTGAACAGCCCCTTCGCCACACCGAGTTGCGGCGCCAGCACGCGACGGATGTCGAGCACGCTCAACGCCGAGCGGAACAGCAGCGCCGCGGCCAGCACGCGCGCGACCACCGCGGCGGCCAGCACGTTCGGCAGCGTCGGGCCGATCCACCATGCGGCGAACAACGGCAGCAGCTGGAACAGAAAGGTGCCGATGGTCTGATTGGTGTTGTACGCGCCGAAGCGCTCGGCACCGTTGATCGCGCCGGCGAACACCCACGACACATTGGCAATCGGAATCGCGATCGCGAGCCACGGCAGCGCGTGATACACCTCGTGCTGCAATTCAGGCGATACGCGCGAGAAATACGACGTGTACAGAAACGCGCCGAAGTAGATCACCAGCCCGCCGATCACGCCGGTCGCGGCGTTCAGCCAGGTCGCGCTCCAGAACACGCGGGTGCACTCGTCGGCGTCCTGCGACGCGCGCGCCTTCGAAATATGGTTCTGCGCCGCCATGCTCATGCCGAGATCGAGAATGCCGAAGTAACCGATCAGCACCCATACAAGGCTCACCACGCCGTAGCGTTCGACGCCGAGCGCCTTGATATACGCCGGCACGGTGGCGAGCGACACGAACGTGGGCAGCACCAGCCCGACGAGGTTGATCCCGACGTTCTTCAGGAGGCTTTTATCCATCCTTTTACCTTCGCTCCAGTCGTTGCGCATCTGCCGGACGTGCGTCCGCGGGGCCGCGTGGCTCGCTGCGGACGCGCCGTTGTGCGGCACAGCACAGCCTTGCGAGTAAAGCACGTAAAAATTCGCTGCAGCGCGTTGCTGCAGCGCGAAATAATTGGTTTAACGCGGCGCGCGACATGGGGCTGTCACCCGTCATGTCGGCACCGCTTTGCACACGCGTGTGCGGCGCCGGCATCACGGTTTCCAGCGGTACATCGTGACCTTGCCGCGCGCATCCTCCTCGACGAACACCAGGTACTCGCCGTTGCTGCGGCGTGCCGCGCTCACACCGTTCGGCACGTCGACCCAGCCCGACGCGCGGCCCACTTCCGGCCCCGGCCGCATCACGCCGACCTCGGCGCCGCTGTCCTTGTCGAGCACGTGCACCGCGCCGACCGGCTCGACCGTGAAGATGTACTTGCCTTCCACGGTCAGGCCGATGGTGGTCAGCACCGGCTTGGCCTTCGGATCCCATGGCAGCTTCACCGTATAGCGCGCCACCGGCTTGCCGCTCGACCACTTGTCGTAGCGCACCAGCACGCGGCCGGCTTCTTTCCAGAACGCGCGGTCGTACGGCGCATCCGCGGTGTAGCCGGTCAGATACATCGAATCGGTGCTCGCGTCGTAGATCGCGCGGGCCACGTCGTCGAACGGCGGCGGCACCGGATACGCGGTCATGTCGTCGTACGCGTACTTCGGGTTGCCGTGCGCATCGAGACCGCCGAAGCGGAAGCGGAACACGCCCTTCGAATTCACCGCATGCCAGATGTCGCCGTTCGTATCGACCCACCAGCCCCAGCCGCCGACTTGCGGCTGGCCGCTCGAATTCGGCTGGAATTCGTCTTCGTCGAACTTGCCGTTGCCGTTCGCATCGCGCCAGATCCAGTCGCCGCCTTGCGGCGCGTTCGGAATATTGGCGACGCCGCGCGCGCGGCCCGCAATGTAGCCCGATGGAATCGCGGTCTCGCCGTCGTGCTGCGCATCGAACCGGTAGATCTTCAGGTGGTCCGCGTACATGTCGGTCAGGAACAGGAACGTGTGTCCCTTGATCTGCCGCGCGATCGGCAGCCCGGGCCACTTGTCGACGTAGAACACCGGGTCTTGCGGATACTTGAAGCGGTTCGACAGGAAGCCCGCATAAGTCCACTGCTGACCCACCGGCTTCGACAGATCGAGTTCGAAGCGCTTGTTGCCGGTATAAACGCTATCGGGCCGCGCCGGATCGATCCACGCGCCGTCTACGAACAGCAGCCCTTCCACCTTCCATTGACGCTTGCCGTCCGGCGTATAGCTTTCGAGCGTGGCGCCGAGGCCCGCGTCGATCGGCTCGAACACCGGACCGACGCCATTGGTCGCGACATAGATGTTGCCGCGCGCATCGACGCCCACGCCGGTCAGCCCGTTAAAGCGCTGCGGGCCTGGCTTGCCGGCCACGCCCGCGTAGATACCGCCGCGCTCGCCGAGCGTGCCGGAGGCCGCGTACTTGCCGGCCGTCTTGCTGAAGAACAGCACCTGCTGGCGCGGCCCGTTATCGGCGATCAGCACGCGAGCGTCCTTGTCCACGGCGACGTCGGTCGGCACACTGTCGTCGGGTAACGCCAGCTTGTCGTCGAGCGGCTTGCCGCTCGCCGCGTAATGCGCGATCTTCGGCTTCTTGCCGAGCGTATCGGTCAGCACCCACAGCGAGCCGTCCGGCGCCAGCGCGAGCTTGCCCGGCTGCGGCACGCTGAACTGGCCTTTCTTCAACATCGATTCGGCGTCGTAGATTTCGACGCGGTTCTGCGTGGCATTCGCGACGTACAGCAGCGTGTCGCTGGCGGCGAGGCCGCTAACGTCCGCATGCGTTTGCGCCGGCACTTCGTTGACCATCAGAAAGCTCGCGGCCATCCGCGCGCGCGGATCGGTTGCGTTCGCAACCGGCTGGAACGGCACGCTCTGCTTGACGTCGGCGATCTGCCGGCGCGACACGCCGTACCACTGGCGGCCCTTCTCCGGCCACACGCCGCGGCCGACCAGATGATCGCGCTCGGTGCCCACCGCCACCGCGACGTACACATAGCGATGATTGACCGCCACCGCATTGCCGCCGCCGCCGCCCCAGCCGTGCGTGCCGCCGGCAAAGCCGAGCATCTTGCCGTTCTGGTAGACGCTCGCCTCGGCGCCGCTCTCGTCCCACGGCGCGTCGGTGTAGACCTTGCCGTCCGCCGCGACCGCGATCGCGGTAATGTTGATTTGCGTCCATGTGCCGTCACCGAAGCCGAACGTATTGCCGATCCATGAGGTCTGCACGTCGAGCGGCTTGCCCGCCGCCGCCTGCGCGAACGCGCCCGTGGTCGAAAACAGCATCGCGAGCGAGCAGCACGCTGCGGCCAGCACAGATCGGATCAAAGACGCTTCTCCCGCCGGCGCTTCGTGCGAAGCCCGGTCGATTCCGGTTGAATGACGATGCGGCCAAGGGGGCCGCGTTTCGATTGGTGGTTCGGTTGACAGCGCTCGCGCGGGCGGAAAGACGCGGGCGGCAAGTCATACGGTCGCGCGATGTTCAATCTCGGGTCGACAGGCGCTGCACGCGCCAGCCTTCTCACCCCACAATACGCGTAAACCCGGCGCTAAAGAAATTCCAAAAAATTCAAAATTATTCAAGCGTGAGCGTTTGAAAAAAAATCCCGAAACCTGATCGTCAAGCAGCACTTCGGCCACGTCGAAAACGCTTTTCGGCCACCGCGGCAATGCGAATTTTACCGGCCCGGTAAAGCCGATCCGCACTTCTTACTTGCACTGATCTTGCGCATTGGATCGCCGCTCAAGATTAATTTTTCACTCAATCGCTTAATCGTTTTTCCTTCAAATTTTTGGAGCCATTTTATTTTTCTAGAATGAATGGCCGCATTACCCGTCATTCGCCTTTCGCTAGCGCGTCTGTCGCGCCCCACCAACGCCACTTCACGGATTCCGATGACCGCCAGTTCACTGCCCGTGCCGCCCTCGCATACGCGGCGCATCGTTCAGCTCGACGGCCTGCGTGCGATCGCCGTGCTGGCGGTGTTCGCGCAGCACGCGCTGAAAGCGCCGCTGTGGATGGGCGTCGACCTGTTCTTCGTGCTGAGCGGCTTTCTGATCACCGGCATCCTGCTCGACCGCAAGGCGCGCGGACAGTCGTATTTCAGCTACTTCTACGCGCGCCGCGCGCGGCGCATCCTGCCGCCTTATCTGCTGCTGATGATCGTGTCGTCGCTGCTGTTTGGCCTCGGCTGGGCGCAGCACTGGGAGTGGTATGCGTTCTTCGCGACCAACGTCGGCGACGCGCTGAACCAGAGCGGCCACGACAGCCTGAACGTGCTGTGGTCGCTGGCCGTCGAAGAGCAGTTCTACATTTTCTGGCCGTTCGTGATCCTGCTCGTGCCGGAGCGCAAGATCGCGTGGGTCGCCGCGGCGCTGATCGTGCTGGTGCCGTTGCTGCGCGCGGTGGCCACGCCGTGGTTCGATTCGTTCTGGCCGATCTACTACCTGACGCCGTTCCGCATGGACCTGCTGGCCGCCGGCGCGCTGCTTGCCTGCGCGGTGCGCCGCGATCCACGCGCGCTCGAGCCGTACATGGTGCTGGCCGTGCTCGGCCTGTGCGCGTCGCTCGCGGTGCTGGGCTGGCTGCACCTGCACTTTCCGCGCTTTCGCGCGGCCAACACGCCGCTGTCGAATGCGGCGCTGTATAGCGTGTCGCTGGTGCTGTGCACGTCGATCGTGGTGATCGCGCTGCAAAGCAGGGGCATCGTCAAGCGGCTGTTGTGCAATCCGGTGCTCGTGTACATCGGCACCGTCAGCTATACCGTCTATCTGATCCATCTGAGCGTGCTGTACACGCTGTGGCCGCTGCATCTGAACCGCTATCTGACCGCCGCGCTCGCGCTGGCGATCACGATGGTTTATGCGAGCGTGTCGTGGTTCGGCTTCGAGCGGCGGCTGATTCACGGTCCGGCGCGCGCGGCGCGGCATGGCGATGCGCCGCAGGCCGCGCTTGCGCAGGGCGCAGACGGGCGACCGGGTGCTGCGCGTGGCAAGACCACGACGCAGACGCAAACCTGACGTACCGATGAAGCCCCTGCGCAGAGCGGTACGCCGCGCGGCCGGTGCGCGCCGCTTGACGGTCCGCCCGACCGCCCGCTCGTCGGTTGGCTCATCGGCGCGCTCGACGGTCCGCCTCGCTGCCAGCGCGATGGGACGAGCGACAGAAAGCCCGCCGCCAAGCCCGACTACAGGCGCAACGGCGCGTTCGGGTTCGCGCCTGATCTCGCGCCTGACCGCACGCTCGAGTGCGCTGCTAGCCGCCATCGCCGCCGCCTGCGCGCTGCTATGCGGCGACTTCGTGGCGGCGGCTGTGCCCGCTTCCGCACCGGCCGCGCCGCTCAATGCGGCGGCGCCGGCCGGCAGCGTGCTGATCGAAGCGTACGGCGACTCGACCACGCTTGGCACGTCGTGCAGCAACGGCCGCTGCGGCCCGCTCGCGCAAAACGCGGTGACCTGGCTGCAAGACGCGCTGCATGGCGATTTCGGCGCAAACGTTTCGGTGACCAATCTCGGCGTTGGCGGCTCGATGGCCTCGCAACTGCTCGACGGCGTGTGCCACGGCCGCTGCCCGACTTTCGCCGCGCGCATGGCGGTATCGTCGGCGCGGATCGTCACGTTCAACTACGGCATCAACGAAGTGATGCAGAACCAGACGCCCGAGCAGTTCTACGCCGCCGAAACCGCGCTCGTCAAAGCCGCGCGCGCTGCCGGCAAACAGCCGGTGCTCGAGACCTCGAACCCGATGCCGGACCGGCACCTGAACGCGAAGCTCGCGGCGATGGTCGAGATGACGCGGCGCGTGGCCGCCGAGCAGCATGTGCCGCTGGTCGACCAGTATGCGTACATCTCCGGCCTGCCGGACTGGCAGGCCATGATGTCCGACGGCGCGCATCCCAAACCCGAGCTGTACCGGCTGAAGGCCCGCGAAAGCTACGCGGTGCTCGATCCGCTGGTGCGGCGGCTGCTGCGCGACGCATCCTGACGCGCGCGCGGCCCGTACCCGGTTTTCAAGGCAACCATACCAAAAGGCATCCGATGACGAACCAACGCAAAGCCATCATTACCGGCGTATCCGGCCAGGACGGCGCCTACCTGACCAAACTGCTGCTCGGCAAGGGCTACCAGGTGACCGGCACCTATCGCCGCACCAGCTCGGTGAACTTCTGGCGCATGGAAGAGCTCGGCGTGCTCGACCATCCGAACCTGCGCCTCGTCGAGCACGATCTGACCGATCTCGGCTCGACCTTGCGGCTGCTCGACAACGCGCAGGCCGACGAGTTGTACAACCTCGCCGCGCAAAGCTTCGTCGGCGTATCGTTCGACCAGCCGGCGACCACCGCGCAGGTGACCGGCATCGGCGCGCTGAATCTGCTGGAAGGGATTCGCATCGTCAATCCGAAGATGCGCTTTTACCAGGCGTCGACCTCCGAGATGTTCGGCATGGTGCAAGCGGTGCCGCAGCGCGAGAACACGCCGTTCTATCCGCGCAGCCCGTATGGTGTGGCCAAGCTGTTCGCGCACTGGACCACCGTCAACTATCGCGAGTCGTATGGGATCTTCGCGACCAGCGGCATTCTGTTCAATCACGAATCGCCGCTGCGCGGCCGCGAGTTCGTCACGCGCAAGATCACCGACACGGTGGCCAAGATCCAGCTCGGCAAGGCCGACGTGCTCGAGCTCGGCAATCTCGACGCGAAACGCGACTGGGGCTTCGCGCTCGAATACGTCGACGGCATGTACCGGATGCTGCAGGCCGACGAACCCGATACCTTCGTGCTCGCCACCAACCGTACCGAGACGGTGCGCGACTTCGTGCGCATGGCGTTCGCGGCGGCGGGCTACCAGCTCGAGTGGTCGGGCAAGAACCAGGGCGAGACCGGCATCGACGTCGCGACCGGCCGCACGCTGGTGCGCATCAATCCGAAGTTCTACCGGCCGGCCGAAGTGGACCTGCTGATCGGCTGCGCGGACAAGGCGAAGGCGAAGCTCGGCTGGGAACCGCAAACCACGCTCGAGCAGTTGTGCCAGATGATGGTCGGCGCGGATATTGCGCGCAACCGCAATCACGAGACGTTCTAAGCGGCGGGCGGCGGCTCGGGCCGCCGCCTGGCTCGTCGGCGTCTGCTGCACCTCGCGCGCTGCCGGACCGCCAGGCAACGCGACGCGCAGTGCCCGCGCGCTTCACAAACCACCCTTTCGCGCGCGGCTTACTGCACGCGCGCTCGCCTAGTGCATCGACCCCGCCGCGATCGCTTCGCTATACACGGCGGCCACCCGCTTTGCGATGACCGGGTTGTCGAAGTTATCGCGGGCGTATTTGCGGCATGCGTCCGCATCCGGCAGCTTCAGCGTGCCGTCGAGCGCCTTGCTTAGCCCGTCGGCGATCGCCTTCGAACCGGTAGCCGGCAGCACCAGATCCTGCGACAGCCCCGCCACCGCCTCCGGCAAACCGCCGATCGGCGTCACCAGCACCGGCGTGCCGGACGCGAGCGATTCCACCGTGATCAGCCCGAAGCCTTCGAGCGCGACCGTCGGCACCACGCTGACGGTCGCGGCGCGATATAGCGCGGCCAGATGCTGGTCCGGCACGAAGCCGAGCAGCCGCACGTTGTCGGTGAGCCCCGCATCGTCGATGCGCTTTTGCAGCTCGCCTTCGAGACGCCCCTTGCCGGCGATCAGCAGCAGCACTTCCGGCTCGCGGCGCTTGACTTCCTTGATCGCGTCGATCAGGTCTTCGAGGCCCATGCGCCGCACGAGGCGCCGCACCGCCAGCACGATCGGCCGGCCGAGCGGCAACTGCAGCTTCAGGCGCGCCTCGTTCTGCGTCAGCGGCAGATTGAACTGGTCGACGTTCACGCAGCCCGGCACCACGCGGATGCGTTCCTGCGGAATGCCGTAGCGCGCCGTCAGGATCTTGCCGAACGCATCGGACAGCACGATCAGCCGCGACGAACGCGCATACACGGTCTGCTCCAGGTAGCGCTTGGCGCGCTGGCCGAACGAATCGGCACCTTCGACGTGACTCTCGTCGGCCCACGGGCCCTGGAAGTGCGACACCTGCGGAATGCCGCGCGTCACGTCGAGCCCGGGAAACGTGTACAGCGCGAAATGCGACGAAATCACGTCGGGCCGTTGCGTCTGCACTTCACGGCGCAGCGCGCGGCGCGCGGCCATCAGCCGCAGCGGCAGCGATTGCGCAGCCGGCCCGAAGCCCTGGATGGCGCCGTTCGTATCGGCGGCCACGCGCGGCGAACCGGCCACCACGCCGCGCACCTGCACGCCGGCGCCGGGCAGCGCGCCGATCAGTGAGTAATACATGCGGTCGAGACCGCCGGCGCGCTCGGGGAACCAGTGCATGCCGATCTGCAGCGATTTGATTGTTTGCATTGTCATATGCGGTTCCAGTTACTTGGTTCCAGTTCCTTGGGTGCCGCGCGGCGCGCCGCGTTTTGCGGCGGCGCCGCCGTGCGGCGGTTGCGTGTGCCTGTTGCGTGTGGAGTGCCTCGCGCGAGGCTCCGTGCGTATACCCGCGCCCTATGCGCCGTCCGCGCCCTGATGCCCGGCCAGCACGTTCGCCGCGATCACTTCCGCGTCGCTCGCGCCGTTGCGGCTGCGGTCCTCGCGCAGTCCGGCGATCTGCCGGTACAGCGCGATGTATTGCGCGGCCATGCGCGCCCAGCCGAAGCCGGTGGCCAGTTCGGCGGCGGCCACGCCCATCGCGCGGCGCGCGTCGTCATCGTCGGCGAGCCGGCCGATCGCATCGGCGAGCGTGCGCGGATCGTCCGGATCGTCGAGCACGATGCCGCATTCGGGCGTGATGATCTCGGCGCCGCCTGCGGTGCGCGCGGTCACCACCGGCAAACCCGCAGCCATCGCCTCGAGCAGCGACAGGCTCATCGCTTCGTAACGCGACGGAAACACGAACGCGTCGACCGAATGCATCAGCGCCGGCATTTCCTTCACGAGGCCGAGAAAATGCACGCGGTCGGCGATGCCCAGCGCGCGCGCCTCTTCCGGATACGGGCTGCCCGGCAGATAACCGGCCACCGCGATCTGCACGTGTTGGGGCAACAGCGTCAGCGCCTTTAGCACGGTGCCGAGGTTCTTGCGCGGCGTGCGCAGATCGCCGACGAACAGCAGCAGAAACGCGTCGTGCGGCAGCTTGAACTTCGCGCGATCGCCGCTCGCCGCGGCAAAGCCGCGCGTATCGACGCCGTTGTAGATCACGTCGAGCCGGTTGTGCGGCGTGAGGCCGATCGCGCGAATCTCGTCGGCCACCTTGCGCGACACCGCGGCGATCACGCGCGAGCGGCGATACGCCCAGCGTTCGAGCAGCGCATTCAACCGCGTATAGACGAACTGGTAGCCCGACCACAGCCCCTTCGTGATGGCGAACGGGTAGTACTTGCTGCGCGCCCAGCCGGTATGCACGAAGTGCGCGGTGTTCACGTCGGCGGGTGCCCATGTGATGAAGCCGTTCACGTGCAGCACGTCGAATTCGCTTCGATGCGTGCGCAACCAGATGGCGGTCTTCAGCGCGAACACCTGCTGGCGCAGCAGATTGGTCGGCCAGAAGCGGCCGATCTTGACCGGCACCCAGCGCACCAGCGGGTGCGCGAGCAGTTCGGGTGCAACGTGCGAAGCCACGAGCGTCACCGCAATGCCTTCGTCGAGCGCAGCGCGCGCGATCTCGTGGTTGACGCGGCCCTGCCCGTCGTTATGGCGCACGACGTGCGTGACAATGGCGACTCTCAAGGAGTTTCTCCGTGTAGAACGAAATTCGAGCGGCGATGCTGCTTCTGGTGGTGCGCTGCGGAGATGATCGAAAACAGACTCATAAACAGCAGCAACCCGCCCGTGCCCACCAGGGAATTGGTGAACACCAGCATCGCGAAGATGGCTACGCCGAGCGACAGGCACGCGGACACGAACTTGTCGTCTTTCATCTTGAACGACGCGAGCACCGCGCGCGTCATGATCCACAGGATGCCGGACATGTACAGCAGCGTGCCGGGCCAGCCGAGCACGAACGGAATGTTCATCACGCCGCTGTCGAAGTTGCCGTACTCGCCGAGCTGGCCGTCGTTGCCGCTCGACAGTTTGGTCGAGGTGCCGGTCGCGCCCATGCCTTCGCCGGACACGTCGGTAAACGCCGTTTGCGCGAACTGTGCGTAGAACTGGTTGCGCGCCGCATAGCTCTGGTCGTCGTTCAGGTTGACGAGCGTGTTCAGGCGCGCCTGCATGCGCTCCGCGACGGGGCCGACCGCTAGCAGCGGCACGCACAGGCCGATCAGCAGCACGCCGCTGACGATGATGCGGATCCGCACCCGGTTATCCGATTTGACCAGCTGCACCAGCAGCGCGATCACCCAGCCACCCCACGTGGAACGCACCAGACTCAGCGCAAACGAGATAAAGCCGAGCGCGCCGGCCACCCAGCGCACGCGATGCTGCGCGGCGAGCACGAACACCATCGCGCCCATCATCGCGAACGCGAACGGGCCCGACGAGTTCATCGTGCTGAACACGCGCACGCCGAACGGCACCGGGTCGCCCTGCGAATTCATCTGCGAGCCGATCATCCACAGCGCGTCCCACTGCGGCATGATGAAGAACTGCACGCAGCCATAGCCGCCCATCACCAGCATGCCCCAGATGAAGGTGCTGACGATGGTTTCGCGAAACGCCGGGTACAGCTTGGTGTTCGCCATGATGTGAAAACCGATCAGCAGCGGATAGATCCAGTTCGCGAGGTCGTAGATCGCGGCGAGCGGTCCGCTCGACACCACGCCGATCAGAAACGCGTACATCAGGCCGAACAGCGTCAGCAGCACCGGCAGCCCGCGCCGCTGCGCGAGCACCGGGTAATAGCGGATCAGCGACAGGCCGCTGATCATCGTCACCGCGAGCGGCGCGACCTGGATCAGGCTCGTCGGCGTAAAGCCGCCCTTCGACCAGTCGGCGAGGCGCCGCACTTCCGGGCTCAGAAACCACAGCCACCACATATAACCGACGTAGCGCGCCGGACTTTTGAAGTACAGCCAAAAGCCGTTCATGATCGCCAGCACCGGGAACGCGAGCGTCAGCACGGTGCCCTGGTGCGCGATGATCAACACCCCGGTAATCAGCCACAGCAGCGCGGAAGGAATCCACTCGCTGCGGTCGCGGCCGCCGCCGAGCAGGTTCTTCGCGTTGCTGGCGCCGGCTTGCAGTAGGGTCGCCATACCTTAGGCTCCTGTGCCGGCGCCGTGGCGCTCGACGCTCCGTTCGACGCTCTGTTCGACGGTATGCGCTTGCGCGGCGCGCGCGCCGGCCGCGGCCGGCTCGGCGTGACGCATGCCGTGCGGCGACGCGCGCCGGCGCAGCAGGTCGCGCGTAATCTGCACGTGCTGCTGCGCAAAGTGCTGCGTGGTCAGATCGCGCGCCAGCAATTCAGCGGCGGCACTGCGTGCCTGGCGCAGCGCGTCGGCGGGCGCGGCCACCAGCTTGTCGGCGGCATCGCGCAACGCCTGCGCGTCGAACGGCGGCACGTACGACGCCGCTTCAGGCGAGAAGTAATCCTGCAGCGCGCCGACGTCGGTAACCAGCATCGGCTTGCCGATCGCGGCGGCCTCCAGCATTACCGTGATGCCCGACGCATGCGAATTCGGCCGCAGCGGCACGACGATCACATCGGCCCATGCGTAGAACTCGCGCTGCTTCGCAAGGCCCGAATAGGCGGCGATCTCGACGTTGGGCGCGCGCAGCGACGCCGGAATGCGGCGCCGCGTGGCGATCCGCACCGCGTAGCGCGCGTCGTTGCCGAACGCGCGGATCAGCGTGTCCCAGTCGCGGTCGCGGTCGTTGCCGATCGCGGCGATGCGCAGCGGCGTGTGCGGCGTCCACGACTGCGGCGTCTGCACCGGGAAGTCGGCGGTGTTCAGCCCGTACAGCACGCGCGTCGCGTCGCGCTGCAAAAAGCGCTGGCACAGCTGCGCGTTTTCGCTGGCGAGTGTGGTCAGCACGTCGGCGCGCGCCAGCAGCTTGCGATACAGCCAGCGCCGCACGAAGCCGTAGCGCGGCCACTTGTCGAGCAGCCAAACGCTTTGCGCGAGCAGCAGCGGCGGCGCGGCGCGCCGGCCTTGCATCAGCAGCACCAGCGCGACGGCCAGGTGTTCGTGTTCGGTATGCGTCCAGACCACGTCCGAACGCAGGATTTCGGCGCGATTGCGCCACGTGTGCAGCGCGTCGAAGCCGAGCAGCGCTTTCAGCGCGCGGCGCACGAGCCGCACCGGTTTGCTCTCCGGTGCGTCTTCGGAGTACGTCAGGTGGAATTCGTCCGACTCCGCATGGTGATAGCCGTACAGGCAGCCGATATTCTCGCCTTTGCGATAGGTGCGCGGATCGGCACCGTAAAACAGATGAACGTGGACATTGATGCTCATGCAGGGCACTCCGGTCAGCCGGTTCAAAAACGTGTCGCGGTGAAACGTGTCGCCGCGCGCGGTGCGGTAGCGTTGCGCGCGCTCGCCTGGCGGGCGGGCGTGCGCGGTAACGCTCGCCGGCGCGCGCTGCGCCGGGCGTTACAGCGCCGCGCGGCGCGCTTCGTGCGCACCGGCGCGCACCGCACGCCAGCGCGACAGCCGCGTGCGGCCCTGCTTCGAAGTCAGTGCGATCAGCGCATGCGCCATCCCCGGATAGACGCGCGTGCCGACCAGCTTGTACCACCACCACGCAGTCTCGCGATGCAGCGGCCGCAACTGCGCGCGCAGGATCAGATGCAGGTTGTAGGCGGCATTGGTGACCGCGGCGAGCGTCTGCGCGTCGCGGCGGTCGTCGTCGTGACGCTCGGCCGGGAAATGGTCGACCGCGACGCGCGGGTCGTACACCAGCTTCCAGCCGGCGTTCTTCACGCTCAGGCTGAACGCCATATCGTTGTGCACCTGAGCGCCTGCGCCGCGCAGCCGCGTGTCGAAGCGGATGTGCTGGATCGCCGCGGCGCGGTAGCTCATGTTCGCGCCTTTCAGCACGTCCACTTCGCGCGCGCCGCCCACGCCGAGATGGTGGTTGCCGATGATCTTGCCCGACGGCGTCAGCTTGCCGACCAGCGGCCGCGAGCCGGTCAGCACGGTGCCTTTCTCGTGCACCCAGTCGCGCCCGCCCAGCGCGCCCAGCCGCGGGTCGCCGGCGAAATGCGCTTCGATGCGCTGGACCCAGTCGGCGTGCGGCGCGGCGTCGTCGTCGGTGATCGCGATCACGTCGCCGCTGGCGGCGTCGAGACCGCGGTTCAGTGCCGCGACCTGCCCCGGCAGCTCGACCAGCGCGACCACGATCGGCAACCGGCCGGCGGCCAGATGCTCGCGCAGGCACGCGTGGCTCGCGGCGTCGTCGGGACGCGCGACCACCACGATTTCGTCAGGCGCGCGCTGCTGCCGCTCGAGGGCGGCGAGGCAGCGCGTCAGGTCGTCCGGACGGCGAAAAGTCGGGACCAGTACCGTTATCTTCATCGTTGAAAACTCTCCGGGCTTGGCGCTCAGATACTCGAATCGTTACGGCCGCCGCGCTTGCGGCGGTCGCGGCCGGCCCCGCGCGCAGCGGCTTTGCCGCGCGCGTTGCGAGGCAGCGGCCGTCACAATCAGTTGCTCAGGTATTCCTGCACCGCGGCGTAGCTGCGGTCGTAGCCGCCGCGCGCACGCGTCGGCATCGCGTTGAAGATCGCGCCCTGCACGTGCACGCCGGCCGCGCTCAGGCGTTTCAGCGAATCGCTGATCTCGCTCTCGGTATGCATGCCCGAGCGCACCACGAAATACGTGGAGCCCGCATAGCCGCCGATGATCGATGCATCGGTCACGGCCAGCACCGGCGGCGTGTCGATCAGCACCACGTCGAAACGCTTTTGCAGCGCGTCGAGGTACTGCGGCAGGCGCGGCGACATCAGCAGCTCGGACGGGTTCGGCGGACGCACGCCGCACGAGATGAACGACAGATGCGGCGTATCGGTCGGGCGGATCGCCTCTTCCAGCGCGATCTGGCCGGACAGCAGCTCGGACAGCCCGTTCGACTGCGAGCCGCCGAGATGGCGCTCGAGCGAGCCGCGCCGCATGTCGCCGTCGATCATCAGCACGCGCTTGCCCGAGTGCGCGAGCAGCACGGCGAGGTTGACCGTCAGAAAGCTCTTGCCGACTGCCGGCATCGGGCCGGTCAGCATGATCACGCGGTTGCGCGCGTCCATCAGCGAGAACTGGATCGACGTGCGCAGGCTGCGCAGCGCTTCGATACAGACGTCTTTTGGCCGCGCGTTGGCGAGCACCGTGCGCTCGCGCGCGCCGCCGCGCACCACCTGGTTCTCCAGCACCGCCTGCTCGGCCGACAGCGGCACGAGGCCGTACACCGGCAGATGGAAGATGCGCTCGACGTGTTCCGGATCGTCGATGCCCTTGAACATGTTGCGGCGGACCAGCACGAAGCCGGTGCCCGCGATCAGGCCGAGAATCGCCGCGGCCGACAGGATCAGCACCTTCTTCGGCTTGGTCGGCTCGCCCGGACGCAGCGCGGCGTCGACGATATGCACGTTGCCGCCGGTACCGGCGCGCTGCACCGACAGTTCCTGCACGCGGTTCAGCAGCAGCACGTAGATGTCTTCGGCCACCTTCGCGTCGCGCTGCAGCTGCACGGCGCGCACTTCGGTCGCCGGCAGATCGCGGAAGCGCGCCGCGTACTTTTCCTGCTGCGCCTGCAGTTCCCCCATCTGCTCGCGGGCCGCCTTCAGGATCGGGTGGTTGTCCGCATAGGTCTGCTGCAGCGACGCCACCTGCATCTTCAATGCGGCGATCTGCTTCTGATATTCGACACTGCCGTCAAGGTAGACCTTCGCTTCGTCGGATGCGTTGATCGAGCCGGATTTGCTCTGGTACGCGGTCAGCGCCGCTTCCGCGTGCTCGAGGTCCGACTTCAGGCGCGGCTCTTCGCTCTTCAGGAAGTCGAGCATCTTGCTCGCGTCCGCCTGCTTGGTCTGGATGTGTTCGCGCAGGTACGACTGCGCGACCGCGTTGGCGATTTCCGCCGCGCGATCCGCGTCGCCGTTTTCCAGCGAAATCTGGATCACACCGGTCGATTTGCCCTGCTCGGTCACCTTGATCGCCGACTGGAAGCCGGTAATCGCATCGAGGTCGTTGGCGCGCATCACCTGGAACTGCGTGCCCGGCCGCGCGACCAGCTTGTTGACCAGCATCGTCACGCCGCCGCCCTGTGCGGTCTGGCCGACCGCGCCGCGCAGCAGCAGCGCGCCGTCCGGGCCGTGCAGTTCGTACTGGTTGTCCGGCAACGCAATCATCGTCAGCTTCTTGCCTTCGAGCGACGGCGTCACTTCGATCGAATCGACGTCGGCCGCTTCGCCGCCCCATGCGTACGAGTTCAGCCCAAACCACGGCTTGGCCAGTTCGCCCGGCTTGTGCAGACGGCCGGCGAGGCTGCCGAGAATCGGGAAGGTCTTCGGCGATACGAAGAAATTCAGCTTTTCCTGCTGCACGACCGGTCCGAGCACGCCGCGGCTCTTGATGATTTCGATTTCGGCGTCGGTGGGCAGCGAGCTCGAGCCGCTGCTGATCGCGGCGCCGCTCTGGTTCTGCGTGAGCGCCTGCGACGTGTTGTCCTGCTGCTCGACGCGCACGTGCGCATCGGCCGAGTACACCGGCTTGGCGATGTAGCAGTAGAAGCCGGCAATCGCGACGATCGTCACGGCTATGCCGATCAGCCACCAGATGTCGTCGAAGATGGCCTGGATCAGCTGGCCGAGGACCACGTCCTCTTCTTCGGTACGGCCCTGGATGGCCAGATGGGTGTTCACTTGTGTGCTCACGGTTCGTATCCCCGTTCGGGTGCCGCGCTACGCGCGTCGGTGATGCGCGCAGCACGGCGTTTCAGGCTTGACTACACATTCGTTGCGCCAGGTGCGCGCGTGTGATGCGCACCTGGCTCCTGAACCGGACTATCCGGCCATCAATTCACCAATTCCTTCAGGAAGAACACAGACTGCAACGTCGGCAATACCTGCTGGATCAGACGGTTGAACGTCGTCGACGCGGCGGTGCCCACATACACGACATCGAGCGGCTTCAACTGGAACTGCGAAGTCAGCATCACCGAATCCGGCTGCGTCATGTCGAGCCGGAAAATCTCCGGCGACGTCGGGTTGTCGCGCATGCCGCGCATCACGAAGATCTGCCGCGGGTTGGCATCGGTGTCGAGAATGCCGCCGGCGCTGGTCAGCGCGTCGGCAATCGTCAGGCGGCCCTTCTGCATCGGCACCGTAGCCGGCGACTTCACCTCGCCCATCACGAAGATGCGGCTATCGGTGCGGTCCGGCACGTTGAGCACATCGCCCGGCTGCAACAGCACGTCCTGGCTGGTTTCGCCGCGGTCGAGCATCGCGTACGCGTTCAGGATGTACAGCTTGTGGTCGCGCGTCAGGCGCACCCGTTGCAGGTCGGCCTCGGACGTGGTGCCGCCCGAGCGGGTGATCGCGTCGACCAGTTTCAGCGGCACGTCGCTGATCGCGAGCGGCCCCGGCGTCTTCACTTCGCCGGTCACTTCGACGCGCTGGCTGCGGTACGCGAGCACGCGCACGTCGACCTGCGGGTCCTTGATGTACGGAATCAGCGCCGTCGACAGTTGCTCGCGGATCTGCGACGTGGTGCGGCCGGCCGCGCGCACCCGCCCGACGAACGGGAAGAAGATCGTGCCGTCGGCGGTGACCGTTTGCCCGTACGGGTCGGCCTGGCCCGGCAGCGCGGTCGTATACGGCTGCTGCAGCACGCTCGACAGCGTCTGCGTGGTGTTGCCGCCGGTCGACAGCGTGGTGCCGGTCTGCGTGGTCAGTTCCGGGTGGTTCCACACGGTGATGCCGAGAATGTCCTGCGGCTCGATGTGATACTGGTAGTGCGCAAGGTCGCTGCCGTACTGCGACGGCGGCAACGCGGCCGGCGCCTGCGCCGCGGCGAACTTCGCCTGCGCGACGATCAGCTGCGCGTCGATCGTCTTCACGTCGTAGGTCGGTTGTGGACCGGTCGGACCCGGATCGTTCAGGCGCGACGTGTCCAGGTTATAACCCGGCGAGGTTGCACACGCTGACAAGAACGAGGCCAGCACAAGAAGAAAAACTGCAGTGATATTTCGATTCAGCATATTTTGTTGAGCCATCCCATGACCAGATGTTCGATTAGCACGAGGCTCTCCCGGTATTCGCTCTCTTCGCCTCCGTGCGGGTCGCTCACGTCCGACCCCTCCCATTTGCCGAGCGCATGGACCTTGCCGCGAGCGGTCGGGTCCAGCGCTTCGACGTCTTTCACCTGTCTGCGCTCGGTCACGAGCACGAGGTCGGCGTCACGCACCATGTGCCGGTTCAGCCGCCGCGCGTGATGTTCGCCGGGTACGATGCCGCGCTCTTCGAGCAGGCGTCGCATCACCGGGTCCATCACGTCGCCGTCCACCGCGCGAATGCCGGCCGAGCGAAACGCAATCTGCGTGCCCGCATGCTCGCGCAACTTCACCTTGAACAGGTTTTCCGCAGCCGGCGAGCGGCATACGTTGGCATGACAGACGATCAGGACGTTGGCGAACATGGCGGTATCCGTGGCTTTGCGTCGATGGTGCGTACCCGAATCCTGTTACTGAAACTTGCGTTGCAAGGCTGGCTTGATGCGTGGCCTGGCGGGTTGCCCGGCTTCTGCCCGACTTTCTGCTGCCGGGCCTGGCCGGACCTGCCGCTAAACCGCGGTAGCCGCCGCGCCGGCCGGCGCGCCGCTGCGTGCGCCCGGCTGCAGCGCGTGCTGACGGCCGATCGCGTGATACTCGATGCCCTGCTCGCTCATCGACTCCGGCTCGTACAGGTTGCGGCCGTCGAAAATCAGCGGCGTCTTCAGCAGCGATTTCAGGCTTTCGAAGTCCGGGCTCTTGAACACCTTCCACTCGGTGACGATCACCAGCGCATCGGCGCCGCTGGCGGCTTCCATCTCTTCACCGACAAAGCTCAGGTTGTCGAGCAGTTGCGGCCGTTGCGCGAGGTCGAGCGCAAGCACGCGCTTCGCTTCGTCGATCGCAACCGGATCGTAGGCCTTGACCTTCGCGCCGCGCGACAGCAGCTCGGCGATCAGCGGACGGCTCGGCGCTTCGCGCATGTCGTCGGTATTCGGCTTGAACGCGAGGCCCCACATCGCAAACGTGCGGCCCGACAGATCGCCGCCGAGGCGCTCGACGATCTTGTTGGCGAGAATCTTCTTCTGCGCATCGTTGACGGCTTCGACCGCTTCGAGAATCTGCAGGCCTTCGCCGCGCTCCTGCGCGGTGCGGATCAGCGCCTGCACGTCCTTCGGGAAGCA
>DATLOW010000179.1:0-2391 GCA_035536055.1 Paraburkholderia sp. | reverse complement strand
GCGCTATTTCGAATCGGTCGCGCCGTATGCCCGGCGCCTGATCGAGCAGGTCGGCGTGCCCGAAGTGGACGCCATCGAAGGCCTGCCGCCCGCGGTCGCGTTGCAGCAGCAGCGCGGCACGCCGAGCGCGCGCTCGTCGGTCGGCAGCGTGACCACACTGTCGAGTCTTGTGCGCATGCTCTATTCGCGCACGGGCGACTACCCGCCGAAGCAGCCCATGCTGTTCGCCGAGGATTTCTCGCCGAACACCGTGCAAGGCGCCTGTCCGACTTGCCATGGACTGGGCCGCGTGTACGAGGTCACCGAAAAATCGCTGGTGCCCGACGACTCGCTGACCATTCGCGAGCGCGCAATCGCTGCATGGCCGCCCGCGTGGCACGGGCAAAACCTGCGCGACATTCTGGTGACCCTTGGCTACGACGTCGATAAACCGTGGCGCGATTTGCCAAAGAAAGACCGCGACTGGATCCTTTTCACCGACGAACAACCGACCGTCCCCGTCTACGCCGGACTCACGCCGAAAGAAACCCGTGCCGCACTCAAGCGCAAGGACGAACCGAGCTATCAAGGCACGTTCACCGGTGCCCGCCGCTATGTGCTGCACACGTTCGCGAACACGCAAAGCGCGCTGATGAAAAAACGCGTGTCGCAATTCATGATTGGCAGCGTCTGTCCGGCCTGTCATGGCAAGCGGCTCAAGAAAGAAGCGCTGTCGGTGAAATTCGCCGGGCTCGATATCGGCGCGTTCTCCCAGTTGCCGCTAGCCACACTTGCCGAGATGCTCGAACCGATCGCGCGCGGCGAATGGCCCGATCCGGATGCCGCTCGTTCAGGCAAAGGCGCCGGCAAAGGCAGCGTGCTCAGCAAGAGCGCCATGCGCGATGCCGTCGATAAACGGGTCGCTGCAGGCGGGTCCGCGCATAAAGCCTCGCCCGATGTGCGGCGCACACCTAACCTGTCCGAGGAAAAGCGCGTCGCCGCGCAACGCATTGCAGCCGAGTTACAAGAACGCCTGACGACGCTGGTCGATCTGGGCCTGGGCTACCTCGCGCTGGAGCGCAGTACGCCCACACTGTCATCCGGCGAACTGCAGCGCTTGCGACTCGCCACGCAGTTGTCGTCGCAGTTGTTCGGCGTCGTGTATGTGCTCGACGAGCCATCGGCCGGCCTGCACCCCGCAGATGGCGAAGCGCTGTTCAGCGCGCTGCAGAGCCTGAAGGCTGCGGGCAATTCACTGTTTGTCGTCGAACACGATCTGCAGATGATGCGGCGCGCCGACTGGCTCGTCGATGTCGGTCCAGCGGCCGGCGAAGCCGGCGGCCATGTGGTCTATAGTGGGCCGCCCGCTGGCCTCGCGACTGTCGAAGCGTCACATACCCGTCGGCATCTGTTTGCGCCGCCCGCGCCGGTCGCACGCGCGACGCGCGAACCGGCCGGCTGGCTGCGGCTCGTCGGCATCACGCGCAACAATCTGCATGGGCTGGACGCCTCGTTTCCGCTCGGCTGTCTGACTGCCGTCACGGGCGTGTCGGGCTCGGGCAAATCGAGCCTCGTGAGCCAGGCGTTGCCGGAACTGGTCGCTAGTCACCTTGGACGCGCCCTTGAAAAACCCGACGACGACGAGCAGGATCCGTTGCTCGCGGGCGCAAGCGCGCCGACCGGCGGCCGCATTGCCGAAGGCATGGACGCGCTGCGCCGCCTCGTGCGCGTCGATCAGAAACCGATCGGCCGCACGCCGCGTTCCAATCTCGCCACCTACACGGGCCTCTTCGACCACGTGCGCAAGCTGTACGCCGACACGCCGCTGGCTCGCAAGCGTCGCTACAGCGCGGGCCGCTTCTCGTTCAACGCGGCGCAAGGCCGTTGCCCGACGTGTGAAGGCGAAGGCTTCGTCAGCGTCGAGCTACTGTTCCTGCCAAGCGTCTATGCGCCCTGCTCGATCTGTGGCGGCACGCGCTACAACGCGCAGACGCTCGAAGTGACATGGCGCGACAAGAACATCGCCGAGGTGCTCGGCTTGACCGTCGACGCCGCCTGCGATTTCTTCGCCGACGAAGCCAGCGTGATGCGCGCACTGAAGGTGCTGCGCGACATCGGCCTCGGCTATCTGCGGCTCGGTCAACCCGCCACCGAATTGTCCGGTGGCGAAGCTCAGCGCATCAAGCTCGCCACGGAACTGCAACGCGCGCAACGCGGCGACACGCTGTATATCCTCGACGAACCCACCACGGGCCTGCATCCGGCCGACGTCGACCGGCTGATGGTGCAACTCCAGGGACTTGTGGATGCCGGCAACACCGTCGTGGTGGTGGAGCACGACATGCGGGTCGCGGCACAAAGCGACTGGGTGGTGGACGTCGGGCCGGGTGCGGGTGACGCCGGTGGCAAGAT
>DATLOW010000178.1:0-9752 GCA_035536055.1 Paraburkholderia sp. | reverse complement strand
CCGGCGAAGAACCTGCAGTACTTCATCAACAACGCGAAGGAGCAGGGGCTGCGGCCGAAGGACGTCGACGCGACCGACAACTTCAACCGCAAGTTCGTCGAGCTGTACGACGCTTACGAACAGCAGTGCCAGCGCGAAGGCGTGGTCGATTTTCCGGAGCTGCTGCTGCGCTGCTACGAGCTGCTCGCGCACAATCCGCCACTGCGCGCGCATTACCAGGCGCGCTTCCGGCAGATTCTGGTCGACGAGTTCCAGGACACCAACAAGCTGCAGTACGCGTGGCTGAAGCTGCTGGCCGGCGAGCACAACGCGATCTTCGCGGTCGGCGACGACGACCAGTCGATCTACGCGTTCCGCGGCGCGAACGTCGGCAACATGCGCGACTTCGAGCACGAGTTCAACGTGCGCAATCTGATCAAGCTCGAGCAGAACTACCGCTCGCACGGCTACATTCTCGATGCCGCGAACCAGCTGATCGCGCACAATTCGCGGCGCCTCGGCAAGAATCTGCGTACCGACGCCGGACACGGCGAGCCGGTGCGCGTGTACGAGGCGACCACCGATACGCAGGAAGCGAGCTGGATCGTCGAAGAGGTGCGCGCGCTGATCAACTCGGGGCTGTCGCGCAGCGAGATCGCGGTGCTGTACCGAAGCAATGCGCAGTCGCGCTCGATCGAGCACACGCTGGTCAACGTCGGCATTCCGTACCGTGTGTACGGCGGCTTGCGCTTCTTCGAGCGTCAGGAAGTGAAGCACGCGCTCGCGTATCTGCGGCTGATCGACAATCCGAACGACGACACCGCGTTCGCACGCGTGGTCAACTTTCCGGCGCGCGGCATCGGTGCGCGCTCGATCGAGCAGCTTGCCGACGCGGCGCGTCAATACAACTGCTCGCTTGCCGCAGCGGTGCCGTACGTGGCCGGCAAGGCGGGCTCGAGCCTCGCCGGGTTCGCCACGCTGATCGGCCGGCTGCGCGCCGAAACGCAGCAGATGAGCCTGCCGGAAACGGTCGAGCATATCGTGCGCGGCAGCGGCCTCGCCGATTTCTACCAGAACGAGCGCGAAGGGCAGGATCGGCTGGAAAACTTGCAGGAACTGGTCAACGCGGCCGCCGCGTTCGTCAGCGAAGAGGGCTACGGACTCGACACGCCGGCCCGCTCGATTCCGCTGCGGCCGGGCGCCACTAACGTGCCGGAGATCGTCGCTGCGACCGACGACCCCGGCAGCGTCGTGCTCGACGCGCCGAGCCTTGCCGACCCGGCGCAAAACCCCGACACGATGACGCCGTTGGCCGGTTTTCTGTCGCACGCATCGCTCGAAGCCGGCGACAACCAGGCGCAGGCCGGCCAGGAAGCCGTGCAGCTGATGACCGTGCACTCGGCGAAGGGCCTCGAATTCACCGCGGTGTTTATCACCGGTCTGGAGGAAGGCCTGTTCCCGCACGAAAACAGCGCGATGGAGGCCGACGGCCTCGAGGAAGAGCGCCGGCTGATGTACGTCGCGATTACGCGCGCGAAGGAGCGGCTCTATCTGAGCTTCGCGCAAAGCCGCATGCTGCACGGGCAGACCCGCTACAACGTGCGCTCGCGCTTTTTCGACGAGCTGCCGCAGGACACGCTGAAGTGGCTGACGCCGAAGGTCGAGGCTGGCGCGCGCTGGGGCGGCCGTTCGGATAACGCGGGCTGGGGCCGCGACTGGTTCGGGCGCGGTGGACGCGAAAGCAGCTACGACAGCGGCGCGTCGGCGGCGCCGTTGCCCGCGTTTGCCAACGAGCAGCGGGCGGCGGAGAGCGGCTTCCGGATCGGCCAGCAGGTGTTCCACACGAAGTTCGGCGAAGGCACGATCACCGCGCTCGAAGGCGGCGGCGCGGACGGCAAGGCTCAGGTGAAATTCAAGCGGCACGGCGAGAAATGGCTGGCGCTCGCGGTCGCGAAACTGCAGGCAGTGGAATGAGCGAAGTGAAGACAATGGCAACCAGCCGGACCGCAGACCCGCAACACAACGCGGCGGCCGCGCGCCGTGCGCTCGGCGTGATGGCGGCGCTGCCGGAAGAACTCGGCGATCTGGTCGCCGCGATGCGCGCCGAGGGCGGTGTGCAGACGGTCGCGCACGGTCAGCGCGATTACCACGTCGGTACCGTGCACGGCGCGCCGTGCGTCGTGACGCTGGCGCGGATCGGCAAGGTGGCGGCGGCCGCAACGGTCAGCGCGCTGATTCATGCATTCGACGTCGAGGCGGTCGTGTTCACCGGTGTGGCGGGCGGCGTCGGGCGCGACGTGCGGATCGGCGACGTGGTGGTCGGCGAGACGCTGATGCAGCACGATCTCGACGCATCGCCGCTGTTTCCGCGTTTCGAGGTGCCGTTGCTCGGCGTCGCGCGGTTTGCCGCCGATGCCGAACTTGCCGCGCAGCTGGCGGCCGCATGCGAAAGCTTTATCGACGAAGAGGGCAGTGCGCTCGCTACGCGCTTTTCCACGCAACAGCCGCGCGTGCACCGCGGCCTCGTGATCAGCGGCGATCAGTTTATTGCGAGTGCGACGGCGGTCGAGACGCTGCGCGCCGCGCTGCCGGATGCGCTGGCCGTCGAAATGGAAGGCGCGGCGATCGCGCAGGTGTGTCACGAATACGGCGTGCCGTTTGCGATCGTGCGCACCGTTTCCGATACCGCCGACGCGCACGCGCCGGCGTCGTTCGCGACGTTTCTGGTGGAAATCGCCGGCACGTATTCGAGCGGGATCCTGCGGCGATTTTTGCAGGCGCGGGCGTAGTCGCGCGCCGCGGCGCGCGACTCGCGCAACGGCCTGTCGCAGTCGTTGCTGAGTCGCCCGCGCTCGCGGCTGCGCTGCCCGATCGCCGCTATCTGTGCGGTACCTCTACCGGTGCTGCCAATGCCAGCGCATCGCGAATCTGCTGTAGCGCCGACGGATCTTCGATCGTCGGCAGATCGCCCGGATCGCGTCCTTCCGCCAGCGCGGCAATCGCGCGGCGCAGCAGTTTGCCGGAGCGCGTCTTCGGCAGCATCGCCACCACATGCACGCGCGCCGGCCGCGCGATCGCGCCGAGCTGCCGGTCTACCGTCGCGGTCAGTTCTGCTTCGAGTGCGGCGCGCGCGCCGTCCGACGCATAGCGCTCTGCATCGCGCACCACGGCAAACGCCAGCGCGACCTGGCCCTTCACCGGATCGGCGACGCCGACCACCGCGACTTCCGCCACGGCCTTGTGGCCCGACAGCGCTTCTTCGATTTCTCGCGTGCCGAGCCGATGACCGGCCACGTTGATCACGTCGTCGGTGCGGCCGAGGATCGTCACGTAGCCGTCGTCGTCCTGGATGCCCCAGTCGAAGGTCGAGTACACCGGCTGATCCGGCAGGCCCGACCAGTACGTGCTGACGAAGCGCGAATCGTCGCCCCACACCGTCGACATGCAGCCGGGCGGCAGCGGATAGCCGAGCGTGATCACGCCTTTCTCGCCGGGCGCGCAGGCGTCGCCGGTCAGCTCGTTGCGCAACGTCAGGTCGTAGCCGTACACCGGCACGCCGGGCGAGCCGAGCTTCTGCGGCAGCGCCTCGACGCCGCGCTGGATCGCGAGGATCGGCCAGCCGGTTTCGGTCTGCCAGAAGTTGTCGACCACCGGCTTGCCGAGCGCATCGGCGATCCATGCGGCGGTCGGTTCGTCGAGCGGCTCGCCGGCGAGGAACAGCGTGCGCAGGCTCGACAGATTGGATTGCTTCAAAAGCGCCGGGTCCTGCTTCTTCAGCACGCGCAGCGCGGTCGGCGCGGTAAACATCAGGTTGATGCCGTACTTCTCGACAAGCCGCCACCAGATGCCGCCGTCCGGCCGGATCGGCGTGCCTTCGTACATCACCGTGGTCAGGCCCGCGAGCAGCGGCGCGTACACGATATAGCTGTGGCCGACCACCCAGCCGACGTCCGACGCTGTGAACATCGTGTCGCCGGGCTGTCCCTGGAAGATGTATTCCATCGAAGCCGCCAGCGCCACCGCATAGCCGCCGACGTCGCGCTGCACGCCCTTCGGCCGCCCGGTCGTGCCGGACGTGTACAGCACGTAAGACGGCTCGTTCGATTCGAGCCATTCGCACTGCACGTGCGCATTGAAGAACTGCTCGCGCAGCGGCTCGTAGTCGACGAGGTACGGCGCGACCAGCTTTTCCGGCGTCAGTTGCCGGTCGATCAGCAGCACGCGCGGCGTCTTGTGCGCGGCGCGCGACAGCGCTTCGTCGATCAGCGGTGCGTAGTCGATCACCTTGCCGGCGCGCGCGCCCGCATCGGCGGTGACGATCAACGCGGGCCGCGCGTCGTCGATACGCGCCGCGAGGTTCGGCGCCGCGAAGCCGCCGAACACCACCGAATGAACCGCGCCGAGCCGCGCGCACGCGAGCATCGCGAACACCGCTTCGGGAATCATCGGCAGATAGATCAGCACGCGCTCGCCGCGCTTCACGCCGAGCGCGCGCATCACCGCGGCCATCCGGTTCACTTCCGCGTGCAGCTCGGCATAGGTGTACTTGCGCTCGATGCCGGTTTCGGTCGACACGTAGATCAGCGCGTTCTGCTGCGCGCGCTCGGCGAGATGGCGGTCGACCGCGTTATGGCACAGATTGGTGCGGCCGCCGACGAACCAGCGCGCGAACGGCGGATTCGAGCGGTCGAGCACGGTGTGAAACGGCGTTTGCCAGTGAATGCGCGCGGCTTCGCTGCGCCAGAACGCTTCGGGCTCGTCGATCGAGCGGCGGTGGAATTCGCGGTAGCGGGTCATCGGCGGAGATCCTTCGGTCGGCGTGGGGCGAGGGGCTCGAACGAAAACGCGATGCGGGCACGCAATCAGCGTGCCGTTGAGGCTCCGACAACGCGCGCCAGCAAGCGATGCGCCGTGGGAACCGTCAGCCAGCACAGCATAGAGCGCCGCCGATGCGCGGGCAACGCGGGTTCACCATGAGCGCGGCGTCGGCGGGTGCGAAAGCGGACGCGCAAAAAACAAAAAACCTCACGCTGCGGAAAAGCGTGAGGTTGATCGTTGCAGGCGTTTTGCGTTGCCGATGCGAAGCGCGGGCGCTGCCGGCGCGACGCATGGCTGGTCGCTGCGTACGGTGCACGGCGTGCGGCGTGCAATGCGTCGGTCTGTGTCGGTCTGCGGCGGGCGAGGCCGCGCGTCGGCGCGTCGCCCGCGCGCTTGCCGAATTACGCCTTCGCGCGCTTGCCCTCGATGTTCGGCAGGAACACGGTCAGGATACCGATCAGCGGCAGGTACGAGCAGACCTTGTACACATAGGTGATGCTGGTCGCGTCCGCGAGCTGCCCGAGCACGGCCGCGCCGATGCCGCCGAGGCCGAACGCGAAGCCGAAGAACAGCCCGGCGACCATCCCGACCTTGCCCGGAATCAGCTCCTGTGCGTAGACGAGGATCGCCGAGAACGCCGATGCGAGCACCACGCCGATCACGACGGTCAGCACGCCGGTCCAGAACAGGTTCGCGTACGGCAGCAGCAGCGTGAACGGCGTGACACCGAGAATCGACACCCAGATCACGTACTTTCGGCCGATCCGGTCGCCGACCGGGCCGCCGATGATGGTGCCGGCCGCCACCGCCGCGAGGAACACGAACAGATGAATCTGCGCGGCCTGCACCGGCAGATGGAACTTGTCGATCAGATAGAACGTGAAGTAGCTGTTGATACTCGCCAGATAGAAATACTTCGAGAACACCAGCAGCACCAGAATGCTCATCGCGATCATCACGCGGCTTTGCGACAGCGTCGGATGCGCGACGCCGGCGCGCGCCTTTCTGGTGGCCGGGTGCTGTTTGTACCAGCGGCTCACCTGCGACAGTACCAGCATGCCGACCAGCGCCGCCACCGAGAACCACGCAATGCTGCGCTGGCCATGGGGAATCACGATCAGCGCGGCGAGCAGCGGCCCGAGCGAGGTGCCGGCATTGCCGCCCACCTGAAACAGCGACTGCGCGAGGCCGTGGCGGCCACCGGAAGCCATCCGCGCAACCCGCGACGATTCCGGGTGGAACACCGACGAGCCGCAGCCGACCAGCGCCGCGGCGATCAGCAGCACGCCGAAGCTCGGCGCGACCGACATCAGCAGCAGCCCGCACAGCGTGAAGCCCATGCCGACCGGCAGCGAGTAAGGTTTCGGATGCTTGTCGGTATAGACGCCGACCAGCGGCTGCAGCAGCGACGCGGTGATCTGGTAGGTCAGCGTGATCAGGCCGATCTGCGTGAACGACAGCGCGAAGTTGTCTTTCAGCATCGGATAGATCGCGAGGATCAACGACTGGATCATGTCGTTCATCAGATGCGAGAAGCTGATTGCGCCGAGGATCGAATAGACGGTACTGGGCGCCTTGACGGTGGTGCTGGCCGGCGCGGCGGCGGAAGACGCGGAGGCGCCGGCGAGGGCGCTTTTGTCGAGGCTCGATTCCATACGTGGTTGGATTTGGACTGGGCTGAACGGGGCTCGCGCGGGCTGCGGGGGGCTTCTGGTCGGGGGCAGGGCCGGGCGAATCGTTGGGTACGGATCAATTGTAATGTGGCGCAAGACAGTTGTCCGGCCAAGTTTTGTCGCGAATCGGACAGCAATTTGCCGTTGCGGTGCACCAATGCGGCGCTTAAGCACCGCGCATGACACGAGGATGACTTCCAGTGACTTGGCGATTTTGGCCATGTATAACACCGCTCGCGCAGAGCCCACGAGGTGGTGCGCGTCGAGCCGCACGGCGCGGGGCAGTTAAAGAACGCCGGCGGCTTTGCCGTTGACCTGACGTGAGACGAAAGTTCGCCGGAACGGACCTTTCCGGCTGTAAGACAAGTGGGGAAACAACCATGAGCACACTTCCGCTGGCCAAGCGGCCCAACGAAGCGTTCGTGCCGGGCCGCGCCGCGCGCGGCGCGGGCGACACCGCAGCGTCGGACGGCCATCGCGCCGCAGGCCGCCGCCATCTGTCGGTGAAGACCACGCTGCGGCTCGCGTTCGCGCTGCTGCTGGTGGGCACGCTGGCGATCGGCGTGTTTTCGCTGACGCAGATCAGCCGCCTGAACGGCTCGACGCAATCGATCTACGAACAGGGCTATATCGCGAGCCGAGCGGCCGAAGAAGCGCGCGGCAACATGCTGCGCGCGAGCCGTGCGCAGAAAATGCTGTTGACCGCGACCACCGCGAAAGAGCGCGAAGAACTCGGCGCCGATATCGACAAGGGCCTCGCCGCGCTGAACACCGAGTTGCAGACGCTGCAGCAGTACACCGCGTCGCCGGAAGCCGCGGGCCAGCAAAAGCAGTTCGCCGCTGCGGTTGCCACGTGGAGCACGCATCTGCGCGACTTCGTGAAGCTGGTGCAGGCGCAGCCGCTCGACCTGTCGCAGATGAACTGGCAGGTCGGCATGCAGGACGTGGCGCTGCTGGTCGAAACCGGCAAGCTCGAAAAGCTCGTCGATACGCTGGTCGCGCAGCGCGGCACTGCCGCGAAAGCCACCATCGACGCATCCGCGTTTATCTTCAAGTCGTCGTTCGTGATGATCGCCGCGATGACGCTCGGCCTGATCGTGCTCGCGTTCGCGATCAGCGAGTGGGTGGTGCGGCGCCTTGCGCGGCAACTCGGCGGCGAACCCGCTTACGCGAAGGAAATCGCCAGCCGGATCGCGGCCGGCGATCTGTCCGATGCGATTGCGCTGAAAAAGCGCGATACGTCGAGCATGCTGTCCGCGTTGCGCGACATGCAGCACGGGCTGTCGGCGACGGTGGCCGAGATTGCGGCGAGCGCCGGGGCGATCGCCGCGGCGTCCGGACAGATCTCGATGGGCAATCTGGACCTGTCGCAACGCACCGAGCAGCAGGCGATGGCGCTCGAGCGCACCGCGAGCAGCATGGAAGAGCTGACCTCGACGGTGCGGCAGAACGCCGACAACGCGAAGCAGGCGCGCACGCTGGCCGACAACGCGTCGGCGATCGCCGAGAAGGGCGGCGACGTGGTCGGCCGCGTGGTCGCGACGATGAACGACATCAACGACAGCGCGAAGAGCATCGGCGACATCATCGGTGTGATCGAAGGCATTGCGTTTCAGACCAATATCCTTGCGCTGAACGCCGCCGTGGAAGCGGCGCGAGCCGGCGAGGACGGGCGCGGCTTTTCGGTGGTGGCGGGCGAGGTGCGCACTCTCGCGCAGCGCAGCGCGGCGGCCGCGAAGGAAATCAAGACGCTGATCGGCGCTTCGGTGGAGCGCGCGAGCAACGGCTCGCAGCTCGCGCAGGACGCCGGGCAGACGATGGACGAAGTGGTAAAGGCCGTCAAACGCGTGACCGACATCATGGGCGAGATTTCGGCGGCCTCGGCCGAGCAGAGCTCGGGCATCGAGGAGATCAACCTCGCGGTGTCGCAGATGGATGCCGGCACGCAGCAGAACGCGGCGCTGGTCGAACAGGCCACTGCGGCGGCGCAGTCGCTCGACGATCAGGCGCGCGCGTTGCAGGGGATGGTGGGGAAGTTCCGGTTGCGCGGGTGAGGGAGGGGGCGCTGTCGGGGCGGGGGATCTGCGTCCCGCCTGCCACCTGCTACTGCGGGCGCCGGGACGTGGCGCCATCCGCCGGGCCGGGTCAGTGCGGTGCGCGGGCCGTATGCATTGCCGCAAGCTCGTGCGACAACGGCGCAAGCGCGCTATGCGCGTTCAGGTACAACTCAAACAGCGGCCGATAGAACGCCGCGCGCGCCGCATCCGGCTCGCATCGCGCGGCACTTTGCACGAGATACCGCTGTGCATCGCGCAACGATGCAAACTCGCCGATGCCGGTCCATGCGACCGCCGCCGCGCCGACGATGCCGGCCTCCTGCGCTGAACCCGCCACCACTGGCCGTTCGCAGATGTCTGCCTTGATCTGCCGCCACTGCAGGTTCGACGCCGCCTTGCCGCCGAAGCGGATTTCGTCGACGGGACGGCCGAGCGCCGCTTCCGCGCGATTGAGCACCAGCCTGTTGTGAAACGCCACGCCTTCCAGTACCGCCCACGCCAGATCGGTCGGCGTGTGCGCGCGCTGCAGGCCGACAAACGCGCCGCGCAGCGCCGGATCCCACCACGGCACGCGCTCGCCCTGCAGGTACGGCAGAAACAGCAGAGGCTGCGCGTGGCGCGGTTGCGCGAGCAGCGCTGTGAGCTGATCCGCGGGGAAGTGCTCGGGATGGTTCGTGTGTCCGAGAATCGACAGCAGCCACGTCAGCGTGTCTGCGCCGTTCTGACTCGGGCCGCCAAGCTGATGAACGCCGCCCCAGTCGACGCTGACGAGCCCCGCCGCGCTGTGCGCGTGTTCGCTGACGACGCCGAACACCTCGGTGGTGCCGGACAGGTTGTATGCGAGATTCGGCTGCAGCGCGCCGAGGCCGAGCACGGCGCTCCACGTATCGTTCGAGCCGCATAGGACGGGGATGCCGGCCAGCCGGTCGAACGGCGCCGGCACGCCGGCGCGGATCGTGCCGACGCGAGCGCAGGGCGCGGCGAGCGGCGGCAGCAGCGTCGACGGGATGCCGCTTGCGCTGAGCAGATCGGTCGCGTGCCGGGTGGGCGCGGCGGCGGCGGCAAGGCGCGCGCTCGAAATGCGGTCGGACATGCGAATGCCGGTCAGGCGTAAATTCAGATAGTCCTTGGGTTCGAGTACTGTCGCCGCGCGGCTGAACAGGTGCGGCTCGTGCTGTTTCAGCCATGCGAGACGCGCAAGCGGATGGAACGCATTGATCTGCGC
>DATLOW010000177.1:0-3679 GCA_035536055.1 Paraburkholderia sp. | reverse complement strand
CACCGCGGCGAGATGGTGAATCAGGTCGGACATGAAACCCTGCACGTTGAGCGGCAAAGCTCGATTATACGGATGCCGCTATCCGGCCAGCATGTGCTCGACCAGTTCGATCCAGTGCACGACCGGCGTCGACGTGCCGCTTTGCAGATGCGCGATGCAGCCGACGTTGGCCGATACGATGATCTGCGGCTCCTGCGCCTGCAGCCGCTCGAGTTTCTGGTTGCGCAGCGCAT
The DNA here is from genome assembly GCA_035536055.1 of Paraburkholderia sp. GTDB lineage: Bacteria > Pseudomonadota > Gammaproteobacteria > Burkholderiales > Burkholderiaceae > Paraburkholderia. The sequence goes on along the minus strand of DATLOW010000177.1, from coordinate 3,446 downwards.
ACGACAGCGCCGGCTGGGTCAGCGAATAGGTGCCCGCGGAACCGCAGCACAGGTGGCTGTCGGCGGGCAGCCGCACATCGATGCCGAGTTCGCCGAGCAGCTGCTCGACCTTGCCGCGGATCTGCTGCCCGTGCTGCAGCGTGCACGGCGGATGGTATGCAACGGTATGCACGGCGCGCCGGCGCGTCAGCGCGGCGAGCGGCTCTTCGAACTCGGGGAGGATTTCAGCGATGTCGCGCGTCAGTTCGACGATGCGGCGCGCCTTGTCCGCATAGGCCGGATCGTCGCGCAGCAGGTGCGCATACTCCTTGACTGTCGCGCCGCATCCCGACGCATTCATCACGATCGCCTCGACGCCTTGCTCGACATACGGCCACCACGCGTCGATGTTGGCGCGGATATCGTCGAGCGCTTCGTCGTGATAGCCGAGATGCAGCCGGATCGCGCCGCAGCAGCCCGCGTCCGCCGCGACGATCGTCTCGATGCCGAGTGCATCGAGCACGCGCGCGGTCGCGGTGTTCACGTTCGGCATCATCGAAGGCTGCACGCAGCCGGCCAGCATCAGCATCTTGCGCTCGTGTGTCGCGCTGGGCCATTCGAGCTGGCGCTGTCGCGCGGGCACCTTGTCGCGCAGCTTCTTCGGCAGCAGCGGCCGCACGTGCTGGCCGAGGCGCATGGCCGGCGTGAACAGCGTTTCGTTCGGCACGAAGCTCGCGAGCAGCCGGCGCAGCACGCGCTGCCCGAATGGACGCGACACGCGCTCTTCGGTCAGCTTGCGGCCGATTTCGACGAGGCGTCCGTACTGCACGCCCGACGGGCAGGTCGACTCGCAGTTGCGGCACGTCAGGCAGCGATCCAGATGCGTCTGTGTGCTGCGCGTGACCTGCGTGCCTTCCACCATCTGCTTGATCAGATAGATGCGGCCGCGCGGGCCGTCGAGTTCGTCGCCGAGCAGCTGATAGGTCGGGCAGGTGGCCGTGCAGAAACCGCAATGCACGCACTTGCGCAGGATCGCGTCTGCTTCGGCGCCGTCCGGTGTGTTGCGAATGAAGTCCGCGAGGTTGGTTTGCATCGCGCGCTCAGAAGTCGGGATACAGCCGGCCGGGATTGAAGATGCGGGCCGGGTCGAAGGCGGCCTTCAGGCCGCGGTGGATCTTCATCAGCGGCGCGGGCAGCGGCGTAAAGACGCCCGCGCTGCGGTCGTAGCCATGACCGGTGCGGAAGATCGTCGCGTGGCCGCCGGCCTGCTTGGCGCTGATGCGCACGGTTTGCGCGTCGGCATCGGTGATCCACCAGCGCTGCGCGCCGCCCCATTCCATCAGTTGCGCGCCGGGCAGTTGCAGCGGTTCGGTGATGGTCGGTAACGCGAGGCGCCACAGCGCCGCCTGCGGCGAGATCGCGGCGAAGAACGGATCGGTCTGCTCGCGCAGGCCGGCCCAGAACCGTTCGGCTTCGACCGCATCGACGACCTCGCCGCCCAGCGACGAGCGCGCCGACTTGACCGCCGCCTCGGCGCCGCCCAGACGCAACGCGAGCGTGCCGTTGCGCCACGCGCTAGCGGTGACCGGCAACGGCCGGCCGCCCCATTCGTTGAGCTTGCGGACCGCGTCGGTGCCGTTCATGTCGAACTTCAGCGTGGCTTCCGCTTTCGGTCGCGGCAGCACCTTCACCGACAGTTCGAGGATCAGCCCGAGCGTGCCGAGCGAGCCAGCCATCAGTCGCGATACGTCGTAGCCCGCGACATTCTTGACGACCTGTCCGCCGAAATGCAGCACTTCGCCATGGCCGTTCATGATCACCGCGCCCAGGACGAAATCGCGCGGTGCGCCGGCCGATTGACGGCGCGGCCCGGCAAGGCCCGCGGCAATGCAGCCGCCGAGCGTCGCCTGCGGGCCGAAGTGCGGCGGCTCGAACGCGAGCATCTGGTTATGCTCGGCGAGCGCCGCTTCGATTTCGAGCAAAGGTGTGCCGGCGCGCGCGGTAATCACCAGTTCCGCCGGGTCGTACTCAATGATGCCCCGGTGTGCGCGCGTGTCGAGGATGTCCCCTTGCAGCGACTGGCCGTACCAGTCTTTCGTGCCGCCGCCGCGAATCCGCACCGGATGTCGTTCTGCGCTAGCCGAACGGATGCGCTCGGACCATACGGCGACGATGTCGTCCTCTTCCATGGCGTCGTGCTTCGTTGTAGTGATTTCGATTGTACCGGCCGGCGTCGGACTGGCAACCCGGAGCGGACCCGTACGGGTTCCCGTCCGGCTCCGCTAGAGTTGCCGCCGAGGCGGGCTGCGCAAAGCGGAGCGATGCCGGATTGCCGTCCTGCGGTGCTGCCGGGATGGATGTCTTGTGCAATTGCCAGGACGCGCCGTGCGGCTTGCCCCGCTTGCCGCGGCGTGTGCGGCTCTTCCGCGCGACACCGCATGCCGCATGCGGTGCCGCCGTGCGAAGCCAGGCGCCGTGCGGCACAAGCAATGGTGCGTGCAGCGGCTAGAAACGCGGCAACTCAGGGTGCGGCAACAAGCCGCCGCGAATATGCATCTTGCCGTACTCCGCGCAGCGGGCCCGCGTAGGAATGCCCTTGTCGGGATTGAGCAGGCCCGGAGGATCGAAGGCGCGTTTGACCGCATGAAACGCATCGCGCTCCTGCGCGGAAAATTGCACGCACATCGAATTGATCTTCTCGATGCCCACCCCGTGCTCACCGGTGACGGTGCCACCCAGTTCGACGCAAGATTCGAGAATGTCGGAGCCGAATGCCTCGGCACGGTGCCACTCTTCGAGGTCGTTGCCGTTGAACAGAATCAGCGGATGCATATTGCCGTCGCCCGCATGAAACACGTTGATGCAACGCAGGTTGTATTTCTTTTCCATTTCTTCGATGCGTGCCAGCAGCGGCCCGATGCTGCGGCGCGGCACCGTGCCGTCCATGCAGTAGTAATCAGGCGAGATACGCCCGGCGGCCGGAAACGCGTTCTTGCGGCCCGACCAGAAGCGCAGCCGCTCGGTTTCCGAGCGCGAGATCTGGATGCGCGTTGCGCCATGCTCGCGCAGCACGGCGGTCATCCGCACGATTTCTTCGCTGACTTCTTCGGGCGTGCCGTCCGACTCGCATAGCAGGATCGCGGCTGCGTCGACATCGTAGCCGGCGTTGACGAATTCCTCGACTGCGCGCGTTGCCGGCTTGTCCATCATCTCGAGGCCGGCCGGGATGATGCCCGACGCGATGATGCCCGCCACCGCGTCGCCGCCTTTGACGACGTCGTCGAAGCTCGCCATGATCACCTGCGCGGTTTGGGGCTTGGGAATCAGCTTGACCGTGACTTCAGTGACGATCGCGAACATGCCCTCGCTGCCCACCAGCACCGCGAGCAGATCGAGGCCCGGCGCATCGGGACTGAGCGATCCGAATTCGACGATGTCGCCTTCCATCGTGATGGCGCGCACACGCA
>DATLOW010000176.1:0-22511 GCA_035536055.1 Paraburkholderia sp. | reverse complement strand
GCCGCGCCGCACGAACCAGATCGCAATCGCGCCGGCCGAACCGATGATCATCACCCAGCGCCAGCCTTCGAGGCCGAACACCACCTGCGGCACCAGCACGTACGCGAGCACCGCGACCACCGGCACCGAGGTCAGGATCACGAGGATGCTGAACGCCATGTACTTGCCGCGGCTTTTATACGGCGTCAGCTCGGAAATGTAAGTGTCGACAGTCAGAAGCTGTACGCCGATGCCCGCGCCGGCCACGAACCGCCACACGTCGATCGCTTCCGGCGAATGCTGGAACGCCGCCGCGAAAGTCGCGATCGAGTAGATCACCATCGCGCCGGTAAATACCGCGCGCCGCCCGTAGCGGTCGGTAATGCCGCCGAGCGCCACCGTGCCGACGAACATGCCGGCGAAGAACGAGCCGAGAAAACTCGCGAAACCGTTGATGTCGAACAGGCCCGCCGTCGTGGTGCGGTACAGCCCGCTGTGAATCAACCCTAGCGATACGTAAGCTGCCATGAACAGTTCATAAAACTCGAACCAGCCCCCTACCGCGATGCGCGCCACCAGCCCGCGGAAATAGCGGGTGGGCGGCAGGCGGTCGAGCCGCGCCGAGACGCTCGCCTGCGCCAGAGCGTGCGGGGCGAGCTCCTTTTCCATATACATGTCGTCTCCTGTTTCCTCTCGATGGATAGCGTGTGCCTGGTTCTATAGTGTCGACACTTTGAGCCAGTATAGCGACCAAATCGCGGTAGACTCAAGTGAAAAATCGCCAAGTGTGCACACTTGGTCACTTAACCTGGGCTCAGCCGGGGGTCTGTTTATGCCGTTTTGCTAGAATCTGGCCCGCGGAACCGCGCAGCAACGAGCCGAATAAAGGAAATGCCATGCAGAAGGAAGGAGATAGCAGCGCCGCGGTGGAAGAAAACGACTCGCCGCGGGTGTCGGAGATCGTCGACTGGGTGGCGCGCGGCATCATCGAAGGCCGGCTGCAGCCGGGCGACGACCTGAATTCGGTCGACCTCGCGAAGCGCTTCAGCGTGAGCCGCACGCCGGTGCGCGAGGCGCTGTTCGTGCTGTCGCGCGAAGGGCTGGTCGACTGGTCGCCGCGCCGCCGGCCGCGGGTGTCGACACTCGATATCAAGGACGTGCGCGAGCTGTATCAGCTGCGTGCGCTGCTGTATGCACAGGTGTCGCATGCGATCGTCGAGCACGCGAGCGCCGACGACATCGCCGCGCTATGGCGCGCGCACAGCCGGCTCGCCGACGTGGCAGCGCGCGGCGACGTGGACGGCTATTTCTGGGCCAACGTCGCGTTTCGCGACGAAGAGTTGCGGGTGAGCCGCAACGGCATCGTCAAGGAAGTGCTCGATACGCTGCGGTTGCGCACCAACCGGCTGCGGCATCTGAGCACGTCGCTGCCGGGGCGGCTACAGCGCTCATGCGCCGATCATCAGCGGCTGTGCGAAGCGTACGAGGAACGCGACGGCACGCTCGCCGCGGCGCTGAACCGTTCGATCGTGCTCGGCGCGCTGCACGCGATCGAGCAGGCGTGGCAGCACGAGCCGGGAAAGTTTTGAGCTGAGCGCCGGCCCGCGTGCCGGCGCATGCGCAAAAGTCGATACACAGGCCGTGCACGTGCGCGGCACAGATGCATCGAGTCAGCACATTGCACCACCTTCACACGTCGTCGCTTTGCGTAAATGCGTTCATGCAATGCGCAGTCGCGCAGTGCGCCTCTAACGTCACCGAAGAGGTCCGCATGAACCTATTTCGCTTCGCTGAAACCCACTGGCATCCGGACACCGGTTCGCCATCGGTGCTTGCGCAGACGGATTTGCCCCGCTCGCACGGCGAGCCGCCGCGCTACCCGGTTACGGCCGCCAGCGCGCTGGTGGTCCGCGCGCTGGTGCGGCAGCACCCGTCGACGCATCGGACGGCTTTGCCGGCCGCGCCCGTGCCGGTGCGGGTGCCGGACTATACCGGCGCAGCGTTACGGCGTCCTCGCGCGAACCATGGTGCGGAGCGTGATGCCTACGGCGGCGTCCGCGAACCGGTGAAATCCGGCTTGCGCGGCGGCCGTCCCGGCGACCGTCCCGGCGACCGTCTCGAAGAGCAGCGTTTGAGCCTGTTACTGAGGCGCGACGCAGAACGCATCGCAGCCCACTCGCTCAGCGATACCGAGCGCGCCGCACAGGACGAGCAAGATCACGTGCAACAGCACATACAACAGCTGGAAACGGCAATAGCGGCACTACGCGCACGCAACGAAGACGTCGGCACCCACGAGCGCATGCTGGAATCGACCAAAGAACAGTTGGCGAACGCCGAACAACGCGCACGCGACGCGCGTACCGCGCTCTATGCGGTGCTTGCCGAACTGCGCGATATCGAGCGCAGTCTCGAACGGGTCGATCAGCAGCGCGCGCACCCCGGGGCGGGGCCTTCCGGATCCGCACAGCGCTAGACGCCGCCGCACGCGCAGACGGCACCGGCCGCCCGTCTAGCGTTGCTGCGGCTGCACCACCGTTCGCAGCAACGCCGGCACCTGCGCAAACGGCGCAAGCAAGGCCGCGTCGACGCCATAGGCCGGCAGCGTCTTCGTCACGTCCAGATAGTCGATGAACACCTGCTGCGCATCGTCCTGCCACACCACCGCGCGCAGCGGCAGCTCGAGCGCCGCATGCGGATGCGCGGCCATCACCGGCGTGCCGCCTTTCGGATTGCCGAACAGCAGCAGACGCGTCGGCCGCAACGGCATGCCGACGCGCGCCGCCGCGTCGCGCTGGTCGATGTCGGCGAACAGCGTCAGGCCGCGCGCCGCGAGCGTTTCCTTCAGGCGCGCGACGGTGGTCTCGAAGTCGTAAGGACTCGGCAGCGTGACGAGCGCGGCGGGGTTCGCGCGCGGCGCGTCCGGTGCGGTTGCGGCTTCGGCTTCGGTGGTCATCACGGCTCCTGGCGTCGATAGACTGAAAGCGGCCAGCCACGCTGCGCACAGCAGGCGCGCCGTGCGGCCGGGTTTGCGTAGTAATGGCGGCGCGGCGGCGGATTTCACGCGCATCATCGCGAAGCCTCCGGCATGCGCATCTGCTGCGGATAAAGCTGTTCGAGCGCCTGCTGGAAGGTCGCCGCCGAAAAGGGCCCGAGATGCGACGCCACCAGCCGCCCCTGCGCATCGTAAAACAGCGTGGTCGGATAGCCGGCGGCCTTGACCGCGCGGGCCACTTCGAGGCGCGGATCGAGCAACGAATGCTCGATCCGGATATCGTGCGCCTGCAGAAAGCCAGCGATCGTGTCGCGCGTCTCGCCCTGATTGACGAACACCATGTCGATGCCCGCGTGCTGCGCCTGCGCTTTGGCGAGCGACGGCATCTCCGCCTGGCATGGCGGGCACCACGTCGCCCACAGATTGACCACCAGCGGCTTGCCGTCGCGCCGCGCAAGCGACTCGATCTGGCCGCGGTCGTCGACGAGTTGCACGGCCGGCACCGTCTGCGGCGGCCGCGCGTATTCCGCCGCGGCGGTAGCCACGCTCCACGTCGCCACACCCGCGACGAGCGCCGCCGCCAACGGCCGGCGCATCGCGCGGCGGCGCCACAGCAGCCACGCTGCCACCGCCGCGCCTGCCACGACGCCGGCGGTACCGTCGAAGCCCAGATCGCGGAAATCGAGCATCTTCAGCACGCTGCCTTCATAGGCCGGCAGATAGCGTCCGACGAATACCAGCCGCGCCGCCACGAGGCCCACCAGCAGCGCCATGAAGACCGCGTTATCGGTGCCTGCCGCCGCGGCTTTGCCGGCGAAGCGCGCCGCCAGCAGCGCGGCCGCCACGCTGGCGAACAGGATCAAAGGGGCAATCGGCAGAGAAAACAATCCAAGGTTCATCCACAGTCGTCCGTCGTCGCACAGATCCGGAAAAAGACACTTGCACGCACGAGTGTAGCCGCGCGCGCCGTCTGGGCGCATGCTCGAACGTCTCAACGACATGCCGGTTCGGCTCAATCCTGGTGCGCACGCCGGCGCGGCCCGCCTGGCGCGGCTTTGGCGATCTTTCTCGTTACGAGAAAAATGCTTTGGGCGCGCGGCCCGTTCTGCGGCGCGGCGGGCTTGCCTAGACTGCGAAGCAGAGGCCCGGATGGTCCGGTGCCTCGTGCCTATGAGACCGACGTCACGATGAAGCTCTATTACCACCCCCTATCCGGCCACTCGCACCGCGCCCGTCTGCTGCTGTCGCTGCTCGGCGTCGACCATCAACTGGTCGAAGTGGATCTGGCCGCCGGCGCGCAGCAGTCGCCGGAGTTCCTGAAGCTGAACCGTTTCGGCCAGGTGCCGGTGCTGATCGACGGCGACCTGACGATCGCCGACTCGAACGCGATTCTGGTGTACGTCGCCCGCAAGCTCGGCAAGACCGGCTGGCTGCCGGATACGCCGGCAGGCGAAGCCGCGGTGCAGCGCTGGCTGTCGGTGGCGGCCGGCGAAATCGCCTACGGGCCCGCAGCCGCACGGCTGATCACGGTGTTCAAGCGAGATTTCCGTGCCGCGGAAGTGATTGCACGGGCGCACCGCATTCTCGGCCTCGTCGAAGCCGAACTCGCGACGCAGCCATTCATCGTGGGCGCCGCACCGAGCATCGCGGATGTCGCGCTGTACAGCTATATCGCCCGCGCGCCCGAAGGCAACGTCGATCTGTCCGCGTATGCGCAGGTGCGCGCGTGGCTCGAGCGCATCGAGGCACTGCCGGGCTTCGTGCCGTTCGCGAAGACGCCGGTCGGATTGGCTGCCTAAGCGGTACGCAGCAGTTGCAGGATTGATTGCATATCGAACCGGTCCGCTGCGAAGCGGACCGCAGGAGCACACAGCATGGACATGATTTCACCTGTCGCCGATAACCAGAGCACCGCGCCGTGGCACGGCGGTGAAGTAGCGTTGCAGCAGCGCGTCGGCGTCGCCGAACGGATGCGCGAACTCGGTACGCGCGTGGTGCGCAAGTTCATGCCGGACCAGCACCGCGCGTTCTTCGCGCAGCTGCCGTTTGTCGTGCTCGGCGCGGTGGACGACGCCGGCGACGTGTGGGCAACGCTGCTCGCGGGCCAACCCGGCTTTATGCAATCGCCCGGTCCGCAGGCGCTCGACGTCGCCGCACTGCCCGATCCGCGCGACCCGGCGTACCCCGGCGTGCACGATGGCGCCGCGGTCGGACTGCTTGGCATCGAACTGCATACGCGGCGACGCAATCGCATGAACGGTACGGTGCGCGGGCGTACGGCGCGCGGCTTCTCGATCGGCGTCGACGAGAGCTTCGGCAACTGTCCGCAATACATCCAGTTGCGCAGCTTCGAATTCGTGCGCGAGCCGGCGCAACTGGCCGAGGCCGCGCCGCAATACCGCAGCGCGCTCAACGCGCGCGACCGCGCGATCATCGAAGCGGCCGATACGTTTTTCGTCGCGTCGTATGTGGATCGCGACGGCGCGGGACGTCAGGTGGACGTGTCGCATCGCGGCGGCAATGCCGGCTTCGTGCGGATCGGCGCCGACGGCGTGCTGACGGTGCCGGACTTCGCGGGCAATCTGTTTTTCTCGACGCTCGGCAATTTTCTGGTCAATCCGCGCGCGGGCCTCGTGTTCGTCGACTTCGCGAGCGGCGACGTCCTGCAACTGAGCGGCACCGCGACGGTCGACCTCGACTCGCCGGAAATCGCCGCGTTTCAGGGCGCGGAACGCTTGTGGCGGTTTACGCCGCAGCGCGTTGTATATCGTGCCGGCGCGCTGCCGTTGCGCTGGACGTTTCGCGAGGACGGCTGGTCGGTCAATTCGCTGATGACCGGCAACTGGCGCGAAGCGGCCAGCCGCCTGAAGGCCAGTGAGCTTGCCAATGCGTGGCGGCCGTTTCGCGTGACGCAGATCGTCGACGAGAGCGCGACGATCCGTTCGTTTCACCTGGAGCCGATGGACGGTGCGGGGCTCGTGCCGCATCAGGCCGGGCAGTATCTGCCGATTCGCGTGACGTTGGCGGAAGGCGCTGCCGCGAGTGATGGCGTGGTGGGCGATGGCGTGGTGGGCGATGGCGTGGTGGGCGATGGCGCGATCGATAGATCGGCGGCGGGTGATGGCGTGGTGGCGGACGGCGCAACCGACATACTGGCCGTGGCCGCTGCCGCGACCACGGACGGCGTAGCCGTCAATTCCGCGGCAGCCGATCCGGCGCATCGCACTGCACCCGCGCAAGCCAGCGGCACTGTCGTACGCAGGACCTACACGCTGTCGTCGGGCCCAGCCGACAGCACCTACCGGATCAGCGTAAAACGCGAAGGACGGGTATCGCGCCATCTGCACGACACGCTGCGAGTCGGCAGCGTGCTCGAAGCGCGTGCGCCCGCGGGCCGCTTCACGCTCGATGCGCACGAGCGGCGCCCGGCGGTGCTGCTGGCCGCGGGCGTCGGCATCACGCCGATGATGGCAATGCTGCGCGACATCGTCTACGAAGGCATGCGCACGCGGCGCATGCGGCCGACCTGGCTATTCCAGGCAGCGCGCACGCTGGGCGAGCGCGCGTTCGGCGAAGAACTCGACTATCTCGAGCAGGTGTCGGGCGGCGCGATCAACGTGGTGCGCGCACTATCGGACCCGCGCGGCGCGCAAGCCAACAAGGACTACGATCACGAAGGCCGCATCGATATTGCGTTGCTGCGCGAAACGCTGCCGTTCGACGACTACGACTTCTATCTGTGCGGGCCGGCCGCGTTCATGCAGTCGCTGTACGACGGCTTGCGCGACCTGAACATCGCCGACGAACGGATTCATGCGGAGGCGTTCGGGCCTGCTTCGATGCAGCGGCGGCGCGCGGAACAACCCGCCAAGGCAGCCGGTGCCTCAGCCGCTGCCAGTGCCGGCGCGGGTGCGGACTCAGCTGCCAACGCGGCGCCCGCGCGCGCGGCCGCGGATCAGCCGACGCCGGTAATCTTCGCGAAGTCCGCCAAGGAAGCGCGCTGGACGCCGGGCAGCGGCTCGCTGCTCGAACTGGCCGAAGCACGCGGTCTTGCACCCGAGTTCAGCTGCCGGGCCGGCAGTTGCGGCAGCTGTCGCACGCGAATCGTGGAAGGCGTGGTCAGCTATGCGAATCAGCCGGAGTTCGAAACGGCCGGCAATGAAGCGTTGATCTGCTGCTCGGTGCCGGCGAAGCAGGAAGACGGCAGCGTGAAGCCGCTGGTGCTCGATCTGTGAGCGACGTGCGCATCGACGTGGCCGGCTGACTGACCGGCTGCGCGGCGGCCGCCTGCGCGCCGCGCCACGCGTACCGCGCGCATCACACGCGCCGCATGCACTACGCGCCCCACACGCGCCGCGCGCCGGCCACAGCCAGCCACGCAGGCTCAAAACGTCAGATCGTGCAGCTTGCGCACCCCATCGATCAACCACTGGAACATCGAATGTTCCTGGTTGCCATTGGTCGGCGCCGCCGCCGACAGCTTCAACAGCTTGTCCTTGCGCCGCGCCAGCAGCTCGCATATCTGCCGCGTCACTTCCGGCCGTGCCTTCAGCACCGGTAGCAGATATTCCTTCTTCAACTGATAGACGACCACCCGCGTGACCGCCGAAACCGTCACGCGCATCGGCTTGCCGGACAGCACCCCGATCTCGCCGAGCGTATCGCCAGGCCCGAGACGCGACACTTCGACTTCGCTCGACTCGGTATCGACGGCCGTCACGCGCAGAATGCCCGATTCGACGATCGTCATGCAGTCGGGCACCACCTCGGGCGTCAGCAGCACCGCGCCGACTTCGTATTCGTCGCGCGTCATGTGCTGCGCAAGCGCATGCACTTCGTCGCGGTCCAGCGCGGCGAACAGCTCGACGCTGCGCACCAGCGCGTCGCGCGGATCTTCGCGCAGCGACGGCGCCTCCGGCACGCCGAGCGAGCGCATCTGCACGCCTGCCGACGCAAGATGCCGGTAGCACAGGTCGTACAGTTCATTGCCCACCGGCGTTTTCTTGCCCATGTCGTCGACGAACACGGTGATCTCGTACAGGATCGAGTTCATCGAACTGCGCTTGGCCTGCACGTACGGCGCGGGATCGGCCATGATCGACGTCAGGCCGCGGTACGCGCGTTCGAGCGCGCCGATCACGGTGGCCGGCCGCTCGTGCGGCGACAGTTCGAGACCGATGGTGATGCCGTGCAGCGAGCCGGGCCGGCTCTTGTTGGTGATGTTGGTTTTCGCGGCCACCGCATTGGGCACGATCACGACGTTGCCCTGCGAAGTCAGCAGATGGGTGGCGCGCCAGTTCATCTCGACCACCCGCCCTTCGACGTCGGACATCTCGACCCAGTCGCCGACTTCGTACGGCTCGGTGGTATTGATCACGATGCCGGCGAACACGTCGCTCAACGTGCTCTGGATCGCCAGACCGACGACGATCGCCAGCGCACCGGACGTCGCGACCAGCCCGCGCACCGGCAACTCGAGCACGAAGCCGAGCGAAGCGACCACCGCGGCCAGAAACACCACCGCGCCGAACACGTCCTGAAACAGCCGCTGACGGCGCCAGCGGCGCGGCAGCAGCAGCGTATCGAGCGCCTGTCCGAGGAGGCGCGCGCCGTTGAGCCACCAGACGATCTCGAGCACCTGGCCGAGCACGTGCAGCGGCATCGAGCCGAAGCCGGGCGCCTGCGAAAACGGGCTGAGCCCGGAGGCGAACAGAACGTAGCTGAGAACCGTGAACAGCAGCAGCCGCACGAACAGGCGTGCGACCTCGCTTTGCGGCCGGCCGAAACGCCATACGGCGAGATCGGCGACCAGCACGGTATATCCGATGATCAGCGGATGATCCAAGGCAACTCCCACCGAAGAAAGTTGCGCGGCAGCGTGCCGCGGCCCCGGATCACCGTGCTGGGCGCGACACGAGAGCGCAAGCGCTCACAGTACCATGCAGTGCGCGAAGCTTGCCGCACAGGTCGCCCGGGCGCGGCGGCGCGTGCCGCCGCGCGTTGCGCATCGCGCGGGCGCGTATTCGACGGCGCGTATTTGAGGCTGCCTGTTCGCGGGCGCTTATTTGACGATCGCGAGCAGTTCGACTTCGAAGGTCAAGTCGCTGTTGGCCGGAATCGTGCCGACCGCGCGCGAGCCGTATGCGGTCGCCGCCGGGCACGTGAGCTTGGCCTTTTCGCCGACCTTCATGGTGGCCACGCCCTGGGTCCAGCACGGGATCACGCGATTCAGCGGGAAGCTGGCCGGGCCGCCGTGCTTGGCGGACGCATCGAACTCGGTACCGTCGGCCAGCGTGCCGCGGTAGTTGACCTTCACGACGTCGGTGGCAACCGGCTTCGGGCCGGTGCCGTCGGTCAGATGCTGGACGACCACGCCGGACGGCAGCTTCTCGGTCGAGCCGGCAGCATAGGCGCTGACCGACACGGTCGCGACGAGCGCAGCGGCAAGCGCGCACAGTGCATGTTTCATGCATATCTCCTTGTGAATGGGCGGCGCTATTGTAGCGAATCGATGATTGCGCGCAGTGTCATTCGCGTTAAGAGAGGGCGCCGATGCGAAGCGCGGGGCGGGCGATGCACGCGGCGTGCGCGGTGTGCGCGGTGTGCGCGGTGTGCGCGGTGTGCGCAAGAGCGTGCGGCGCATCGACAATGCGTTGCGCGGGCAGCGGCGCGCCACTGCCCGCGCGATCGGAGTCGCGCAGGACTCGCGATCGGACTTACTGCCGGACACTCCCGGACTCGCTACATGCCGCCGCGCGCCGGCACGTTGCCGAGCAATCGGCCAAGCCCTTCCGCATAGGTCAAGTGCGCGATCACCGCATCGCGCAGCCGCGGATACGGCAGTTCGGCGAGCATCGCCGTCTGCATCGCGGCCATCACCTCGCCCGATTCCGCACCGAGCATCGTGAAGCCGACGATGCGATCGTCGTCGGCAGCGACCAGCACCTTCATGAAGCCGAGCGTTTCGTCGGTTGCCTCGCCGCGCAGCACGTGGGCCATCGGCAGCTTCGCAACGCGCACCGCGATATTGCGGCGCGCCGCTTCGCGTTCGTTCAGGCCGACGTGCGCAAGCGGCGGATCGGTGAACATGCAGTACGGCACCAGCCGGTCCTGCGTGCTGCGGCTGCCGCCCGCCATGTTGTCGCGCACGATGCGGAAGTCGTCGACCGACACATGCGTGAACTGCGGGCTGCCCGCGCATTCGCCGATCGCCCAGCTATGCGGCGCGCTCGCCTGCAGTTTGTCGTTGACACGCACGAAGCCGCGCTCGTCGAGTTCGATGCCGGCCGTGTCGAGACCGATGCCCGCGGTATTCGGAATGCGCCCCGCCGCAACCAGCAGGTGGCTGCCTTCGACGACCTGCTCACCGCCCGCGGTGCGCACCGTCAGCCGCACCGCATCGCCGGATTTGCCGCTGACCTGGGTAGTCTGCGCGCCCAGCAACAGCTCGACGCCTTCGTCGCGCAGAATGCGCTGCACTTCCTCGGCGATGTCCGGGTCTTCGCGATGCATCAGCTGCGGGTTGTGATCGACCACCGTCACGCGGCAGCCGAAGCGACGGAACGCCTGCGCCAGTTCGATGCCGATATAGCCGCCGCCGAGCACGACCAGATGCTTCGGCTGCGCGCCGATTTCGAGCGCCTCGATATGCGTGAGCGGCGCGGCGGCGGCGAGCCCGGCGATGTCCGGAATCGCCGCATGCGAGCCGACGTTGACCACGAACTGGCTGCCGGTCAGCGTGCGCGTGCCGCCGTCGTTGAGCGTCACTTCCAGCGTGTTCGGCGCGATGCAGCGGCCGCTGCCCATGACCAGCTCGGCGCCGCTCGACTTATAGAACTGCAGATGCGCTTCGACCTCGCGCTGAATCATGTCGCGCTTGCGCTGCAATACTTTCGACATATCCGTGCTGACCGCGCCGGTCAGCGTGCCGAAGTCGCCCGCGTGATGTGCGAGATGCGCAATGCGCGCGCTCCAGATCTCGTTCTTGGTCGGCAGGCAGGCCACTGCTGGGCAAGAGCCGCCGACCCACTTGCGCTCCACTACGGCAACGCGTTGCCCGCTGCTGCCAAGATGCCATGCAAGCAGCTTGCCGCCCTGACCGCTGCCGAGAATCAGGGTGTCGAAATGTTCCGGATTGGCCATGCAGTTTCTCCCTCGTGATTTGCGTGATCTCGTGAAACGCCCGTGCGATTTCACAAGAGGCGCGAATATTTTCACGGTCCGGGTGGCCGCCGGTTTAGCAAAATGCGCGAGCCCTGGCAGCTTTGCACTGCCCGCGCGGCACGACGGGCGAGCGCATTGGCCGCACGCCGGCGCGCGTTGCCGCGCCTGAACGTGCGCTGGACACGCTTGAACGTGCTTGAACGTGCATGGCCGCGCTGCTCACTTTGCGCTCATTCTGCGCCGCTACGATGCCCTTCATCCGAGCCGCACGCCACCGCTACACCATCACGCCGGCAAGCCAGGCTCTCAATTCAGGAGACACAGATGAATTTCGATCCTTCTCTGTCGCTGTTTTTTGGGGTTGGCATTGCGATGGCGGCGGTGGCCTGCCTGTTGACGGTGGCGGTGCGCGAAATCGACGACCGCCTGATGAAGCGGGCCTGCGAAAGGGCCCTGGCGGCACGCCAGGCACGGCGCGCGCAGTATGCACAGCGCGTGCGCGCTGCATTCGAAGCGGCAGATAACGCCGCGCCGGCCGCGGTACGCAAGGCAGCGTAGCCATCGGCGAGCGACATCGAGGCCGCCTTGCCGCGGCCACGTCGCAGTATTAGCGGTCTTTCGTTTCGACCAGCTTCTGATGCATCTCGCGCGTCAGCACTTCGATGCGCTCGCTCAATTGCCTTGTGATTTCAGTGAGCGCCGTGTTCTGCCGCATCAGCGCGGACAGTTGCGCGGTCTGCTCAGCCATCTGCAACTCGCGTTTTTCAGCGGCCGCTGCCAGCGCTTCGCGATGGCGCGCATCGGCTTCGGCGGCGGCCTTGTCGCGATCGGCCTGACGCGTCTGCGCCAGCAGAATCAGCGGCGCTGCGTAGGCGGACTGCAAGCTGAACGCAAGATTGAGCAGAATGAACGGATACGCGTCGAACTTCACGACGCCGGTCACGTTGATCAGCACCCATACCGCGACGATCACCGTTTGTGTGATGAGAAAGGTCGGCGTGCCGAAAAAACGCGCGAACGCCTCCGCTTTCAGTGCGAACCACGCATCGCCGAACGGCGACGCAAGATGCGCGTGCGCTATATGAAAGCGCAGCGGATGACGCTCATGCGCTACGGTGGGGGCGTGCTGCGGAGAAGAGGGATCGACGCTGGACATGATGGCGAAACCGTATTGCGCGCCTACCGCGCATGGTGCAAAGCGGAAAATGTACTACAGGCCCGCGCGCTCGCGGCGCACGCCCCGCTATGCGTTGCCGCACGGGCATGTCCGGTGATTGCCCGGTGATTGCCCGGTGATTGCCCGATGATTGCCCGCTGCTTGTCCGCTGCTTGCCCGCTGCTTGCGTTCGTGCCGGCCCATTGCCCGCTCATGCGCCCGGTGCGGCCGGCGGCGCAACGAGCGGCGGCGCAAACGCCGGTGCAACCCGCACACCCGGCAAACGCGCGAGCTGCGGCACTGCGTCGCGCACGAACTGCAGCATCGTCGCGGCCGCCGGCGACAGCGATTTGCCCTGGCGGCGCAGCACACCGACCGTGCGCTTCAGCTCGGGCTGCGACAGCAGACGCAACTTCAGCCGGTCGAGCGGCGCGCGTTGCGCCGCAAGCGCGGACATGATCGACACGCCGACGCCGCGCGCCACCAGGGTTTCGATCGTCGACGTATTCGACACCTGATAGCGCGGCTCGCGCACCTCTTCGCTTAGGCCCGGTGTGCGGCTCAGCTGGTGCTGCATGCCGAGATCGGGGCTGAAGCCGATCACGCGGTAACCGGCCACGTGCTCCCACGTCAGCTCGCCGGCAATTGCCGCCAGCGCGTGATGCGGCGCGAACACCACGCCATACGAATCTTCGAACAGCGGCTCGAATACCAGCTCCGGGTCGTGTTCCCACGGGCTGCAGATGCCGAAGTCGACGTCGCCGTCGACGATACGCTGCTGCACCGATTCCGAATTGTCCTCGCGCAGATAGATGTCGATGTTCGGATAGGCGTCGATGTAAGCGGCCACCGCTTCGGGCAGCAGCAGCGCCATCACCGAAGGCACCGCCGCCACACCCACCCGGCCTCGTTCGCGCTTGCCGAGCGCGCGCATCGCGCGAATCGACGAATCGAAATCCTGCAACAGCCTTTCAGCGGCCGGCAAAAACTCGTGCCCGGCCTGGGTCAGCTCGATGCGCCGCGTCGAGCGGTCGAACAACGCGACGCCCAGATCGTCTTCCAGATGGGCAATCGTCAGACTAAGCGCCGACTGCGTGACGAATAGCGATTCCGCCGCGCGCGTCAGGCTGCGATGCGCGGCCACTTCGACGAAGGCGCGCACGTGCCGGATCGAAAGCCGTTTGGAAGACTTGTCAGCCATCAGTTTTACTCGTGAATCATGCGAATTTAATCGATTGTAGCGGGGTATGGCTCGCCACTAGACTCGCCGGACGGATCGTTCAAAGGAGACATTCGATGTTGGTGGATTTGCGCCGTTACACGATCGTGCCTGGTCAACTGAAGGCCTATCTGGCGCTGTACGAGAAATATGGCCTGCCGGTGCAGCGCCGGCACGTAGGCGACCCGCTCGGCTATTTCATTTCGGAAGTCGGCACGCTGAACCAGGTCGTGCATCTGTGGGGCTACGAAAGTTTCGAAGACCGTCAGCGGCGCCGTGCATCCATGGAAGCGGACCCGGACTGGACCGAGTACAAGAAGATGACCGCGCAGGGCTATATCCAGCGCCAGGAAAACCAGCTGGTGCTGTCCGCGCCGTGGTCGAAGATCTGAAGCCGTAAAGCGGAGACCGAAGCAATGAAAGTGATTATTTCCGACGACTATCAGGATTGCGTGCGCACGCTCGACTGCTATCCGAAACTCGCGGAGCAGTTCGACGTGGAGATTTACAACGACACGCTCGAAGACGTCGATGCGCAGGCAAAGCGCTTTGCCGATGCGGATGCGCTGCTGTTGATCCGCGAGCGCACGCCGATCGGCGCCGATCTGCTCGCGCGCCTGCCGAAGCTGAAGTTCATCAGCCAGACCGGCCGCGCCGCGAATCACGTCGATCTCGCTGCCTGCACCGCACGCGGCATTCCGGTGTGCGCGGAAGGCTCGGCCACCACCGCGGCCGCCGAACTGACGTGGGCGCTGGTGATGGCGTCGATGCGCAAGGTGCACGTCGAAGCGAACCGGCTCAAGGCGGGCCAGTGGCAAGGCCACCTGGGCATGGGCCTGAAAGGCCGCACGCTCGGCATCGCCGGCTACGGCAAGATCGGCAGCGTGGTCGGCGGTTATGGACGCGCGTTCGGCATGCGCGTGATCGCGCTCGGCGATCACGAAACCTCGCGCGCGGCAGCGGCCGCCGACGGCGTCGAGACCGAGAACGACCGCCACGCGTTCTTCGCGCAAGCCGACGTGGTGTGCTGCCACTTGCGTCTGCTGCCTGCCACGCGCGGTGCGATTACGCTGCAGGATCTGTCGGCGATGAAGCCCACTGCGCTGTTCGTCAATACGAGCCGCAGCGAAGTGATCGCGCCGGGCGCGCTCGAAGCGGCGTTGAAAGGCGGCCGTCCCGGCTTTGCCGCACTCGACGTGTACGAGCACGAGCCGATCTACGGCGCCGCGCATCCGCTGCTCGGTCTCGACAACGTGCTCGCCACGCCGCATATCGGCTATGTCGAGAAGGACACGTACGAGCATTACTTCGGCATTGCGATCGAGCAATTGCTGGCATGGAAGGCGGGGCACCCGATCAATCTGTTGAATCCGCAAGCGGTCAGCGAGCCGGCGGGCTAAACGGGCGCATGCGCCGCCCGACGCGCGCATCACTTACGACGGCGCGGCCCGCCAGGGCCGCGCCCGCATCAGGAGACGAATTTGAACCACACACTCGAAGCATCCACGATCAGCCGCGTCTATCGACGGCTCGTGCCGCTGCTGTTCGTGCTGCTCATCATCAATTACATGGACCGCGTCAACGTCGGCTTCGCCGCGCTGCGCATGAACCATGAACTCGGTTTCAGCGCTTCGGTATTCGGCCTCGGCGCGGGCATCTTCTTTATCGGCTATGCGCTGTTCGAGGTGCCGAGCAACATCGCGCTGCACCGCTTCGGCGCGCGCATGTGGATTGCGCGGATCATGATCACCTGGGGCTTGATCTCGGGCGCGCTGGCGTTCGTGCATTCGGTCACGGCGTTCTACGTGCTGCGCTTTCTGCTCGGCGTCGCGGAAGCGGGCTTTATTCCCGGCGTGGTCGCCTATCTCGCGTTCTGGTTCCCGGTGCGCTACCGTTCGCGTGCCAACGCCGGCGTGATCATGGCCACCGCGATCGCATCAGCGGTCGGTTCGCCGCTGTCGGGCATCCTGATGCATGCGCTCGACGGCGTGCAAGGCTATTCCGGCTGGCGCTGGATGCTGCTGCTTGAAGCGGCGCCCGCGGTGATTCTCGGCTTTTTCGTGCTGTACTGGCTGACCGATCGTCCGCGTAATGCGACGTGGCTGCGCGACGATCAGCGTGCGTGGCTGGTCGCCGAACTGGAAGGCGAAGCGGTGAAGCTCGAAAAAACCGCCAGCCTGCCGTTCGCGAAGATTGCGGTGATGCCGCGTGTGTGGAGTCTGTCGCTGCTGTTCGTGTGCTTTCTCACGGCGTTCTATGGTGTGCTGCTGTGGCTGCCGCAGATCGTCAAGAACATGGGCACGCAGTCCGATCTGCAGGTAGGCTTTCTGAGCGGGCTGCCGTTCTGCTGTGCGGCGGTGTCGATGTATCTGGTCGCGCGCCGTTCCGACCGCGTCGGCGAGCGCAAGATGCACATCGCCGTATGCATGACGGTCGGCGGCCTCGCGCTGCTGGCCTGCGCGTTCGTGTCGCAGCCGGTGATCGGCCTCGTGCTGCTGTGTATCGCGGCAGCCGGCATCTGGGGCTGCCTTGCGGTGTTCTGGACGCTGACCGGCGAGTTCCTGACCGGCGCCGCCGCGGCGATCGGCATTGCGCTGATCAACACGATCGGCCAGTTCGGCGGTTTGCTCGGGCCGTGGCTGGTCGGCATCATCAAGGACTTTACCGGCCACTTCGGCGCCGCGCTGATCGCGCTGGCCGTCGCGGCCTTCCTGGCGGCACTGATCGCGTTCATGCTGCCGGATCGTGCGCCGGCACGCGACGATGAAAAAGTGCTGGAGGCCGGTTCGAGCACCGTGCAGTGATGCGAGCGGCGCACCGCCGCCGCAATCGCATCACTATGTTCGAGCCGGTTCGATTGAACCCGTATCGACACACCGCGCGCCGCGATGGTGCGCGGCGCCGGAATGTGCGAAGCTTGCGGGCGGCCGCGCACGCACGCGCATCCGCGTACACGTGCGCTGCATCGCTGCATCGCTAGCCGCCCGTCTTGCCCGCTATCCAAACCCCGATGACCACTCTCCCCGTTCTCGACTTCGCCGCGCTCACCGAACTCGCCACCCGTTCGGAGCACGTTTCAATCGACTGCGCCTGCGCGGCCACGCCCGCCGACGGTTGGCAAACGCTGCCGCTGTCGATGCCCGTCGCGCAGTTGCGCGAAGTCGGCACGCTCGCCACCGGCGCCGAAGACGAACCGACCTTCGCCGAGTACCACCCGCACGGCACGCGCTACTGGTCCGCAGAAGCACCGATCGCGCCGCGCTATTTTCCGTACAACCGCTGCAGCGTGTCCGAATGCGCGGTGTGCGGCCGCTGCTATCTGCGCTATACCGAAGGCGGCGGCTATTTCGTCGATCAGCGCATCCGGTTGCTGAAGGGCTCGGTGCTGGTCGATGCGGCGCTGTAGCGCGGCGGCGCTCATTCTTGCCACTACACCGTGCTCGACGATTTGCGCAGCGGCAAGCTGGTGCGCGTGCTGCCGCAATACCGGCTGCGTCCGTTCAATGTGTACGCGCTGTATGTGTCGCGCCGCTATCTGGATGCGAAAGTGCGTACGCTGATCGCGTGGCTGCGCAACGAACTGACGCCCGCGCTGGAGCAGTTCGAACGCGAAGCTGAACAACTCGCCGCGGCCACGCCGGCGGCGCCCGTGCCAAATGCCGCCAACGCGACTAACACCGCGTGCGACGCACGCGCGCCGCGGCAGACCAGCCACGCGCCGATCCACACGGTGCATTGAAGACCGCGTCGACGCGTTCACGCGCGCGGCAATTGACCGGATTCCTGATCCTAGCTACAGTTTCCCGTGGCAAAACACCGTATCCACGGTGCATCTTCCGCCGCCGGCCACGCGCAGCGCGTTGCGCGCCGGCGCGAACCGCACTCTCCGCCACGATAAGAGCTGCACGAGCAGCAGGAGCACGAGCCGATGTCCTTCTCTCCCATCGTTCCGCCACCACGCTTTCGACTCTCCGACGCGGTTTGCGACCAGCTCGAGCAGTTGATCGTCGACGGAACGCTGCGGGCCGGCGATGCGTTGCCGTCCGAACGGGACCTCGCGCAAAAGCTGAACGTATCGCGGCCTTCGCTACGCGAAGCGCTGCTGCGCCTCGAAGGCAGCAAGCTGATTCAGGCGAAGACCGGGGGCGGCTACGTGGTGGCGAATTCCACCGCACCGCTGATTGCCGATCCGCTTGCGCATCTGATGGCACGGCACCGTAAGGCCGCCGGCGACATTCTCGAAATGCGCGAAGGGCTCGAAGCGATCGCCGTCGAACTCGCGGCGGTGCGCGCCACCAAGACCGACATCCAGAACATCAAGGAAGCGCTCGCCGCACTCGAAACGGCCTTTAGCAAGGACCATCCATACGACATCGCCGATGGAGAAGCCACGCTGCCGGAACTCGACGGCATGTTTCATCTGCGGATTGCCGACGCCACGCACAACATCGTGCTGGTGCACGTGATGCACGGCATTCACAACCTCGTGCAGAAGTCGATCGAGGAAACTTACGCGACCTTCCGCAAGCGCAACGCCGATCTGTTCTATCTGGTGCAGCAGCATCGCACCATCTATGAAGCGATCCGCAAGCACGATCCGGCCGCGGCGCGTGCCGCGCTGGGCACGCACCTCGAATTCATTCGCGAGAACGCGTCGCGCTAGCGGTAGCAAGCGCGTCTTCGACGATTTCGATCCAGTGGCGCACCGGCGTGCGCGCCGCACCGCCCAGATGAGTCTGGCAGCCGATGTTCGCGGTCGCGATCACGTCGGGCTGGCCGCTTTCCAGCGCGGCCAGCTTGTTGTCGCGCAACCGCTTCGAAAGCTCGGGCTGCGTGATCGAATACGTGCCGGCGGAACCGCAGCACAAATGCCCATCGGGCACCGCGGTCAATGAAAATCCAAAGCGCTGCAACACGCGCTCCACGGAACCGCCCAGCTTCTGCGCATGCTGCAGCGTGCACGGGCAATGGAACGCCAGCCGCTGCTGGCCTTTTATCTGCAGCCCGTCGAGATCTTCATCGGCGAGCACTTCGACCAGATCGCGCGTCAATTCGCTGATCCGCTGCGCCTTTGCCGCATAGCGCGGATCGTCGCGCAGCAGCTCGCCATACTCCTTGACGAACGCGCCGCAGCCGCTCGCGGTCTGCACGATCGCTTCGATGCCCGCTTCGACCGCGGGCCACCATGCGTCGATATTGCGGCGCGCGCGTTCAAGGCCGGCCTGTTGCGCATTCAGATGGTATTCGGTCGAGCCGCAGCAACCCGCCTGCGGCACGTGCACGATGCTGATGCTGATGCCCAGATGGTCGAGCACACGTGCCGCCGCAGCGTTGGTGTTCGGCGACAGCGATGGTTGCACGCAACCTTCGAGCATCAGCATGCGGCGCGTGTGCCGCACTGCCGGGCGCGGCTTGGCCGGCGTCTGCGCGGCGGGAATCTTTTCGCTCAACGCGGACGGCAACAGCGGCCGCACCGCGCGCCCGGCTGCCAGCAAGGCGCCGAACACGTTGGTACGCGGCACCACATGCTGCAGGCCGCGGCGCAATACCCGCTCGCGCATCGGCCGTTCGAGCCGCTGTTCGAGTTCGGCGCGCCCGATGTCGAGCAACGCGTGATAGCGCACGCCTGAAGGACACGTGGTTTCGCAATTGCGGCAGGTCAGGCAGCGGTCCAGATGCTGCTGGGTCTTTTCGGTCGCAGGTTCGCCTTCCAGCAGTTGCTTGATCAGATAGATGCGGCCGCGCGGCCCGTCGAGCTCGTTGCCGAGCAGCTGATAGGTCGGGCAGGTCGCGTTGCAGAAGCCGCAATGCACGCACGAGCGCAGGATTTCGTCGGCTTCCTCGGCGCGCGGCAGGCTGCGGGCGCGCTCGGAGAGATTGGTCTGCATGCTGTCCTTTTACGTCAAGCCGCGTCGATACGCGTCACAGATCCGCATACATGCGGCCCGGATTGAAAATGCCGTGCGGATCCAGCTGCTGTTTCAGCTGCCGGTGCAATCGCAATACCGGTGCCGCGAGCGGATGAAACGGCTCGACGCCCGCGGCCGGCGTGAAGCAGGTCGCGTGGCCGCCGGCTGCCTGGGCGATGCGCCGGATCTCGGCCGCGCTGGCGTCGCTCTTCAGCCAGCGCTGCGCGCCGCCCCAATCGAGCATCGTCGCGCCCGGCAATGCTGCGGGCTGCGCACCGGTCGATCCGGCGTTCGGCACCGAGACGCGCCACAAACTCCCGGGCCCCGCGAAAAACGGCAGACGCTGCTCGCGCAGTTCCGTCCAGAACGATGCATGGAGTTCATCGCCGCCGATACTGCGCGCCGCGCTTTCCACCGAAGACACGCCGCCTTCGAGCCGCACGTGCAGCGCATCGTCGACGTGGCACGCGCCGCTAACCGGTAATCCCTCGCGGCGCCATGCGACGATCCGCGCCAGCGCATCGGTTGCGCTCGCAACGATGCGCAAGCTGCGCTGCGCACGCGGCTTCGGCAGCACCTTCAGCGAAACTTCGGCAATCACGCCGAGACAACCGAAACTGCCCGCCATCAGGCGCGATACGTCGAAGCCCGCGACGTTCTTCATCACTTCGCCGCCGAAGCGCACGTACTTGCCTTCGCTCGTGATCACCCGGCAGCCGAGCACATAGTCGCGCAACGCGCCGGCCCACGGTCGGCGCGGACCGGACAGGCCGCTCGCCACCGCGCCGCCGATCGTCGCCGCACCGTCGAAGGCCGGCGGCTCGCACGGCAGCATCTGACCCGCGGCTTCGAGCACGGCATCCAGTTCCGCGACCGGCGTGCCGGCGCGCAGCGTGATCACCAGTTCGGTCGGATCGTAATGAACCACGCCGCGATGCGCGCGCAGATCGAGCGTCTCGCCTTCGACTGGCCGGCCGAGCGCGGCCTTGCTGTCGCCGCCGCGAATACGCAACGGCATGCGCCGCGCCGCCGCGGCGCGCACCTGCTCGATCAGCGCCGGGCTGACATCGGCTGTTTCGAACTCGCGCTGCATCAGAATCGCTCCAGCTCAGGAAAGGGCAATGCGCCGCGATGCACGTGCATCGAGCCGAACTCCGCGCAGCGGTGCAGCGTCGGTACGTTCTTGCCGGGGTTCAGCAGGCCTTGCGCATCGAACGCGGCTTTCACCGCATGAAACACCGTCAGTTCGTCGCTATTGAACTGCGAGCACATCTGGTTGATCTTTTCGCGGCCAACGCCGTGTTCGCCGGTGATGCTGCCGCCCACTTCGACGCACAGTTCCAGAATGCGGCCGCCCAACGCTTCGGCGCGGTCCATTTCGCCCGGCAGATTGGCATCGAACAGAATCAGCGGATGCATATTGCCGTCGCCCGCGTGAAACACGTTTGCCACGCGCAGTCCGTATTCGGTGGACAACTGCGCGATGCCCTTCAGCACGCGCGGCAACTCGCGGCGCGGAATCGTGCCGTCCATGCAGTAGTAATCGGGCGAAATGCGGCCGACCGCGGGAAACGCATTCTTGCGGCCGGCCCAGAAGCGCTGCCGTTGCGCTTCGTCCTGCGCGACGCGCACTTCCGTTGCGCCGGCTTCGCGCAGAAGTCCCTCTACGCAGGCAATATCTTCGTCGACGTCGGTCTCGGCGCCGTCGAGCTCGCACAGCAGGATCGCTTCCGCATCGACCGGGTAGCCGGCCTTGACGAAATCTTCCACGGCGCGAATCGCGAGGTTGTCCATCATCTCGAGGCCGCCGGGAATCACGCCTGCGCCGATGATCTTCGCCACTGCGCCGCCGGCCTTTTCGACGTCGTCGAAACTGGCGAGCAGCACCTTCGCGCTTGGCGGCTTCGTCAGCAGCTTGACGGTCACTTCGGTGACCACGCCGAGCATGCCCTCCGAACCGGTGAATAGCGCGAGCAGATCGAAGCCCGGGCTGTCGAGCGCCTCGGAGCCGAGCGTCACGCGCTCGCCTTCGATCGTCACCATCTCGACGCGCAGAATGTTGTGCACCGTCAGGCCGTATTTCAGGCAGTGCACGCCGCCGGCGTTTTCCGCGACGTTGCCGCCGATCGAGCAGGCGATTTGCGACGACGGGTCCGGCGCGTAGTACAGGCCATACGGCGCCGCCGCATGCGAGATCGCGAGGTTGCGCACGCCGGGCTGCACGCGCGCGATGCCCGCGTCGGCGTCGATGTCGAGAATCCGGTTGAAGCGCGCCATCACCAGCAGAATGCCCTTTTCGAGCGGCATCGCGCCGCCCGACAGGCCGGTGCCCGCGCCACGCGCGACCACCGGGATCTGCTGTTCGTGCGCGTATTTCAGCAGCGCCTGCACCTGCTCGATCCGCTCCGGCAACGCAACCAGCAGCGGTGTGGTGCGGTAGGCGGACAGGCCGTCGCATTCGAACGGCCGCAACTCCTCGCGCGAATCGAGCAGTTGCAGGTCCGGCACGAGCCGGCGCAGCGCGGCAGCGACGCTTGCGCGGTCGTGCGATACGAGCGCTCCGTCGAGCTTCTCGTCATATTCGTAGCTCATCGTGTTTCCCTTCCTGCGCCAGCACGCCGGCGACCGAATCCGCCGCGGTTCGCGCCATCTTTGCGCATTATGGTCTACTGGTCGACCACCCGACCAGCAGTCATGCTAGGGACCGGACCAGTACCCGGATACCGGTGAAAACCCTGGTCGGGCAGTTCGGTTTGCTGCACGGGTCGCCGCGAAGTTCACCGCGAGCTTCGCAGCGCGGCTTGCGGTCCGGGTTTCGACCGCCTTGCCGCTAATCCGCCTCCGAAGTCAGCATGTCGATCAGTTCGCGCGAGAACTGCGGCAAATCTTTCACGCTGCGTACACAAATTTTCAGTTTGCGTTCCGACCACGCGTCGTTCAGACGCACGATGCGGATGTTCATGGTGGTCGCGTGCCGCAACGCGACCGATTCCGGCACGATGCCGATGCCCACCCCCGCTGCGATCATCCGGCATGCGGCTTCGAAATTGCCGACCTGGATGCGCAGCTTGACGCGCCGGCCGAGTGCAT
>DATLOW010000175.1:0-4399 GCA_035536055.1 Paraburkholderia sp. | reverse complement strand
CGCCATGCGCGGCGTTGTAGTGCAGCGTGCCGCTATCGGCTTCGCTGCGCAGTGCCAGCGTGTTCAGCAGGGTGGTCTTGCCCGAACCCGATTCGCCGACTATGCACAGCACTTCGCCCGGATACAGATCGAAGCTCACGTTCCTGCAGCCGTTACGGCCGCCATATTGCTTCGTGATGGAGCGAGCGCTCAGAAGCGGTGTCATGCGGATTCTCCTTCACCTGTATCGTCTGCCTGCTGTTCGCGGTGGTCATGGCAGTAGTCGCTGTCCGAACACACGAACATGCGCTTGCCCGAATCGTCGACGATCATTTCATCAAGGAAGCTCTCTTTGGAGCCGCACAGCGCGCACGCATGTTCCCAGCGTTGCACTTCGAACGGGTGATCGTCGAAGTCCAGACTGCGCACCGGCGTGTATGGCGGAATCGCATGAATGCGGCGCTCGCGTCCGGCGCCGAACAATTGCAACGCGGGGTTCATATGCATCTTCGGATTGTCGAACTTCGGAATCGGCGACGGCGAAGTCAGATAGCGCCCGTTGACGATCACTGGATAGTCGTAAGTCGTGGCAATGCCGCCGTGATGCACGATGTCTTCATACAGCTTCACGCTGATCAGACCGTAATCGGCCAGCGCGTGCAGCTTTTTCGTTTCGGCGACGCGCGGTTCGAGCCGGTACAGAGGCTCGGGCATCGGCACCTGATAAACCAGAATCTGCTTGTCGGTGAGGGGCGTCTCCGGAATCCGGTGACGCGTCTGCACGATGGTCGCTTCCGACGTGCGGCGCGTGGTCGCGACGCCGGTAGTGCGTGCAAAGAAGCGGCGGATATTGACCGCGTTGGTGGTCTCATCCGAACCCTGGTCGATCACTTTCAGCGTATCGCGGCGGCCAATGATTGCCGCGGTTACCTGAATCCCGCCCGTGCCCCAGCCGAAGGGCAGCGGCATTTCGCGCGAAGCGAACGGCACCTGGTATCCCGGCACCGCAACCGCCTTCAACAGCGAGCGGCGAATCATCCGTTTGGTTTGTTCGTCGAGATAGGCGAAGTTGTAGCCTTCCGCTGCGCTGTCGAACGGCGCTGCGGCGAGTTGTGTTTCAGGCGCGTTCATGCGGCTTGCTCCTGCTGATTCTGATCGTGATCCGGTTGTGAAGCTTGCGCAGCGTGCTGCGCCCGCAAGCGGCGCACGAGTTCAAGTTCCGACTGGAAGTCGACGTAGTGGGGCAGTTTCAGATGCTGGACGAAACCCGAGGCCTCGACATTGTCGCTGTGCGACAACATGAATTCGATGTCCTGGGTGGGAGACGCGAGCGTTTCGCCGAGTTCTTCGGCGCGCAACGCGCGGTCCACCAGCGCCATCGCCATTGCCTTGCGTTCCGAATGACCGAAGGCGAGGCCATAGCCCTGGGTGAAGGTGGGCGGCACCTCGCCGCTGCCGGCGAACTGATTGATCATCTGGCATTCCGTGATGTCGATCTCGCCGATTTCGACCGCTTCACCGAGCTCGTCGAGTTCCATCTCGACCGTCACCGCGCCGAACCGGATCTCGCCTGCGAACGGATGCGAATTTGCGTAGCCGCGCTGCGTCGCATAGCCCATTGCCAGCAGGAAGCCTTCGTCTCCGCGTGCGAGGTTCTGCAAACGCGTCGCGCGGCTTGCCGGAAAGGAGAGCGGTTCGCGCGTCAGGTCGCCGGGTTCCGCTGCGCCCGGGGTTTGCGATTCCTGTTCGATCAGACCTTCCTTGTCGAGCAGCGTGACGACGCGCGGCATGGCTTCGGGCTTCGCCGCGAGGTGCTCGCGCTCGGCCGAGGCGCTCGTATCAGAGTCGTTGCCCGCAGCCTGCGCTTCAGCCATCAACGCGAAATCCAGCAGACGCTGCGTGTAATCGTAAGTCGC
This sequence comes from Paraburkholderia sp., assembly GCA_035536055.1. Classification (GTDB taxonomy): domain Bacteria; phylum Pseudomonadota; class Gammaproteobacteria; order Burkholderiales; family Burkholderiaceae; genus Paraburkholderia. Next base: position 2,504 of record DATLOW010000175.1, on the reverse strand, counting down.
GCCTAGCAGCTGGCCGCCCGGCACGTCCTTGAAGGTCGCGGAGATGCGGCGTTCGACCACTATCGCTTCGGTATCGAGCGGCTGCGTGTAGCCGAAACGCGGCAACGTCGTGCGATACGCACGCAGCAGGAAGATTGCTTCGACCAGATCGCCGGCGGCCTGCTTGATCGCCAGTGCAGCAAGATCTTCGTCGTACACCGAGCCTTCGGTCATCACGCGGGATACCGCAAGACGCAATTGCTCGCGTATCTGCCCGACGCTCAGTTCAGCGAACCGCGTGTCTCCGCGGCGCGATTTGTCGAGCAGACGCCACGATGCTTCGATCGCGCGTTCTCCACCCTTGACGGCTACGTACATCAGTTCACCTTCGCTTGAGTTGTGCGCGGCAAGCCGATCAGCTTGCTGCCGCAGACGAGATAGCAATCGATGCCGCACGGAAAGAGCGGCGCGAGTCCGGCGCGTTCGCGCCAGAAATTTTCAGTCAGGCCGACCGGATAGATGGTCGCGGTGTGCTCGATGCCGGGGCCGCTCAACACGACCGGTGCGCCGCCCGTCAGCGCTTCGACGCGAATCAGCAAGGTCACCGAGTGTTCAGGCGCTTCCGCGGCGCCGAGCGAGAAGTGCTCCAGGTCGGGCAACAGCGCGGCATCGTGAACGTAGGCAAACGCGGCTTCATGCATGTCGTCGACGAGCGGTGCACCGGTGTGAAAGCGCAGCGCCGAGGCCAATGCTGCGTCGGGCTGGGCGAGCCACACAGGCGTCGAGTAGTCGCATAGCGTGAGCAGCGCTGCGAAGGCAGCCAGATCGGCGCGCGAACGATGCGTGCCCGTAGCTTGTGCCGCAGGCAGCACGTTCTCGACGACGCCGACCGTGCCCGGCCGCGACAGCACATCGAGCAACGTGCGGAACACAGCCTGCGTATCGTGGACCGGATCGGCAAAACCTGGCGCCAGCGTGGAAAGTGCAATCTGTGAAGGGTTCATCGGGTTTTCCGTCGCGTTGTCCATTAGTCGCCCCGCACCATCGTGAAGAATTCGACACGTGTCGACGCGGCCTCGTGGCGGCGCGCCGCACGCTGCTCCGCCAGGCGGATAGAGAGTGGTTCGATCAGATGTCCATGCAGATTCGCGTGTTGCTCCGGCAACTGCAGCAGCGCATCGGCGAGCGCGGCGAGTTCAGCGCGGCGGCGGTCGCGGCCCAGATGGCATGCGACGCCAACCGGCGCGTGCCCGGCAGGTTGACGCAAGCGCAGCGTGGCGCGGGTCACGGTAGCTTCGCCGAGATTGAATGCGTCGCCGCTGCCGCCGATGCGGCCGCGCACCATCGCAAGCCCGGTTTCGGGCGGCCGCAGCCAGTCGAATTCGGGTGGGGTCGCGCCGTGCAGCGCTTGGCTCAATGCGGCTTCAAGTTCAGCGCACGGCGTGTGCGCCAACACGGCCATCCATGCGCGCCGCATGGCGGAGGAAGGCAAGGCGGAAGAGGCACTCATCGGGGTTCCTGTTGATCCAGCGAGTCGTTATTTGACCATCTATTCATCTAAACGTCTAGACGTTTGAGGCTAAACTAATTGTGCTTGCAGCACCCGTGTTTTCATATTTCCATCACCGGTCGCGCACTACAATGCATGTCACAACGAATATTTGAACTGACGGGAATGACAGCACCATGACATCGAACGATACCGCGCCGGGCGCGCAGCTCGAACGTGGCGCGGGGGTTGCCGTGTGGAGGCAGATCGAGCAGATCCTCGCTGCCGAGATAGCGGCCAGCGGGTTCGGCGAAGATGGGCGCCTGCCGAGCGAAGGCGAGCTGGCCAGGCGTTTCGGCGTCAACCGCCATACCGTGCGACGCGCGATGCTGGGGCTTGCCGAACAAGGGCTCGTCAGCGTCGAGCAGGGGCGCGGCACCTTCGTGCAGCCCGGCGCGATCGACTATACGATCGGCCGCCGCACGCGTTTCACCGAGAATCTGCGTCAGCAGCATCATGCGGCGAGCGGCGCGATGCTGTCTGCGATGCGGGTCAAGGCTGAGCCGAATGTGGCGAAGGCGCTGGGTCTGCGTGCCGGCGCGCCGGTCTACCGGATCGAATCGTTGCATGAATCCGACGGCGTGCCGCTCACCTTCGCGCGCAACTGGTACCCGGCTGCGCGTTTCGCGGACCTGCCGCAGGTGCTGGAGGTCACCGGCGGCATTACCAGGGCGCTGGCCGAGTTCGGTGTGGCCGACTATCTGCGCAAATGGAGCCGCATCGGCAGCGTGCTGCCCGAGCCGGAAGTGGCGCGACGGCTGAACATCAACCGGCAGCAGCCGGTGTTGTGGGGCGAGAACGTCGATGTCGATCTGCAGGGCACGCCGATCAAATATGGCGTGACGCACTTCGCGGCCGATCGCGTGCAACTGATGGTGGAACACGACGTATGAGTACGGCCGCTGGGGTGGAGAATGAAGCGGTCGAATGCTCCGCCGACGCGCGCATTGCGGTGTATTACGCACCGTCGCGTGCG
>DATLOW010000174.1:0-4510 GCA_035536055.1 Paraburkholderia sp. | reverse complement strand
CGTGCGCCGTGATGACTTGCCTGAATTCATGTGCTGTCCTGGGTGCCTTGCGACGGGTGTGCTGCTGGCAGCGCGATCGCGACCGCGGTCCAGCGGTCGGAGGTTACCACGCACGCAATGCACCGCACGCGGCGCGCGATGCCGCGACGCCGCGCACGCACCGCACGGCGCCGCCGGTTTGACAGACCCGCGATCCGCAGCAGATACTCGAACGGACGGTCGAAGCCGTCGCCATGCGTCAGGTTCCGCGCGCGATGGGAGACCGCAGTGAAGCCCGGTGCCACAGGTTCCCGCTCCGAATCCGCCGGCGTCCCGCGTATCGCGGGTCTGCTGCGCGACGCAACGGCAGGCGGCGTCTCCGCGCTGGTGATGCTGTGCTACGCGATGAGTCTCGGCACGCTGATCTTCAGCGCCGACCTCGCACACTACGCCGAACTCGGCGTGCCCACCGCCCTGGTCAGCTGCATCGTCACCGCGCTGGTCATCGCGCTGACCAGTTCGATGCGCCTGAACATCGCCGGCCCGGACAGCAACGCAACGGCATTCCTCGCCGGTGTGGCCGCCGGTGTCGCAAGCAGCGCGCGGGCCGACGGCGGATCGCCGCAAACCGTTGTACTCACGGTGTTGATCGCCATCCTGCTGTGTTCGGTGGTGACCGGCATCGTGCTGTATGCGATCGGCTCATCGAAGCGCAGCCGCTCGCTGCAATTCCTGCCCTATCCGGTAGTCGGCGGGTTTCTGGCCGGCACCGGCTACCTGCTGCTGGCAGGCGCGTTTCGTGTGCTGACCGGCGCGACGCCGCACTGGCACAACCTCGGGCTGCTCGCGCATCTGCATTGGCTGGCGTGGGCGCCGGCGCTGTTCATCGGCATCCTTACGACGATTTGCACCTATGGCCGCCAGCATATCGCCGCGCTGCCGCTGGTGCTGGTGGGCGGCGTCGCGCTGTTCTACGCGCTGCTGCATGTCGCCGGGCTGTCGATCGACGAAGCGCGCGCGCTCGGCCTGCTGCTACCGCGCGTCAAGCTGCAGCTGATTCCGAACCTCGACGTGTTCACGCCGTTCGCGCGCGGCGCAATCGACTGGCCGGCGATCGGCGCGCATCTGCCGGAAACGCTGATCGTCACGTCCGCATCGGCGATCACGATCCTGATGAACGCCACCGCGATCGGTGCCGCGACCGGCGAGGACGTCGACCTGAATCGCGAGATGCGCTCGGCGGGTCTCGCCAATATCGCCAGTGGACTGCTGGGCGGCATGATCGGCTATCAGTCGTACAACCGTTCGATGCTGAACGCGCGCGCCGGCGCGACGAGCCGCATGGCGGCGGTGTTCGCGGCCCTCGCATGTCTGATCGCGCTGTTCGTTTCGCCCGATCTGGTGGCGCTGTTTCCGGTGCCTGTGCTGGTCGGGTTGCAACTGTTCATGGGGCTGCGCCTGCTGCTGCAGTGGCTGGTCAGCGCGTATGCGCGGCTCGACTGGTACGAATATGCGCTGGTGCCCGGCATGCTGGCCGTGGTCGCTTTGTATGGCGTGATCGCCGGCGTGGCGGTGGGTGTCGTCGCCGCCTGTGTGATGTTCGCGCTGCTGTATGGCCGCGTCAGTTGCGTGCGCAGCGCGTTCGATCTGGCCACGCGCAGTTCGAGCGTCGAGCGCAGCATCGAGGCCGGCACGCGGCTGCACGAGCTCGGCACACAGGTATGCGGGATGTCGTTGCAGGGCTTTCTGTTCTTCGGCACCGCAAACTCGATCCTGCAGCGCGTCCGCGAGCGACTGGAAGCGCGCGGCAGCCTGCCGGTCCGCTATGTGGTGCTCGACTTCGCGGCGACCAACGGCATCGATGCGTCGGTGTCGATCGCGTTCGTCAAGTTGCGGCAGCTGTGCGCGTCGTCGGGCGCGCATCTCGTGCTGACCGCACTGCCCGCGCGCTCGCGCAGCCTGCTGCTGAAAGCGGGCACGCTCAGCTTGCGGATTCACGAGTTCGCGACGCTGGATGCAGGACTCGAATGGATCGAGGATCAGCTGCTCGACGCGAGCGCCGGCCTGCGCAACGGCGGCGCGCAGGACTTCCGCGCCAGCCTTGCGCCGCATTTCACCGCCGCGGCGCTCGACACACTACTCGCCTGTCTCGAAGTGCGCGATCTCGATACGGGCCAGCCGCTGTTCCGGCGCGGCGACCCCGGCGACGCGCTCTATCTGGTCGAACGCGGCCGCGTGGCGGTCTCGCTGCCGCTGCCGGACGGCCGGCGCGTGCGGCTGCGCTCGTTCGGCCCGGGCACGGTGGTCGGCGAGATGGCCGTGTATGCACAGACGCCGCGCAGCGCCGACGTGATCGCCGAAGCGCCGGCCCGCGTGCGGCGTCTGGCGCTGCCGGCCCTGCTCGCGCTCGAACGCGACGATCCCGTCGCCGCGCAGCAGTTTCACCGCTTTCTGATCAAGACGATGGCGGCACGCCTCGCGATCGCCGACGATGCGTTGCGGGCAGCGTACTGATCCACGCCATCGATGCGGCACGCGCGTTGGCCGCGTCGATGGCGGGCAACGCGTGCAGCCAGCTTCTGATCAAGACGATGGCGGCACACCTCGCGATCGCCGACGACGCGTTGCGCGCCGCCTATTGATGCGCGCCAGCCGGTTTCAGTGCGCGGCACGCGCCTTGACCGCTTCGATGGCGACTTCGATGGCCGGCAGCGCGTGCAGATATCCATGGCTGAGCCCGTCGGCCTTGAGCCGCTGCAGCTCGTCGAACAACGCGGCATCGCCGCTCCCGTTGCCGCACGCGACCAGCGCCCGAGCCCGCGCCACCACGAACGCGGTGAACGGCGACGGCTCGCGGCTTGCATAAGCGTCAAGCGCGGCGGCGTGGTCCGCCGCCATCTGCCACAGTCCGCGCTCGAGGCATGCGTCGATCGCATCGCGCCGAAACAGATAGTAGTTGTGGCTGACCGCCCCAGCGGCGAGCAACGCGTCGCCCTCAGCGAGCGCCTGTTCGAAGACGACGGTGTCGTCGGTCACGCGTGCAAGCGTGCCCAGATAGCACGCGCCCAGATAGGCCATCCCGGTTTCGCGGCTGATCGCGAGCGCCGCTTCGATATCGTGCTGCGCCTCGCGCCGGCGCCCCGCGACACGATGCAGCTCCGCGCGAAGCGACAGTGCCTCGCCTTCGAAGCGCCGGGCCTTCAGTTCGCGCGCGCACTGCAGGGCCGGTTCAACATGCTCGGCGGCGCGCTGCCATTGCGCGAGATCGTGCAGACAGTGATAGGCGGCGTGATGCGCGATCGCGAGCGCGCGGCGATGCCCGACCTTGCGTGCCGCATCGACGCTGGCGAGCGCCCCTTCGAGTCCCTCCGCGGTCTTGCCTGCAAACCATGCGGTAATCGCGCGCATCGGCAGGTTGGCGACCTCGACCCGCGCTAGCCCATGGCGCTGACTTAACCGGATGCAACGGCTAAACGCGTCGTGCGCGCTCATCATGCGGCCGCGCATGTACTCCGCATCGCCGAGTCCACCGAGTGCCGCGGCCTCCAGTTCGCTATCGCGCGCGCGGCGCGCCAGCGCAAGACTGCGCTGGTGTTCGCGCACACATCCGTCGCTATCGGCGCGCGGGAAACACAGATTGCCGCGCAGGAAGTGAATGCGCGCCTGTTCGCGCAGCAGGCCTTGTGCAACTGCGGCGGCAGCAGCGTGGTCAAGATCGGCCCAGGCGCCGTCGAGATCGTCGACGACCCGCTTGACGGTCGCGCAGCCGATCCATGCGTGGCAGCGCCCGGTATCGGTGGTGGCGACCTCGAGCGCGTTTTCGAACGCGCCAAGCGCCGCGCTCATATCACCGATGTCGTGCAGGATATTGCCGCGCAGGCACTCGAGCACGACACGCTCGGCCGGCGCCGCCAGTTCGAGCCCTCGTTCAACGAGCCGCAGCGCGAGTTCATAGCGATACTGCGCCGCTTGCTCGCGCGCCGCGTCGCAGTACGCGCCGGCGGCCCCGGCATCGGCCGCGCGATCCAGATGTTCGGCGCGCAGCACCCGATCGCGCTCGCCATACCACTGTGCGGCGCGCCGATGCAGATCGCGGCGCCGGCTTTTCAGCAGCCCGTCATAGATCGCATCGCGAATCAGCGCGTGATGAAACAGGAAGCCTGTGCCTTGACGCCGCAGCAGCAGACCCGCGACGAGACGCTCCAGCGCCGCATCGGCGCTGTCGACGAGGTGCGCCAGCGCCTGACCGTCGAACAGTTGCCCCAGCACCGAAGCGGCCTGCAATACGGCCTTGTCGACCGCATCGAGGCGATCCAGCCGCGCCTGCACGAGACTCTGCACCGAACCCGGCACGCCGCTGCCGGCACTCTCTTCCGCATTGGTCAGCAGTTGTTCGAGAAACAGCGGATTGCCCGCGGCCCGTTCGATACACCGCTGCGCCAGTTCGGCGTCGGCAGCCGGAAACGAGGCGGCCATCAGGCGCGCGTCGCCGGCCGCCAGCGGCCCGAGATCGAACACCGTGCAGCGTGCG
>DATLOW010000173.1:0-34070 GCA_035536055.1 Paraburkholderia sp. | reverse complement strand
AGCCATGCGGACATAGTCGTCTCCTGGTCAATCGTTATTAACGGATCTCGATGGACGTGGCCGGTTCGATGGCGCCGCTGTGTAACGAGCCTTCTCGTTGCCCCGTTCAATACGGTATGTGATATATCACAAGCGATCAAGGCCAATTTGACGATGCGGTGTAGACCCTATTGCATGCCGCAAAGCTTTTAGCAGCAAGGTTTTCGGAGGGACGCAGCGCACTTTTTGGAGCTGCCTGCGCCTTAACCGAGGGAAAACACCGACCGCCATCATTTGGACTTGATCTCCTGTGATATATCACATACCATATTTCACACGGCGTCAACTGGTCTTTCCCCGAATCGCGTCGCGGTGTGTCGAATTGCAGCGTTGGCCGCGCAGAGGAATGGTGAAAAGAGTCCCGTACCGCGATGCTGGGCACGGATCGGAAAGCGTCCGCGCGTGGCTCGGACGGCACGGCGGTATCAATCACAGGCGCGCGTCGCGACGCGCCAGTGTCTAACTAGAAAGCAGCAAAGCGGGTTCGCACAGGCAGCAGGCAGTAGAGGCAGCAAGGCAGCCGGCAACAAAAAAGCCAGCGGGCAAGGCCCGCTGGCTTTTCCACCGCTACGCACGGCGACGTCGCGCTACATCGACATATGCATCAATCCAGAAAATCGCAGTTCGCCTCGACGAAATCCGCCAGATCCAGCGAGTGCTGCCGCACCAGCCGTTCGGCCAGTTCGGTGTCGCGCTCCTCGAGCGCCTCGATAATGCGCAGATGGTCGACGATCGAACGCGACGCGCGGTCGCTCTGCGAGATCGTCATGCGCCGGATCGCTCGCACATGGATAAAGATGTTCTTGATCGTCTCAAGGATGATCTGCGATTTCGACAGTTCGACGATGGCCTGATGGAACGCGATATTGGCGTCCGAGTACTCGGCGATATGCTCAGCCGGCGTGGTATCGCGAAAACTGTCGAACATATGGCGCAACCGGGCGATTTCGCCGTCGGTAGCGTGCAGCGTGGCAAGGCGCGCGGCCATGCTTTCGAGCGCCGCCCACATCTGGATCATTTCGACGATCTCACGCTTGCTCTTGCGCACAATATAGATGCCGCGGCGCGGCACCATGCGCAGAAAGCCTTCCTGTTCGAGCAGCGTCATCGCCTCCCGAACCGGCGTGCGGCTCACGCCGAGCGTTTCGCTCAGCAAACGCTCGTCGAGCCGGATTTCCTCCTTCGACTGATAGATGTCCGCGTCGGCAATCGCCTGGCGAAGCATCGCATAAGCCTGGTCGCGCAGGCTGGCGCTGGCATTGATGGGCTGCAGCGACAGCGTGAGCGGCGAGGCTGCTGCGGGTTCAGTTTGAAGTTCTGACGACATTCATCGCCTCTTTGTTAGCAGATGCACGATACGGTACTTCGAGGACCGGATCGCCAATGCCGCCGGCAAGGCCCGCGAAACGCCCATGCTGCGCTGCGCGCGCGGCGATGTGCTGCGGGATCATGCCGGTCAGCAAAACGGTGGCGGCCGCGCCGAGACCGACGAAACCAATGGCAAGCAGCGCCAGAGATACGAAATCCATTTGAAGCTCCAAATGATTGAGTGATCGAATGACTCAATCATATGCTGCGGCGCCACATACGTCAATACTTTGTATGTAGTATATCAGGCAGTGTTGCTTTTTCAGCAACTTCGAAAAAAGGTAACACGGCTGCCGCCCCAGCGGCTGACTGAAATACCAAATACGTTATATGCTCCGCCGTTCAACTTGGCGGCAGACCCGTCCAGCCGCCGTCGCTGCACCGCCACACAAGTTTGCAAAGCTTTCAGCGGATGCGCATCCCTGCGCGCGCTACGCGCTGCATCGCAGTGCGTCATATACACATCATTCCTCATATGTACGTCCGCGACATATTGCCACTCCTGCGACACACCTTTATCGTCTCGCAATTGCGGATTCGGCGTCTTGAGTGCGATGGCTTGATATGCAATCTCACTACATAATAGCCGGCCGCTCTGTCTCCCAGGACGAGCGTCGGCGGCGCCGGAAACTCAAGTTTCGGTTCTTACCAACCGATAACGAACGAGACGTACCCCACTGGAGACCGACCACATGAGCAGTATCACAAAGCCCGGGGATACCACGGGCGCCCCCTTCTTCTCCAAGCAGGCTACCGTCGCCCGCCCAGGCTTTTCGCGCTGGATGGTGCCGCCGGCAGCGCTCGCCGTGCATCTGTGCATCGGCCAGGCTTATGCATTTTCCGTCTTTAACGGTCCGCTGACGAAGATCGTCGGCATCACGCAATCGGCGCCGGACGACTGGTCGCTGACCACGCTCGGCTGGATCTTCTCGCTGGCGATCGTGTTTCTCGGTCTGTCCGCAGCGTTCGCCGGCAAGTGGCTCGAACACGTTGGGCCGCGCCGCACGATGTTTACGGCGGCGTGCTGCTTCGGCGGCGGCTTTATCGTGTCGGCGATCGGCGTGTGGACCCACCAGATCGCGCTGCTCTATTTAGGTTATGGCGTGATCGGCGGCATCGGCCTGGGCCTTGGCTACGTGTCGCCGGTGTCGACGCTGATCCGCTGGTTCCCGGACCGCCGCGGCATGGCGACCGGCATGGCGATCATGGGCTTCGGCGGCGGCGCGATGATCGCCGCACCGCTGTCGGTGGCGCTGATGAACCACTTCAAGAGCGCGACTAGCGTCGGCGTGGCCGAAACCTTCATCGTGCTGGGCATTGCGTACTTCATCTCGATGTCGATCGGCGCCCTGGCGATCCGCGTGCCGCCGGCGGACTGGAAGCCGGCCGGTTGGACCCCGCCGACCGTCACCACAACGAAGATGATCACGCGCAACCACGTGCACATCGATCAGGCGCTGAAAACGCCGCAGTTCTATCTGATCTGGCTGGTGCTGTTCCTGAACGTGACGGCCGGCATCGGCGTGTTGAGCCAGGCTTCGCTGATGATTCAGGAAAGCTTCAAGAGCACTGTGACGGCCGCGGCTGCTGCGGGCTTCGTCGGGCTGCTGTCGCTGTTCAACATGGGCGGCCGCTTCCTGTGGGCGTCGTCGTCGGACTTCGTCGGCCGCAAGAACACGTACTTCATCTTCTTCGTGCTCGGCGCGATCCTGTACTACTTCGTGCCGTCGTTCGCGGACAAGGGCAATATCGCGCTGTTCGTGCTGTCGTACTGCGTGATCCTGTCGATGTACGGCGGCGGCTTCGCCACCGTGCCGGCATATCTGGCGGACATGTTCGGCACCGCGTTCGTCGGCGGCATTCACGGCCGTCTGCTGACGGCGTGGGCGGCGGCAGGTGTTGCCGGCCCGGTGCTGGTCAACTACATCCGCGCGTATGAAGTCGCACAAGGCGTCGCAAAGGCCGATGCCTATACGCTGACCGTACACCTGATGGCCGTGCTGCTGGTGGTCGGTTTCATCTGCAATCTGCTGGTGAAGCGCGTCGACGAAAAGCATCACATGACCGATGCGCAACTGGCTGTCGAGAAATAAGGAGCGTCACATGCAAACGACCACTCAGGCACACCCGACCAACAAGGGCTTGCTGGCCATTTTCTGGCTGTACGTGCTGATTCCGCTCGCATGGGGCGTGACCAACACGCTGCTGCAGGCGGTGAAGCTGTTCAACTGATCCAGTTCGCTATCGCGAGGTAGTTGCCGGCGCAACCAGCCGGCAGCCGGCCTTGCGGGCAGGCGGATACGAAGAAGGCCGGGCTCTGAGCCCGGCCTTCTCGCTTGCGCGGACGTCCGTCAAGCGTCACCGCTCATGTCTCACCGGCATCGACCTGCAGCGGAAAGGTAATTTCGAACATCGTGCCGCGGCCCTCGTGCGACGCAAAGCGCATCTGCCCCTGCAGCAGCCGGCACAACTCCCGCACGATTGCCAGGCCGAGACCCGCGCCCGGCACGTCATCCTGATTGGCGCGCTCGAACGCCTCGAACACGCGCTCGCGGTCCGCGTCGCCGATGCCCACGCCGGTATCCGACACGTGCAGACACCATGTGTCTGCATCGCTCGCGCGCATTTCGAACTGCACCTCACCCGCCTTCGTATATTTGACCGCGTTGGTCAGCAGATTCAGCGCGACCTGCTTCAACTTCAGCCGGTTCGACGTAATGGTCGACAGCTTTGGGTCGAACCAGCTGACGAGCCGCAAACCCTTGCCTTCGACCGACGGACGGCACGACACGACCAGTTCGTCGAACAGCCCGCGCAGATCGAACGGCTCGACGGAAAAGGGGTTCGTATCGCCAAGTACGATCGAGTACTCGACCAGTTCGTCGACCAGTGTCTTCATATCGGCGACTTGCCGGTTCGCCAGCGTGAGCGCCGCATCGAGCCGCGTCGGCGCACGGGCGATCAGTTGCAGCGCCATCGAAAACACATTCAGAAAGTTGCGCAGATCGTGCACGACGCTGCGCGTGATCTGCATGCGCGATTCGTACAGTTCGCCGACCACGCGCTCCTTCAGCGCCAGTTCGTGATTGGCGCGTTCGAGCCGGCCGGTATATTCGTCGATCTTGCGCTCGCGCTCGGTGATCGCCTCGCGGATCGACATCATGGTGACGAAGCTGATGGCTTCGTCGATGAATTGCCGCGCGCGCTCTTCGTGACGCCGCGTAAAGGGCGCGTGCTGCTCGCCAAAGCGCGAGATCGCGCCCATCAGCACCTGACGCAGCAGATCGAGTTCGCGTACCACCTCGTCGATCCGATAGCCTTGCCGCCAGCGCAACTTGCCGTGCTGCCGCGCATCGCGCTCGATCGCGGGCTCGATCTGGTCGAGGTCCTGATCGTCGAGCGCGCCGCAAATTTCCTCGAGCATGGCTGGCACATGATCGGCGAGCTGCTCATAGGTCAGACGATCGGCTTCGGAAAGGTCGGCGTCGTTGAACACCGCCTTCATCCACCGCTCGATCAGTTCGACGCGCTGCTGGCGCAGGTGATCCGCAAACGCGCGCAGCGGGCGCGACGGTTGGCTTGCCATGGCCGTAGACCTCCGGGCAAAGCGCCGCGCACATGGGCCGCCGGATGGCGAAACCCGCTGCTGCGTGCGAGGCGAAGGTCCATCGTACTACGACTTCATCCGGTAGCCGGTCTTGAAGATCCACGCAATCACGGCGAGGAAGATCACGAGGAACAGCGCGGTCATCGCCAGACTGATGCCCACGCCGACGTCCGCCAGCCCATAGAAGCTCCAGCGAAAGCCGCTGACCAGATAGACGATCGGATTGAACAGTGCGATCACGCGCCAGCCGGCCGGCAGCATCGCGACCGAATAGAAGCTGCCGCCGAGAAAGGTCAGCGGCGTGACGATCAGCAGCGGCACCAGTTGCAGCTTCTCGAAGTTGTCGGCCCAGATGCCGACGATAAACCCGAGCAGGCTGAAGGTGACCGAGGTCAGCACCAGAAACGCCAGCATCCACAGCGGATGCTGGATCTGCAGCGGCACGAACAGTCCCGCGGTGGCAAGGATGATCAGGCCGAGCACGATCGATTTGGTTGCGGCCGCACCCACATAGCTGATGACGATTTCCAGATACGACACCGGCGCGGAAAGCACTTCGTAAATCGTGCCGGTAAAGCGCGGAAAGTAAATTCCGAACGAAGCATTCGAAATGCTTTGCGACAGCACCGACAGCATGATCAGTCCCGGCACGATGAACGAGCCGTAGCTGATGCCTTCGACCTCGCGAATCCGCGAGCCGATGGCCGCGCCGAACACGACGAAATACAGCGAGGTGGAAATGACCGGCGCGATCACGCTTTGCATCAGCGTGCGGCCGGTGCGCGCCATCTCGAACCGGTAGATCGCGCGGATTGCATGGATATTCATCAATTGCCTCTCACCAGGCTCACGAAGATGTCTTCGAGCGAGCTTTGCGAAGTCTGCAGGTCCTTGAAGCGGATGCCCGCGCGGTTCAGATCGTTGAGCAGCGCAACGATACCGCCGCGCTCGCGTTGTGCATCGTAGGTGAAGATCAGCTCGCTACCGCCGTTGCCGATCTCGAGCCCGTATTCGGCGAGCTCGGCCGGCACCGTCGCGAGCGGCTCGTCCAGATGCAGCAGCAGCTGCTTCTTGCCGAGCTTGCGCATCAGCTCGGCCTTCTCCTCGACCAGCACGATCTGCCCGGCGTTGATCACACCGATGCGGTCCGCCATCTCTTCCGCTTCCTCGATGTAATGCGTGGTCAGCACGACCGTCACGCCGTTGGCCGTCAACGAACGGACGAGGCGCCACATGTCGCGGCGCAGCTCGACGTCGACCCCGGCGGTCGGCTCATCGAGAAACAGCACGCGCGGCTCGTGCGCCAGCGCCTTGGCGATCAGCACGCGGCGCTTCATGCCGCCCGACAACGTCATGATCTTGTTGTTGCGCTTTTCCCATAACGACAGGTCGCGCAGCACCTGTTCGACATAGGCCGGATTTTTCGGCTTGCCGAACAGGCCGCGGCTAAACGAGACGGTCGCCCAGACGGTTTCGAACGCATCGGTCGTCAGTTCCTGCGGCACGAGGCCGATCAGCTCGCGCGCGGCGCGATAGTCGGTCTGGATATCGTGGCCATCGACCGCGACTGAGCCGCTGCTCGCCCTGACGATCCCGCAGATGATGCTGATCAGCGTCGTTTTGCCCGCGCCGTTCGGCCCGAGCAACGCGAAGATTTCGCCGCGCCGGATCGACAGGTCGATACCTTTGAGCGCCTGGAAACCGGATGCGTAGGTTTTCGACAGATTGGATATGGATAGGATCGGTTGCATGCCCGCGAAGATAGCAGATACGGCCCTGCTTTGCGCGACGCTGGCGTGACAGTGCGAATGCACCGCTCGACGCCGGCGCGATGCATGCCACCGAAAAAGCGCTCCGCCGGTCGCAATCGCGAACTCAATCCGCGCAGCGCGCCGGCTGAACGCGTACCGCAGACACGCTCAAGCCGGCACCGACTCCGCGAGCGCCGCGCGCGACCACACGCGATGCTGCCCCGCGGCCGTCACGAACGCTTTCAGCACCTTGTCGAGGTCGCCGTCGTCGCCGGTCGCCACGCCGTCCGCGTGGTCGGGCAAATGCGCAGCGTGCAGCACGTCGCGCCCGGCGCCAAGCGCCGCGATCGCCTTCAGATGCTTGAACGCCTCGAGCACGAAATGCCGTGCATCGCCGGACTGCGCCAGCAGCTTTGCGCCCGCGTCCCCTCCGCACAACACCAGCGCGTCGCACATGATCGACGGCATGCCGGTCACCGTCGCATCGGGCTGCACACTGCCGATCGAAGCCAACGTCGGTGCGATCACGAGCGGTGCGGCGCCCTCGTCCTCGAGCTTCTTGTGCAGCGCTTTGAGCATGGCTTCATCCGAGCCGGGCGCCGCAAGCAGCGCGATCTTGCGCGTCCTGATGCCCGGCTTGACGCGATTGAGCAGACTCAGCGCCGGCGAAGGCTTCTGCTGGCCAACCGCGCGCGACCCTTTCTGCGGTTTCGGCAAACCGAGACCCGTGGCAACCTGCTGCGCGAGGCCGAGGTCGTAATTCGCCAGAATCTCGTTGACCACGCGCGCGCGAATCTCCGGCTGCCTGACCTTGCCGAGTTCGAACTGGTAAGCCGCGGCAATATGCTGCTGCTCGACTTCGCTCATGCTCTGATAGAACAACGCGGCCTGCGAAAAATGGTCGGCGAACGATTCGCTGCGCACGCGCACCTTGGTGCCTTCCACCGGCTCCGGATAGCTTTCGTAACCGCCGTCGCGCGGCGCAGGGTCGGTCTCCTTCGGCCATGCATCGTTCAGCGAGTTCGGTTCGTACGACGCCTGGCCCACGGCTATCGTCTGCCGGTGCATGCCGTCACGCTGGTTGTTCTGATGCGGCGCGAGCGGACGGTTGATCGGAATTTCGTGAAAATTCGGCCCGCCGAGCCGGCTCAATTGCGTATCGGTGTACGAGAACAAGCGCCCTTGCAACAGCGGGTCGTTCGAGAAGTCGATGCCCGGCACCACATGCCCAGGGTGAAACGCGGCCTGTTCGGTCTCGGCAAAGAAGTTGTCCGGATTGCGGTTCAGCGTCATCTTGCCGATCATCTTCACCGGTACGAGCTCTTCGGGGATCAGCTTGGTCGGATCGAGCAGATCGAAGCCGAACGCGTGCTGGTCCTTCTCTTCGATGATCTGCACCCCCAGTTCGAACTCCGGAAAATCGCCGCGCGCAATCGCTTCCCACAGGTCGCGCCGGTGAAAGTCCGGATCCTTGCCCGCGATTTTCTGCGCCTCATCCCATAGCAACGAGTACGATCCGAGCACCGGCCGCCAGTGAAACTTCACGAAACGCGACACCCCTTGCGCATTGATAAAGCGGAAAGTGTGTATGCCGAAGCCCTCCATCGTGCGCAAGCTGCGCGGAATGGCGCGGTCCGACATCGTCCACAGCACCATATGCGCCGATTCCGGCACCAGCGACACAAAGTCCCAGAATGTGTCGTGCGCGGACCCGCCGGTCGGCATTTCGTCGGGCGCCTCGGGCTTCACTGCATGCACGAAGTCGGGAAACTTGATCGCATCCTGAATGAAGAACACCGGCATATTGTTGCCGACGAGGTCGTAGTTGCCTTCAGCGGTGTAGAACTTGACGGCAAAGCCGCGCACGTCGCGCACCGTATCGGCCGAGCCGCGCGGCCCCTGTACGGTCGAAAAACGCACGAACACCGGCGTTTGCACCGCCGGGTCCTGCAGAAAGGCGGCCTTGGTCAGTTCGGTCTGCGGCTCGTACACCTGAAACACGCCGTGCGCGGCCGAGCCACGCGCATGGACGATCCGTTCCGGAATGCGTTCATGATCGAAGTGCGTGATTTTTTCACGCATGATGAAATCTTCGAGCAGCGAAGGGCCGCGCGCACCGGCACGCAGCGAGTTCTGATTGTCGGCGATCTTCACGCCCTGGTTGGTGCGCAGCGCTTCGCCGGTGGGGCGTGCGCGCGATGCTTCGAGTGCTTGCGACTTGGCGTCTTGCGCCGGCGAACCGGGCTGACGGTCGCGCGATGTACTTGCCATTGTGGGAACTCCTTGCTGGGAATGAGCGGCCGCGAGGGCGCGCCGCGCCAAGCTATGCAGCCGCAAGCGATGTTCCAGCGCGCCGTTCACGTGCTCGAACATCGCTGCGTCATCGGCCGGCTCGCACCGGGTCAGACTGCCTGTGCTGCCGCATCGAGCATGCGCTGATCGACCGTGAGGCTCGCATTGCATTGCCCCGCGCCGTGCACGGTGCGCTGCTGATGCACCGTTGCACTGGCCGCATCGCATAGTTGCGCCTGGAAGCGTAGGCGTGCCGCGGTATTCAACGCTGCATAGCGTGCAAATACGTGCGAGCCGAACTCGATTGCCAGCGCGCAGCGCGCATCGAGAATACTCATGTCCGAACTGGCGCTGATCCACGACACATTGATCGCCAATCCTCCCGCGGAATCGGCTACGTGCGTCGCAGCTGTCGAAGGCGATGCAAAGCGCCGCGCAAGCGCGTGCTCCAGTTCGGTCAAGCGCTGCTCCGTATCGATCGATTCAAGCATTTCCTCTCCGTCCGTCGCGGTACGACCGCGTTATAGCGCGGCGCGAAAGCGCTCGCGCCGTCAGCCTCAAGCAAGCCCGGTCAGCCCCTCAGTCAGCCCCTCAGTCAGCCCCTCAGTCAGCCCCTCAGTCAGCCCCTCAGTCAGCCCTACACGCAGCACGACAAACGCCGCACCAGCACGCAATTGGTTGCGCGCGCACGCATTTGCCGCTGATTCGCGCTGCGCTGCTGTCGCAACGCGCGCGCATCGCGATCGCCGATCGCCGATTGACGCGCAATGCCCGTTCCAGTGGCGTCGTGCAGGCAGCGCGTTGCGCGGCACACCGTTTGCGTCAGCTGACTGCAAGCGAGCGTTACCCGCTCGTGTCCTTGAACCTTTTCGGAGGAACCGACGATGAAACGCACGATGAAGACGATCCTGGCCTCGGCCCTGGTGATGGCAATGTCCGGCGGCGTGTACGCACAAGCAGGCGGTGCCGGCGGCGCTGGCGGCGGCAGTGCGGGCGGCGGCAGCGCAGGCGGTAATTCCGGCGGCCAGGGGGTGGGTGCAGGCGGCGGCACCACTGGCGGCGCCGGCGGGGTAGCGACACCGGGCACTGGCGCGCGGGGCGGCATGAACCGGCAGGGCACCAACGCCGACGGTGGCTACGGCACCCCGGGCGTCACGGGCACAGGTGGCGGCATGGGCACCGGCACGGGCGCATCGCCGGCACCGGCGAATCGCGGCATGGCGCCCGCCCCGGGCACCTCTGGCGATACGATGCGAAACGGACAATAGAGCCGAGCTGCCGGGTAGCCACCGCGTCGTCCGGCAGCGTACTGCTCGCGGCATGCAATCATATGCTGCGGGCAGCGCCCGGCGCGTCGACGCTCGACCGTTGCTCGCCCGGTTAAACTGGCAAGATTTGAGCGCACCGCCCTGTCATGGAGAACCCATTGGCGAGCAAAGCGGATCTGATCGTCGCGCGTCCGGAAGGCCTTTACTGCCCGCCAGGCGATTTCTATATCGACCCGTGGCAACCTGTCGACCGTGCGGTCATTACGCATGCACACTCCGATCACGCGCGCTTCGGTCATCGCCACTATCTGGCGGCAGCACCTGGCGCCGGCGTGCTGCGCGCGCGGCTACCCGACATCAGCCTGCAACCTGCGGCATACGGCGAGCGTATTTCTATCGGCGGCGTCGACGTGTCGTTGCATCCGGCAGGCCACGTGCTCGGTTCCGCGCAGGTACGTGTCGCGCACCGCGGCGACGTCTGGGTTGCCTCGGGTGACTATAAGCTCGAAGCGGACCCTACCTGCACCGCGTTTGAAGCAGTCCGCTGCAATGCCTTCATCACCGAATCCACGTTCGGCTTGCCCATCTATCGCTGGGATGCACCGCAGACGATATTCGCAGGCATCGATGCGTGGTGGCGCCACAATGCCGCGCACGGCCGCGCATCGGTACTGTTCTGCTACGCGTTCGGCAAGGCGCAGCGGATTCTCGCCAGCATCGATGCGGGGATCGGCCCGATCTTCTGTCACGGCGCGATCGAACCGCTGAATCGCGCTTACCTTGCCGCAGGCGTCGCGTTACCCGAAGTGCGCAACGTGTCCGAACTGCCCGCCAGAAACAAGGACGCGTTTCGCCAGGCCTTGATCGTCGCCCCGCCCTCCGCGCAAGGCAGCGCGTGGCTGCGCCGCTTCGGCGACTACAGCGACGCGTTCGCGTCGGGCTGGATGCGGCTGCGCGGCACGCGACGGCGGCACGGCGTCGATCGCGGCTTCGTGCTATCCGATCATGCGGACTGGCCCAGCCTGCAGCGCGCCATCGAAGCAACCGGCGCAACCCGTGTAATCGTCACGCACGGCCAGCTCGAGCCGATGGTGCGCTGGCTGCGCGAGCAGGGTCTCGATGCCGGCTCGTTCGCAACCGAATACGGCGGCGACAGCGTCGAAGCCGATGCACAGGGCGCTGCCGATGCACAGGGCGCTGCGGATGCAGATGTTGCAGCCGCAACGACAGCGGATGCCACGGACAGCTCGCAGCGACATAAAGAAGCGCCCGCCCCATGAAGCGCTTTGCCGAACTCTATACGGCGCTCGACGCGACCACCTCGACGCGCGACAAACTCGATGCGCTGACAACCTATTTCGCCGCCGCGCCGCCGGAAGACGCAGCATGGGCCTCGTACTTTCTCGCCGGCGGCAAACCGCGGCAGGCGGTGCCGACCCGCCTGCTCAGCGAAATCGCACGCACCCGCGCGGGCCTGCCGGAATGGCTGTTCGAAGAGTCGTACCAGGCGGTCGGCGATCTCGCCGAAACGATCGCGCATGTATTGCCGCCCGCCGCGCGCATGTCCGAACTCGGCCTGACGCAATGGATCGAGCAGCGTGTGCTGACGCTGCGCGGCGCCACGCCCGACACGCTGCGCGCGCGGCTCGTTGAGTACTGGGACGAACTCGACTGGAGCGGCCGCTTCCTGCTGACCAAGCTGATCGGCGGCGGCTTTCGCGTCGGCGTGGCACGGCAGCTGGTGGTACGTGCGCTCGCCGATGTCGCGGGTGTCGATCACAAGCTGATCGCACAGCGGATGGTCGGCTGGACCGACGCACGGCAAGCGCCAGATGCAGCGCGCTATCTGCGGCTGATTGCGCCGCAGGGCGCCAGCGACGCACCGCATGAATCCGACACTGGGCGCGGCCTGCCCTACCCGTTTTTTCTCGCGCATCCGCTGCAAGCAGACCCGAATACGCTCGGCGATCCTGCGCACTGGCTGGTCGAATGGAAGTGGGACGGCATTCGCGCGCAGGTCGTCAAACGCGGCGGCCGTGTCTGGGTGTGGTCGCGCGGCGAAGATCTGATCACCGAACGGTTCCCGGAAGTACAGGCGCTCGGCG
Source organism: Paraburkholderia sp. (assembly GCA_035536055.1). GTDB lineage: Bacteria > Pseudomonadota > Gammaproteobacteria > Burkholderiales > Burkholderiaceae > Paraburkholderia. The sequence continues at coordinate 21,640 of DATLOW010000173.1, read as the reverse complement.
ACGCACTGCCAGACGGCTTCGTGCTCGACGGCGAAATTCTCGCGTGGCAGCCGGGCGCGCAGGCGCCGCTGCCGTTTGCGCGGCTGCAGCCGCGTATCACGCGCAAATCGCTGACGAAAAAGGTGCTCGCCGATTCGCCCGCGACGTTTCTCGCGTACGACCTGCTCGAAGCGCACGGCGCCGATCTGCGCACCACCCCGCTCGCACAACGGCGGGCGCAACTCGATGCGCTCGCGGCCGCGCTTGGCGATGGCTTCGCGCGCGACCTGCTGCGCATTTCGCCGCCAGTGAGCGCCGCGTCATGGTCGGCACTTGCACAGTTGCGCGACGAGAGCCGGGCGCGCGGCGTCGAAGGGCTGATGCTGAAAGAGCGGCAGTCGCTGTACGGTGTCGGCCGCACCAAGGCATCCGGCACCTGGTGGAAGTGGAAAATCGACCCGTACGCGGTCGATGCGGTGCTGGTCTACGCGCAGCGCGGCCACGGAAGGCGCGCGAGCCTGTACACCGATTTCACCTTCGCCGTATGGGACGAAAGCAGTGGCGTGCGTACCCTCGTGCCGTTTGCCAAAGCCTATTCGGGCCTCACCGACGAAGAAATGCGCGCGGTCGATGCGATCGTGCGCAAGACCACCGTCGAGAAATTCGGCCCGGTGCGCAGCGTGACACCGACACTGGTGTTCGAGATCGGCTTCGAAGGGATTCAGGCGAGTCCGCGCCACAAATCGGGCGTCGCGGTGCGTTTTCCGCGCATGCTGCGCTGGCGCACCGACAAGCCCATCGACGACGCCGACACGCTGACGATGCTGAAGGGCTTTATCGACCCCGCGCTGGCCTGAGATGCGTGCGCGAGCCGCCGCATTCCCGCAAACTGGACAGGTACGCTAAACATCGGATTGGTGCAAAATCTGCTTTGCGCATCTTCGCCAATGATGTCAAAATACCTCATCCGACTTTTCCACAAAGAGGCCCAGTCATGGCGGGAGTCCGGCAATTCGATGAAGACAGCGCCTTTACTCAGGCATTGGACGTGTTCTGGCGCAAGGGCTTTCGCGCCACGTCGATGCTCGATCTGGCCGAAGCCACCGGTGTGCAGCGCGGCTCGCTATACAACGCATACGGTGACAAGGAAGAGATCTTTATCCGTGTATTCGAGCGCTACACCGGACGCTTCATCGCCGATGCGCGCAAGGCGCTCGACAAGCCCGACCTGCGCGATGCGCTAAACGCGTTCTTCGCGTTCGCCATCCGCTCGATCACACAGGGCTCTCCGGCACGCGGCTGCCTGTCCACCAAAACCGCCATCGAGATCGATCCGGAAGCGCCGCGCCTGCGCGAAGCCGTGCAAGGCCTGCTTGACGAACTCGAAGCGGCACTGCTCGACGTGCTGAACACCAAAGAGGCGCGCGCGCAACTATCGGTGGCGCCGCAACAGGCGGCCGGCATCATCGTCACAATGACGCGCGGCATCGCGGTGATGGAACGCGTGTCCGACGATACGAAGCGGCTGAAGCAAAGCGCGGCTGCGCTGGTCGACGCATTGGTGCCGAAGCGCTAGAAAAACGCGAACCGGGCAATCGGGGTGGACCCAAAGCGCGGATAAAAAGAGGCCCGCTTGCACAGCGGGCCTGAAAGCGCCAGACGCGGGGATCGCGCCCGGATTGCTACATTGAGCATCATCTGATCGATCGCGTGTGCGTTGCATGACCCGACACTTGCCGAGACGTCGTGCGACGCCCCGCATCAAACAGTCACATCATTTAGCCGCGTCGTATCGCCGCATCGAACCGCTTACTTGCGGCCGCCGGCTGCATGCGCAGCGGTTGTCTGCGCGCGCTGCGCCGCTCCCGCCACGACGTTCATGCCCGACTCCGCCGTTTCGACGGCCTGACGCGCAGTCTTGTACAAACTGTCGTACCACGAGTTGGTCGCGCTGATCATCGAATGCAGCGCGGCAACCGCGGCTTCCGAACCGGCGGGCCCGCTCTTCGCTGCTTCGTCGATGCCGGTTTGCACCTTGTGCGCCTGCCGCTCGTATTGCGCGCCGGCCTGCTCGGCCAATGCGGCATGCGCGCTCATCAAGATTTCGAAGCACTGCCGCTGGTACGCCGCAACCCGCTCGGCCAGCGGCTGCGCGCCGGCCGGCACCTCGAAGAACGCGAGCGGCCCTTTGCCCGACAACGCATTCAGCCAGCGCGCCTGGCTCACGGCGAGCGAGGTCTTTGCGGTTTGCATATTCAACTGCACGAGTTTTTCAAAGCTGCCGAAGCAGGCGCTAGCGAAACGGTAAAGCCCATCGACGTTGGCCTGCTGGGCCTGCACGTACTGCTCGGTCGAGTAGTTACTCATCTGATGAAACCCCCGGAAAAATATCTGGAATGGCTGCTGCGGCTAGCGCATGACGTGAAGTCTCGCCAGCAACGCATGACCGCGATCGGTCACGCGTGGCGGCGTGGTTGCGCCGACAGAGTCGAATTCGACCAGCTTCCGGTCGAGCAAAGTGCGAAGATCCGACTGATCGAAGTCGGCAGTTTGTTCGGCATGCTTGACGAGCATGAGCGTGGCGAACTCATGTGGACTTAGCATACATGTCTCCTCAATTTGGCGAACGGCGGCCCGCTTCCTTTTGAGAAACGCGGCGGCAGTTTTAATCTGACTATTCCCGTACTATTAAAGGCATTGCACCTCGACGGGGACCCCATCCTAATGCGGTATTCGACTTATTTCAATAAGTGAGCATCCTGCTTTACGTAACTTTTTGCGCTGGCTCATACCGTGCGGGAACTCTTGCCTGACACAGAAGTGTGATCGGCAATTCCGCCCTCGCCGCATCATTAGGCGTTTACCGATTTAGTTTGCATTCCAATCGATATGAAGCATCTGCCTCAAACCCGGCAAACGAGGCGGTCCAGACTATGCTGATCGAAAGCGATATCTGACACGGAGGTGACATATGGAACAGGTAACGCAAGCGACCGAGGTTCACGAAGGCGGCTGTGCATGCGGTGCCGTACGGTTTCGCGCGTATGGCGCGCCGAATCGCGTCGGCATCTGTCATTGCATGACCTGCCGGCGCATTCACGGCTCGGCATTCGGCTCGTATGCGGTATTCGCGCGCAGCGCCGTGCAGTTCTCCGGCACGACCCAGGTGTGGCGCAGCTCCGAAGCGGGCCGCCGTCACTTCTGCCCGGTTTGCGGCTCGGTGGCCTTCATGGAATACGGCGACGAACCCGAAATCGACGTGCCGCTCGGCGCATTCGATCGCGTCGGCGAATTCGAACCGACCTACGAGTTGTGGTGCGACCGGCGCGAACCGTGGTTGCCGCGCGGCGTGCGTACCGAATTCGCGGAAGACCGAAGCTGACCGGCGAGCGCGCGCCGGCCATGCCGCTGGTACGTTGATACAGTGTGGGCTGATGCGTGGGCCACCACAGATGCGGCGCGCATGGCGCCGCGCATCGCGCATTCGTCGCAGTTCCTGCTATATGCGCTGCGCACCATACGTGAACCAGGGAGACAACCGTGTTCGAACAAGGCGAATGGCTGAATCAACCCGCACAGTGGAAGCTCGAAGACAACCGCCTGCACGTGATCACAGATCGCGCCACCGACTTCTGGCGCGAAACGCATTACGGCTTTACCCGAGATTCGGGGCATTGCTATGGCGTGCGCACGGCGGGCGACTTCACTGCGCAGGTCCGCATCGACGGCCGCTTCGAGACGCTATACGACCAGGCGGGCCTGATGGTGCGCATCGACGCATCGCAATGGGTGAAGGCCGGCGTCGAATTCACCGACGGCGTACTGATGCTGAGCAGCGTGCTGACGGTCGGTCAGTCCGACTGGGCGATCGGCTCGCGCATCGAAGGCAGCGGCTTCTGGATGCGCGCCAGCGTCGCGCAACGCGTGCTGCGTGTGCAGTATTCGACCGACGGCCAGCATTGGCCGCTGCTGCGGCTCGCACCGTTTCCGCATGCGGACAGCTACTTCGTCGGGCCGACCTGCTGTACGCCCGAGCGCGGCGGCCTTGCGGTCGAGTTCAGCGAATTGCGCGTCGGCGCGCCGAACGGCCGGGCACTGCACGACCTGACGTAAGCGTATCGGCAAACCGCTTTCTGTCGCGTTCGTAAGCCCCGTGCGTGCGCCCGCGCGCGCTTGCCGGCACGCCTTGTTTCGCCGCGCAGCGAGGCGTAAGCTGCCCTGTGCATCGCATGCACTGCGCGCAGCGCGCCGCCGCAGCCTGTCCGGGCGCAAACAGACTGCGAGCGTTGCACGCCGGTCTACCGGAGCCTTCCATGAAAGGCAGTCAACTGACGGTCTACGCGGACAGCCGTTGCGTCCGCATCCATCACATGAACGTCGTCAAATGGTTGCTCGACGAGATCGACCGTGCGGGCATTCGCGGCGCAACGGTCATCGGTGCCAGCGAGAGCATCGACCGGCACGGCAAATATCACGCGGCACGCTTTTTCGAACTGGCGGACCAGCCGGTCGCGGTCACCGTGGCTGCCGACGAAAGCCATATCGACGCGCTGCTCGCGCGCTTGCGCGAGACCGACGTCAGCCTGTTCTACACGCGCTGCCCGGTGGAATTCGCCGTGCTCGGCAGCGACGCCGCAGCGCCGGCAGACGCTATGCCTGCGCTCGCGGCGAGCGCCGCCCGAATCACGCACGCCGCCTCACCCGCGCACTCGCGCGGGCCGGCTCAAGGAGACAAACGATGAAAACCGCTCCCCGCCTGCTACACGATCTCGGTCTGTTCGATGCGGTGTTCGCATACGCGCGCCCGCTCGATCCGGCAGTACGCGAAGGCACGATGTTCGGTTGTCCGGCTGCCTTCGTCGGCGAGCATCTGGCGTTCTGCGTGTATGGCAGCGGCATCGGCATCAAGCTGCCGGCCGAGCGCGCCGCGCACCTCGTCGCCGAGGGCCGCGCGTTCGCCTTTCAGCCCTACGGACGCTCGGCGATGCGCGAATGGGTCGAGGTGCGCATTACGCGCGAGCGCGTCGCGGATCTCGCGCCGGTGCTGGCCGAAGCTATCGGCTATGCACGCGACGGCACCGCGGGCAAGCCGCCCGGCTATTTGCCCGCGCAGCCAGAAGGCCACACGCAGTGGCGCGCCAAGAGATAAACGATGCACGGCTCGCAGTTGACGTTCTACACCGAACAGAACCGGCGCCACGGCCATCAGAGCGTCTGCGAATGGCTGCTCGCCCAGGCACGCGAACTCGGCATTCATGGCGTGACCGTGGTGCCTTGCGCGGAAGGCGTCGGTCATGCGGGCGCGCACCACGCGGCGCATCGGCTGCGGCTCGCCGACCAGCCGCTGCAGATCGTGATGGCGGTCACCGACGACGAAGCCGAACGCGTGCTGGCCGCGGTAACGATGGCCAACGTGCAGGTGTTCTACGTACGCTCGCCGGTCGAATTCGGCTTGATCGGCGCTGCGGACAGCGAACGAAAGCCACGCTGACCAGCCGATCCGCACATCGCGAGGCTAGCGCGTCAACCGGCGGCTGCGCCTGATCCGCCACATACGGCTGGCAAGCTCGCAACGGGCGCAAAGCGCTGCTAACCTCGCCGCTAACGGCACGTTGCGGTTCGGCACGACCGAACACCTGCCCACACGCGCGCTGCACCCGCCGCGCATGCGCCGCCAGCACGCGCGATTTGCGCACTAGAATCAATCTATCCGGCGCCGCGCAGCGCATCTGATCGCCTCCCTACCGCGCGCCGCCGTCTGCCCGCCCATCTTGTCCGCTCTCTTGTCCCAAACGGCCGCCGCGGAGGTTTGCCATGCCCACCTACGAGTATCGCTGCGAAAGCTGCGGCGAAAAGTTCGAGCACACCGAACATCTCGCCGAACACCAGAGCGCCCCGCCGCCCTGCCCGAAATGCGGCAGCGACAAGGTACAGCACATGCCGACGCCATTCGCCGCGCACACTTCGCGCAAGAGCTGACATAAAGCCGTGGTGCGGGGCCTGCCGCGAGCCCCGCGAGAATCGCGCAAAGCCCCGCGCAGCAAGGCGCTCGCGTGGATGACATGGCACGACATAATTGCCCGATGGCACTCGCCGCGCGCGTCGACCATACTCGCTTCGCGTGCCGGCCTTGTGGAAGCGTAAAGCCCAACTGAACAGGCAAGTCACGCAAACCGTGACATCGCCGAAACGTCGGACGATACGTTCAAAACTTCTCAAGCACAGGGTCAGCCATGTTCAACTCGCTCAACACCGTCAAGTCCTTCGGCCGTCAAACCGCGCGCCATGCATCGGCCGCGCTGCTGTTCAGCAGCATTCTGCTGACCGGTTGCGCGAGCGGCATCACCAACGTCGCCAACGCGAGCCCGTACACCGCCGCGACGACGGTTGCGCCGCAGGTGCGCCCGGACAACATCTACGTGTACACGTTCGCCAGCAACGCGAACGACGTGAAGCTCGACAACGGCGGCGTCGCGCACAAGCTGATGACGCGCTTCACCGGCGATACGTCGGCCGCGCAGCAAGCGGCGGATGCGACGGCGGCGAGCGAGGAAGTCGCCAACGAAATCGTGCACAAGCTGCAAGCGATGGGCTTGCATGCGGTACGCGCCGACGTGCCGCCGCCTGCCGGCCAGAACGCGCTGATCGTGCAAGGCAGCTTCGACACGATCGACGCCGGCAACCGCCGCCGCCGCACGCTGATCGGCCTCGGCGCCGGCAAGAGCGACGTCGGCACCAACGTGCAGATCCTGTACAAGCCGGCCGGCGGCGAAGCAACCGTGCTGCAGAGCTTCGACGCGAACGCGGATAGCGGCAAGATGCCGGGCGTCGCCGAAACGGCGGGAGTCGGCGCAGCTGCCGGCCATATCGCGACGTCGGCAGCGGTCGGCGGCGGGCTGCACGCGGCGGGCGAAACGAAGCACGACACGGTGTCGCAAGATGCCAAACGGCTCGGCGATTCGATCGCCAGGCAGATCGCGCAGGTCGGTGTCACGCAAGGCTGGTTGCCGACCAGCGTCGTGCAGTAACGCGGCGCATCGCCGCGGCGGCTCGCGCAACCGGCCCGCGCCCCGCCGCTCCCCGATTCCGGCTGTCGAGGTCGCGAAGCTGAAGTTCGCAGTGTGATCAGAAGGCGCGGCGCTCGACGCCGCGCCTTTAGCCGTTCAGATCCGGATTGCTTTGTGCAAGCTCGCTGACCCAGCCGGTAAACGCGCGCAGCCGCGAGCTCAGATTGCGGCGATGCGGATAGATGATCGACAGCGGCGTAGACGGGCTCTCGTAGTCGCTGAGGATTTCGGTCAGTACGCCCTGCCTGATCAGATCGGCCACCATGTAGCGCGACGGCTGGATGATGCCGTGCCCGAGCACCGCGGCGCCGATGTAGACGCTGCCGTCGTTGACGCCGAGCACGCCCTTCATCTGCACCTTCACGGTTTCGCCGTTCACTACGTACTCGAACGGAAAGGTCTTGCCGGTGCGCGCCGAAATATAGTTGACCGCACGATGCTCGGCGAGCTCTTCCAGGTTTTGCGGTGTGCCGTGCTTTTGCAGATAGCCCGGCGCCGCGCAGGTGACGAGGCGCGCATTGCCGACGCGCCGCGCCACGAGGCTCGATTCCTCCAGATGCCCCATACGGATCACACAGTCCACGCCGTCCTGGATCAGATCGATGTTGCGGTCGGCAAGGCCTAAGCGCACGTCGATCTGCGGAAACTTCGCGTAGAAATCGTCGAGCGCGGGCAGCAGCAGCGCGCGCGCCAGCGTGCCCGACGTATCGCAGCGAATCGTGCCGGCGGGCGTTTCGCGCTTGCTCGACAGCGACGACTCCGCATCGGCGACGTCGGCAAGAATCCGCACGCAGCGCTCGTAAAACAGCGCACCGTCTTCGGTCACGTTCACCTGACGCGTCGAGCGGTTCAACAGCCGCGCGCCGACATGTTCTTCGAGCGCCTGGATGGTTCTGCTGACCTTCGCACGCGGCAAGTCGAGCGATTCCGATACTTTCGAAAAACTGTTCGCTTCGACTACGCGCGTGAATATCTCCATTGCCTCCAAGCGGTCCATTTATCTTGCCCTATTGTGAATTCGCGCTAAACGCATTTATTGGTCCGGAACGGCCGGATACTCGACGAAAACTCCTCGCGCCCGACCAAGGCCGAGGGAAATCGACTCTCTGACAACGCACGATCTTACGCTAGCGCAATAAAAATCTCACTGGCCATGGCGTATCGCCCTACGCGCGCGCCTGCGGCGCGGCGCACGGCAAGCCGCCGCGCCCCGTAACGGTGCAAGCGGCCTCACGGAAGGCGGGGAAAAGACGCGGCGCGCAATCGCCGCTGTGCGGAGAACCTCGAGACCGGCGCTTACGAACGCTGCCAGCGGCCCCACGTCGCGAGGCCCGTATCGCGCAACAGCGCGAAGATGGCCAGCGACTTCAGCACGCATTCGGCGGTGGACAGCACGAAGGCGATCGGGTCATAACGGAACTCGCCGGGCAGCGCCGGCACCACCGCGAACACACTCGCGCCGCAGACGAACAGCGCGATCAGCCGCGCCAGCGGCGCGCGGCCGCAGGCGAAAAAAACCAGCAGCGCCAGCAGCAGCTTCGAGCACACCACGGCGACCGCCTGCACGCCATTCGCCGCAGCGGCCACCTCGAACGGCGCTTCGATCAGCGAACAGACCAGCACCGCGCCCAGTGCGGCCTTCAGCAGCGGGGTCGCACGGCGGCTATCGTCATTCGAGGACAGGATCATCACAGCGTCTCCGGATCGTTCTGCTAACGCGCGCATGGCGACTCGCGATCGTGGGACCGCAGAGGCGGATCCCATGCACATCACAGTAAGACGAGATACCGTACCGCGCTTTTTTGGCCATGCCAGCGCTTCCCGATTCGCACGGCAGCAAGCGGCGGCGGACACACCCACGGCATGTTCAGCATAAGCGGCCGCGCCCAGCGCCACCGAGTACACATCCGCATTCGTCGGACCAGCACAGCGCAACGGCACACGCGTCGACGGCACGGCATTTACGAAAGCGCCCCTTCGTTTGCGCAACGGCCCCGCGCGATGCCGATGCACGATAAGGGCACAGGCTGTATCGGCAGATGCGCAATTTCGCGTTCCCGGCAGCGCAGCCCACATCGGAGACGCATATGGACATTCTGAAAATGGCGAAGGAGGCCGGCATGCAGGTCGTGCTGGACGCGCGCATCGGCAACGCCGAATACCACAGCGTGCACGGCTCGGTGAGCGCGCTCGCGAGGTTCGCGCGGGCGCTGATCGACGCAAAGGTGCGCTGCGAAGACCTGCCGGTGCCGCCCGGCGACGACGACCGACCCTGCAACGAGTCGGCCGAAGCCGAAACGCCGTGAAGCGCTGCGACGCCGCAGCGGCGATCCATTCACGAATACCTATCATCGACAACAAAAACATTAACTATCGCATTTACATGAGCCCCTCTACGCTGAAGTCATTGCCACGCAGTTCCGCGTTGGCCGGCGTTAGGCGCCGGCAGGATCGCGGCGGCAACACGACCGACCGGAGGCCATCATGAACAGCAGCGCCACATCCCTGCATCTGCTCGTCGAGAAGTGGCTCGCGCCGGCGACCGTGCTGCATGTGCGCGTGGTCCGTTCGGGCCGCATGCCGCGCCACCGGGCGCGCTTCGTCTATGTCGAAACCCGCACGCCGGAAGGACTGCGCGGCATGTTCTTCTTCCGTCACGAAGATCAGTGCTGGCATGTGTTCCCGCCGCATGCCGCGCGGCCTTCGCTGTGCGTGCAGGCGCTTGCGGCATAGCGGCGAGACGCGGGCTGACGGCCCGCCAACCGCAGGCCAACCGCACGTCAATTGCAGGCCAACCGCGGCGCAACGGCCGGCTCACGCCGAAGCCGCATTCCGCGTGACCGGGCAACGCGCCGGAGGTCCGGTGCAAAACTCAAAGCAACCGTGCTGCAGCGAAAACGGGCAAACGCATGCGGCCCATACTGAATACAGCGTCGGCAAGCACGCCACGCCACAGGCCTGGCCCGGGGCCATCGCCACGGGCCGGCTAGCTGGAGGAATCATGCACACACGCCCGTTTGCCTCAATCCGACGCACGCTGCTGGCCGGCACGGCATGCGCCCTTTCGGTCGGCATCTACACGGGCTGGCCTGCCGGGCTCACCGATGCGCTTGGCAAGGTAGGCAACGAAGCGCAATTCCCGCTCGAGACGCTCGCCATCGAACAGATCGCCGACGACCCCGGCAATGCGGCGTCGGCCGCACGGCAAGTGCCGGCCGCCTCGCTGTGGCGCTCGCGCGACTCGTCGGCACTGCGCCGCGACGTAGGTGCCACGCATGAACGCGCGCCGGGCTTCGTGCATTCGATCCGCTTCGAAGACTTCAAGCACTGGACCTGAAACGCATACGGCGGCACCTGCCCCCAGGCGCCGCATGCGGCGGCGCCGTCGACGCGGCGCCGCATCACCTGCCCACCGTTGAGCCCATCGAAAAAGCGCGGCGCGCATCCGCGCAGCCGAACATGCTGCGTCAGTGCGCGCCGCGCGCTCCGAACCTCGCGGCCGGCCGAACCGGGTTACATCACATCCAGCACCCCGGCGGCGGCGGCGGCATCGCGGCATTCACCGCGCTCGCCAGCATCATCGCCTGCGCATTGGTCGGCATCAGTTTCGCGGCCCGCGGCCGGAAGATCGGGTCACCGTACGAGATCGGCGCGCCGCTCAGCGCGCACACGCCGTCGCGGCGCGCGATCGCCACTACCCACGGCTGGTCCGGATAGCAACACGACGTCGGGTCGCTCCAGCTGACCGTCAGCAAGCGTTCGCCGACCCGCTCGACGAGCCGCGCCGTACCGGTGCACGAGGCGGCCTGCGCCTTGCCGCCGCACCGCGTGCGCGGCGCGCGCACCCGGCTCGACGCTTTGGCCGACAGTGACGACAGCAGACTCAAAGTCTGGGACCAGGCGTCATAACGACTAGCTACGTCTGACATTTCAATGCTCCTCACGGCGGCCGCGGTGCGGCGGCGTTAGCGTGTCACGGTCATCAGGAAGGGAGCGACGCCGGTGCTGCATCGCGCGCCGCCGTCATCACACCGGTGCGTGGGAAGCACCGTTAACGCGCGCGAGTGGCGACGCGTCACGCGCACGGCACGACGGGGCGCGCGGCTGCGGGTGGCGTCCGTTCCGCCGCCGCGACACGCGTCAAACGCCGGCATGCTGGTTGTCCCTCCAGCGCTTAGGCGTCGAGCCGACCACTCGTTTGAACACCGTCGTGAAATGCGCCTGCGAGCGAAAGCCCGCCAGCTGTGCGGCATCGAGCAGCGAATACTCTTCGTCGGCGAGCAGCTGCTGCGCGCATTCGATACGCCGGCGCAGCAGGTACTCATGCGGACGCAGCCCGGTCGCCGCGCGGAACTGCGCAGCGAAGTGCATGCGGGTAAGGCCGGCGGCCTGCGCAACGTCTTCGAGGCCGATCGCCTCGGCCAGATGCGTGTCGATATATTCGACGGCGCGTTTCAGCCGCCATTTCGGCAACGCCGAGCGGCGCTCCTGGGTGGGCTGCTGCGGCACGCGCAGCCGCAGTTCGAGCAGCCGGCTGACGAGCGCGAGGTTGATGCTGTCGACATACATCTGGCCAAACGACGTAAAACTCTCGTCGGCGAACAGCAGCGCCTGGCTCAACCGTTCGATGCACGGATCGCGGCTCACGCTCGGGTCTTCGATCATCACGCTGGTGGTAGGCTCGGCACCGGTCGCCTCGCGATGGCATGCGTCGAGCACGCTCTGCGGCACGAACAGATGCAGCACGTCGCACGACGAATGAAACACGGCGCGGGCCGCATGGCCGGGCGCGGTGACCTGGAACATGCCGGGCATGATGCGGCCTTCGTAGGTGAGCCGGCCGTCATGCAGAAACGTGATGTCGGTCGAGCGCAGGCATACGCCGACCGTATAGGAATCCGCCCCCGCGGTCGCCGACACTTCAGCGCTATCCGCGCCGCTCTGGCTCCAGCGCGCGAGCTTCAGGCCGGCGCGCGCGCCATCGGCCGAGCTGTCGGCCTGGGCAGGCAACCGCCACGCATCTTCGTTGCGTATGTAGGATTTCAGAAGATCCGCGGATAGCATGCCGCTACCGCGAAAAGATGACGTTTGCATGACCCGCGCTCCTTCTCCCGTGCTTCTTCGAATGCCGTCGCCGGACGCATTGCGCATCGCGGTTCTGTATGGCTCAAAGGTAGTGGAGAAAAGCGTGGCGCTCTATCGTACAAAGGTTCCCTGCAACGATGTATAGGTGTCGTCCACCTATACTTTGGTACCATCCAGGCCTACTGAAGCGGATATTGCGCTGCTGGCGGCCGTATCGCGCGCGCACCCTGGCAACACGAAGCTCAGCGTCGCGCCCTGGCCGGCACGCGCATAAGCACGAATCCTGCCGCCATGCGATTCGACGATCGAGCGGCAGATCGACAGTCCCATGCCCATGCCGTCGGTACGGGTCGTGAAGAACGGCTGGAACAGCCGCGGCAGATCGGCTTCGGCGATGCCCGGCCCAGTATCCGCGACACTCACACGCGCTTCCTGCACCTCGCTGGCGTCGCTGCCATCGTGGAAGCCGCGCACCTCGCAGGCGGAGCGCACCGTCAGACGGCGCGGCACGCCAAGCGTGCCGGCCATCGCCTGGATCGCGTTCATCATCAGGTTGATCACCACCTGCTGCAGCTGCACGCGGTCGCCGACGATCATCAGACTGCCGGCGGCGAGCTGCAGATCCAGCGTGATCGCATGCACGCCGATCTCGCGCTGCACCAGCACCACCGACTCCTCGATCAACGCATTGAGATCGAACGCCACACGATTTGGGACGCTCTTCTTCGCCAGCGCGCGAATCCGCTGCACGATGCCGCCCGCACGCTGCGCATCGCGCAGCATGTTCTGCAGCGCTTCGCGCACTTCGCCCAGCTGCGGCGGGTCGCGTTCCAGCCAGCGCAGGCCAGCTTCGCCATTGGTCATGATCGCGGCGATCGGCTGGCTCACCTCGTGCGCGATCGATGCGCTCAGTTCGCCGAGTGTCGTGACGCGCGTCACGTGCGCGAGTTCGGCGAGCGAGCGATGCAACGCATCCTGCACGCTGCGCGCCTCGGTGACGTCCATCAGCGCGCCGCGATAGCCGCGCGCCTCGCCGGTATCGATCGCATGCGCGACCAGATGCACCTGCTTGACGACCTCGTCGGGCATCTGCAGCCGGTATTCGACGTCGATGTCGCGCAAGTCGGCCGGCGCGGCTTGCAGCAGCGCCGCGATGCGCGCGTGATCGTCCGGATGCACGCGGGCGAGCATCCGCTCGAGCGACGGTTCGAGCGACTCCGGGTATTCGAAGATCCGGTAAGTCTGCTTCGACCAGAACATCGTGAAGTCCGGCAGCGCGAAGCCGATGCTGCCGGTCTCGCTGAGCGTCTCGGCTTCGGCGAGAAAGGACTCGCTGCGCGCCAACGCTTCGGCGGCGCGCTTGCGCTCTTCGATATCCGCGTTTGCACCATACCAGCGCACGATCAGTCCGTCGTCGCTGGTAAATGGCGCGGCGCGCAACAGCATCCAGCGATACGTGCCGTCGCCATGCCGGATGCGTGCTTCGTTTTCGAACGACCCGCCGCTTTCGCGCGCACGCAGCCAGTCGCGCCGCAGTTGCGGCAGATCGTCCGGATGCACGAACTCGAACCAGTTCGAGCCGGTCTCGTCGAGCGCAAGGCCGAGCTCGGTCCAGCGCTCGTTGACGAACATCGTGCCGCCGTCGGTCGACGCGATCCACACCATCGCCGGGATCGCATCGATCGCCGCACGGATCTCCTGTTGCTGGCGCTCGATCTCGCCTTCCATCCGTTTGCGCTGCGTGATGTCGTTGTTCGTGATCAGCACCGACACCGGCTGGCCCTGGGGATCGCGGCGCAGCGACCAGCGGCTCGCCACCATCACGCGGCTGCCGTCGCGCCGGCGCTGCGTGAGCTCGCCCTCCCAGCGGCCGGTGCGCAGCAGCTGCGCCTCGATCTGCGCAAGCGGCACCGGAAACTCGGTTTGCACCAGCTCGTGAGTCGCGCGGCCGATCGCCTCTTCGGCCGAAAAGCCGTACAGGGCCTGCGCACCGCGGTTCCAGTAGCCGATCACGCGCTGCATGTCGAATACGACGATCGCGTCGCTGGTCAGATCGAGCAGCAGCACCTGCTCGCGCAGCACCTCGGTGGCGGCCATGTTCTTTAGCGTCAGAAAGCCGGTGATGCCGATCGCCGCAAGGCTGATCACGCAGCGCCCGACCGGCGCGGACAAATAGGCGCTGCCGTGCGACAGCGCAAAGGCGGCGACCGTCAACAGCATCAGCGAGCAGCACAGCACGAGCACGCTGCGCTGCGAGCAGACCGGCGCGGCCACCAGCACCACCACCACATAGAGCACCGCGATCGCGATGTCGACCGTGGTCAACGCATCGACCGCGAAGATCGCCAGCGCAATGACGATCGCGCTACCGATGCGCCACAGGCGCGCCCGGTTCGAACGCGGCACGGCATCCGCCGCGCGCAGGTTGGCCGCGCGGGCGCGGCGCTGCGAGCCCCGCGAGTTGCCCGCGCCGGCGCCACTGGAGAATGTCTGCGCGGCCGCGCGGCCATGGCCTGCGGCGGCATCGGCTGGCGCGTCGGGCGCGCCTCGTTCGGTCGAATCGGCGCCCACGGTCTGGCGGCGGTTCAGGTCAGACATATCAGCGCCTTAACTTGATTCGGGCAATCACGGCAAAATTGGCCGGAAAAGCGCGCTGCAAGGGCATCCTTTGCTGCGCGCGACGGTCAGACATGCGAAGATAATGCAGTTGTCAGTTTCGCCTGTTTCTTTCCCACAACATGCGGCACGAGCCGTACACGGGGCGTCCGCGCAGCAACGGCGCCGCGACTCGCCTATTCAATTATGGACCAAGTCCCGTACGAATCCGGCCCTGACGACGAACCCGTCGTCTTCGTCGTCGACGACGACGATTCGTTCCGCAACGCCCTCGTGAATCTGCTGCGCTCGGTGGGCATGCAAGTCGAATCCTTCGCGTCCGCACAGAGCCTGATGACCGCGCAGTGGCCGGACGCGCCGGCCTGCATCGTGCTCGACGTGCGGCTCAAAGCCGATAGCGGGCTCGCGGTGCAAAACGAGCTGGCGCGCGCCGGCGTCGAGTTGCCGATCATCTTCATGACCGGCTACGGCGACATCCCGATGACGGTGCAGGCGATGAAAGCCGGCGCCGTCGACTTCCTCACGAAGCCGTTTCGCGACCAGGATCTGCTCGATGCGGTCACGCGCGCGGTCAACGGCGATCGGACGCGCCGCGAGGCGCAGAAGTCGCTGTCGCAACTGCGGCAACGGTTCCAGACGCTGTCGTCGCGCGAGCAGCAGGTCATGACGCTGGTCGCAAGAGGCTTGCTCAACAAGCAGATCGCAGCGGAACTCGGTCTGAGCGAAATTACCGTCAAGGTTCATCGCGGCCAGGCGATGAAGAAGATGGGTGCGCGCACCCTTGCCGATCTGCTGCATCAGGCGGTGATGTTGAAAATCCGCGAAGAGCACGCGTAACACGCCGTCATGCGGCGCATTCGGCGCAAGTTCCTTATACCTATATATAGTTGTGAACTGAGGTGCCTTCGGTAACCTTTGATCAACCGTTGCCAGTGCAACGGCTTTATTTTGTGATCAGGTTCGCAATGCCGAGTTTGCTTCCTTACCAGGTCGTATCGATCATCGACGACGATGAATCGGTACGCCTCGCGACCGCCAACCTTCTCCGGTCTTTCGGCGTACAAAGCTGCACGTTCGTGTCGGTGGAAGCGTTTCTTGCGTCGGATTACATCGACCGCACCGCTTGCGTGATCTCCGATATGCAGATGCCGGGCATGAACGGCGTCGAATTGCAAGCTACCTTGCACGCGATGCAGCGGCCGATTCCGATGGTGTTCATCACCGCCTTCCCGGACCATGCGCTGCGCAGCGTCGCGCAGGCGAACGGCGCGACATGCTTTCTGACCAAGCCGGTGGACGGCAATACGATCCTTGCCTGTATCGAGCGCGCGATCGGCGGCAGCGTATGTCAGGAATGCGCGGCGCCGGTCCATAAATAGGCCCGGTTGCGCAACTCGCGCGACAGCGAACGGGCGCGTGAATCGAGCCCGCGCATGAGGCCATCCTCGAGCCCACACATGAGCCCAAACCGACTGCGCGAAGCGTTATAACGCGTTACTCGCAACGCAGTCCGACGCTCGCCGCGCACTATACATTGGTATATTCAGCAACCTTCGCGATCGAGCAACGAGCCGCGCGGCGCATCGCGTCAAACCCGCAGCATCGGCTTCAGCGCGGCCAGCTAGATGATGGCCTGCTGCCGGTCGAAATGCTCGAACGTCAAGCCGAGCGCGGCCAATACCAACAGGCCGACCGCCACGCCTTGCCATACCGGCTCCATCGTCAGCAGCAGCACGATTACCGCGCAGCACGTCGTGCGCGCTGGTCCCGAACCCTGCGTGATGCCTGCTTGAAACGTGCGGACATGCAGACGCCCCGCAGGGCTAGCCGCATGGCCGCGCAATGAGGATGAGTCAATTCATCAGGTATCCATGCCATCTCCGTCATTGCTGTAGTGAATCACCGCATGATCGTCGCGCCGCCGCCTTCATGTGGTGCACACGCGAGCATCGCGACAAACTGCCGAACCATTCGAATCAGGTGCACGTTGTGTGCTAGCGGCGCGACGCATTGCGCAAAGCTGCGCCGCACGGGCACGTTTGCGGCGGAGCGCTCGATACGCTTTATACGGTGTGCTATCGCGCCCCGTTGCGCGGCCGTGCATGCCCGCCGGCATGTCCGGCCCGCTACGCGATTCGGGTAGACTGGCAGCCATTTCATTGCGGCCCGACCACCACCAGCCGTGGACAGAACCCGTGCGTTGACCCTCTTCCTCGCCGTGGCGCGCGCGGGCAGCTTCAGCCGCGCCGCGGTCGAGGCAGGCCTCACCCCGCAGGCGATGAGCAAGTCGGTGCGCCAGCTCGAAGCTCAGCTGAACGTGCGCCTGCTGCATCGTACGACCCGCAAGCTCAGCATGACCGATGAAGGCCAGCGCCTGTTCGAGCTGGCCGATCCCGGCATGCGCATGCTCGACGACGCGCTCGAAGAAGTGCACGCGAGCCGCGAACAGGCCGCCGGTGTGGTGCGCGTGGTCGCGCCGCCGTCGCTCGGCGCAAAGTTTCTCGTGCCGTTGATCGGCGCATTCCAGCAGCAACATCCGTCGGCGCGCTTCGACGTGCTGCTGGAAGACCGCCTGACCGATCTCGTCGAGGCGCGCATCGACGTGGGCTTCCGGGTCGGCACGTCGGCCGAACGCAATGTGGTCGCGCGGCGCCTCGCCGACGTGCGGCTGGTGATCTGCGCGGCGCCCGCCTATCTCGCCGAGCACGGCACGCCGGCCACCCTTGAGCAGTTGCTGACGCACCGTTGCACCGGCTTTCGCCATCCGAACACCGGCAAGACGGTGCCGTGGGAACTCGCCAACGAAGGCGCGATCGTCTATCAGCACGTGCCGGCGGTCGCCACCTTCAACGACGTCGGCGCCGAGATCGAAGCGGTGCGCTGCGGCATCGGCATCGGCCAGTTGCAGGCCTATATGATCCAGCAGGAACTCGACGAAGGCAGATTGATTGCGTTGTTGCCGCAACTTTCCAGCGCGCGGCTTTCCGTCTTCATGTATTACCCGCAGCGCACGCAGATGCCGTCGCGGGTGCGGCGCTTCGTCGATTTCGTGGCTGCGGCGAGCCGGCACGGCGAGTGACAAACGCGTAGAAGGCTGCGCGTTTTTTGCAGGCTTGCGCATCGGCGAATCGCCAGGTTATTATTGAGTCCGCACTCAGTTATATCCCGTCACCTTTATGGCCCGTCCACGCAGCGAAGACAAACGCAACGCGATTCTCGCCGCCGCGCTCGAAGTGATCGCCGAGCAAGGCGTCGCCGCGCCTACCGCGCGCATCGCCAGGCTCGCGGGTGTCGCGGAAGGTACGCTGTTCACGTACTTCGATACCAAGGACGAACTGCTCAACCAGCTGTACCTCGAAATCAAGGGCGAATTGCGCGAGGTGATGATGGCTCAGTATCCGAAGGCCGGCACGCTGCAGGCGCGCGCGCGGCACGTGTGGCTGAAGTACGTGGACTGGGGCGTTGCGCAGCCCGCGAGGCGGCGCGCGATGGCGCAACTGTCGGTCTCCGACCGCGTGTCCGAGCATGCGAAGAACGCCGGCATGCAGGCCTTCGCGGACGTCAATCTGCTGGTGCAGGAAAGCATTGCGAAAGGCGTGCTGCGCGATCATCCGCCGGCCTTCGTGTCGGCCATCATGGGCGCGCTCGCGGAAACCACCATGGACTTCATGACGCGCGACCCCGCGCACGCGGACCGCTACCGCAACGCGGGATTCGACGCGTTCTGGAATGCGATCTCGAAAGCCTGATCCGCATGGGGTCGCTTTTTTTGCCGTTTAAATGAGTGAGCACACATTCATAATGTGCTCGAACAGGAGTTTTGCAAATGGCTAAAGTCTGGCTGGTAACGGGCAGCGCCCGCGGCCTCGGGCATGCGATCGTCGCAGCGGCGCTGGCCGCGGGTGAAAGCGTGGTGGCTGGCGCGCGCGATCCGCGCGGGCTTGCCGATCTGACCGCACAGTACGGCGCGAGACTGCACGTCGTCCCGCTCGACGTGACCGATGCCGGAGCCGCGCAACGCGCGGTGCAAGCCGCGCTCGACGTGTTCGGCAAGCTTGACGTAGTTGTCAACAATGCGGGCTATGGTCGCGTCGCGCCGTTCGAGCAAGCCTCCAGCGAAGATTTCCGCGCGCAGATCGAGACCAACTTCTTCGGCGTCGTCAACGTGACGCGCGCAGCGTTGCCGGTGCTGCGCCAACAGCGCGCTGGGCACATCTTCCAGATTTCGTCGGTCGGCGGCCGGGTCGGCAACGCGGGGCTTGCCGCCTACCAGGCCGCGAAGTGGGCAGTCGGCGGCTTCACCGAAGTGCTGAGCCAGGAACTCGCGCCGTTCGGCGTGCACGTCACCGCGCTCGAGCCGGGCGGCATGAAGACCGCCTGGGGACACCAGGCAGGCCGCGCGGTACCGCGCTTGCTCGCAGACTACGAACCGTCGGTCGGCAAGCTGATGGAACTGCTGCGCCAGCATATCGGCAACGAAACCAGCGACCCGGCCAAGGTCGCGCAACTGATCGTGCGGCTCGCGTATCACGATGCGCTGCCCCCGCATCTGCTGCTCGGCGCCGATGCAGTGCATTACTGCGGCGCCGCGGAAAACGTGCGCGACGAGCAGGCGCAGCGCTGGCGCGAAGTCAGCCTGTCGACCGGTTATGCGGCGGACGCGGCGCAGCCCGCCCTGCCCGCCCACCCTTGAACCGCTGACACAGCGAGGAGAATCACCATGCGTATCCTGATGTTCGGCGCGACCGGCATGGTCGGCCAGGGCGTCCTGCGCGAATGTCTGCGCGCACCGGACGTCGAATACCTGCAGACGGTCGGCCGCTCGCCGAGTGGTCAACTCGATCCGCGTCTGTACGAAGTGATGCATCGCGACTTTACCGACTACCGGTCGATCGAAGGCTCGCTGATGGGCTTCGATGCATGCTTCTTTTGCCTCGGCGTGTCGTCGTTCGGGATGAGCGAAGCGGACTATACGCAGATCACCTACGATGCGACGCTCGCCGCCGCCCAAACGCTTGCGCGCCTCAATCCGCGCATGACGTTTATCTACGTGAGCGGCGCCGGCACCGACAGCACCGAACAGGGCCGCACGATGTGGGCGCGTGTCAAAGGCCGCACCGAGAACGCGCTGCGGCGGCTGCCGTTCAAGGCCGTGTACCTGTTCCGGCCCGGCATGATCCAGCCGCTGCACGGCGCGCGTTCGAAGACGCCGGCTTACCGCATCGTGGCCGCGCTCGCTGCGCCGCTGCTGACGCCGTTGCGTCTGCTGCTGCCGAACCACGTGCTGTCGACCGAAGACATCGGCGTCGCCATGCTTGCGCTGGCCCGCGAAGGGATCGAACAGACGGTGCTGGAACCGCGCGATATTCGTGCCGTGTGCCGCGCCGCCGCGCAACGGACGGCCGCGCTGGCGTAAGCGCGGCTGTTGAATCGACGCGCACGGCGCCGACGGCTTGCGACCAGCGCAAGCCCGGCCGCAGCAGCGCCACGGCCCGCTGCGTTCGCGGCGGGCGGCACGGTGCTACCATCGGTTGACGCCGAGCGCCACGTCGACCGATGCGCGTTCGCCCCACTGTCGCCACCTCGCCCGAACTTCGCGATGCCCGCTCACGAAGCCCCTTTCGCGCCGCACGAACCGGTCGCGGCGCGCGTGTTCCGCGCCGGTCAGCTGACGATCGGCCTGACGCTGCCGCTGTTGCCCGCCGGACAGATCGTCGCCGATTTCCACGAGCAGATCTCACTCGCGCAACAAGCCGATGCGCTCGGCTTTCGCGCGCTATGGATTCGCGATGTGCCGCTCAACAGCGCCGATTACCCCGACCCGGTCGGCCATCTCGACCCATGGGTGCTGCTCGGCGCACTCGCCGTCCACACGCAGCAGATCGCGCTGATAAGCGGCGCGATCGTGCTGACGCTGCGCCATCCGCTGCATATCGCCAAGGGTGCGATCTCGGTGCAAACGCTGTCGCGCGGGCGCTTCATTCTCGGTCTCGGCTCCGGCGACCGGCCGCCCGAATACGCCGCGTTCGGCGCCGACGGCGACGCGCGCCGCGAGTTGTATCGCAGTCACTGGGAGACGCTCGCCGCGGCGCTCGCTGCGCGGCCGCGCGTGATTCCGGATCGGGCGCCCGAAGGCGCGCCGGAATTTTCGTTGCTGCCGCAACCACGGTTGCCGGTGCCGATGCTCGCGGTCGGCTCGGGCGGACAAAGCGTCGACTGGATTGCGCGCCATGCGCTCGGCTGGATGACTTACCACCGCGAGCCGGATGCGCAGCAGGCACGCTACAGCATGTGGCGTGCGGCGGTCGAGCGCGCCGCGCCGGGCGCGTTTCGCGCATTCGGTGCCGCGTTGCGGCTCGACCTGAGCGCCGATCCGGACGAACCTGCGACGCCGGTCACGCTCGGCTACCGCACCGGCCGCCACGCACTCGTCGCGCTGCTGCACGCGATGCGCGAACAAGGCACGCATCACGTGTCGTTCAATCTGCCTTCATCGGAGCGCGCGCCGCGCGACGTGATCGAGGAACTCGGCGCGTATGTGTTGCCCGAGTTTCATCGCGGTGCGGTGTAACCAATGGTCGAACTCCCGCGCTGCCAAGTGTGACCGCCGCCCGCGTGGGCAACTGCCACCCGCGCGCCACGCCCATGCCCGTACGCCTCACGCCGTACGCCACAAACGCGCAAGCGGCCCATCGCGTCCCGTCAGCGGATCCGATGCCGGAAACGTAACCTGCTGCATCGCCCGTAACTGCTGCGCGGACAACCCAACCCGGCTGATGCCGACATCCTGATCCGGCGGATACGCGCCGACCACCAGAAAATCCGCGCTCGCCTCCAGCTTGCAATGACCGGTGCCCGCCGGCAGCACGACGACGTCGCCCGCCTGCACGGTG
>DATLOW010000172.1:0-14939 GCA_035536055.1 Paraburkholderia sp. | reverse complement strand
GACGCCGATCGGCAATCTCGCCGACATCACGCTGCGCGCGCTGCACGTGCTCGGCCTCGTCGACCGCATCGCCGCCGAAGACACGCGCAATAGCGGCCAGCTGCTCGCGCGCTACGGCATCTCGAAGCCGCTGCTCGCCGTACATCAGCACAATGAGCGCGCGGCGGCGCAGCGCATCGTCGAGCATCTGCAGGCGGGCGAGCGCATCGCGTATGTGTCCGATGCCGGCACGCCAGGCATTTCGGACCCGGGCGCGAAGCTGGTCGAAGCCGTGCGCGACGCGGGCCTGCCGGTGATTCCGCTGCCCGGCGCCAGCGCGCTCGCCACCGCGGTCAGCGCGGCGGGCGACTGGGTCGCGACGTTCTCGTTTTTCGGCTTTCTACCGCCGAAGGCGAGGCAACGCGCGACTACGCTGCAGCAGCTAGCCGGTCATCCGCATGCGCTGGTGTTCTACGAAGCGCCGCACCGCATCGCCGAAACCGTCGAGGCTCTGGCCGACGCGTTCGGCGGTGCGCGGCGTCTGCTGATCGCACGCGAGTTGACCAAGTTACATGAAGCGCTGCACTGCTGCACCCTGGCCGAAGGGCCAGCATGGCTCGCTGCCGATCCGAACCGGCAACGCGGCGAATTTGTGCTGGTCGTCGAAGGCGCGAGTGTGCAGCCGGCCGACGAGCAGGATCACGATGCGTTGCTGCTGACGCTGCTGGAAGAACTATCGGTGAGCAGTGCGGCGAAGCTCGCCGCTACGTTGACTGGCGCGTCGCGCAACGCGTTGTACGCGCGTGCGCTGCAGCTGAAGAAAGAGTGATGAAGAGTAAGGCGAGGGCGCCGCGCGCGGTCGAGCCGCTGAAAGCCGCCGCGCAAAGAGACTGAAGGGCCGCGAACGGCCCTTCATCGACAAGCCTTCCGCACGGAAGGCGCTTCACTGCTTTACCGGGTTACCGATACCTCGATCAGGCTAAGGAGCCCGTTACTTTTCGACGTTCGGGCCGCTGTTCGCCGCAAGCATCTCAGCCTGTTCGGCCTTGGCTTCGCGCTGCGTCAGGCCGGCGATCTGCACCTTGGCGGTACCCACGTGTTGCAGATGCAGAATCCGCGCGGCGGCATACGAAAGGTCGATCACCCGTCCGCGCGCGTACGGGCCGCGGTCGTTGATCTTCACGACCACCGAGTCGTTGGTTTGCGGGTTCGTCACCCGTACGTACGAGCCGAGCGGCAGCGTACGGTGCGCGGCGGTCAGCGCATTCATATTGAAGCGCTCGCCGTTCGCGGTGCGGCGGCCATGAAACAGCTTGCCGTACCACGACGCGCGGCCGGTCTGCCGAAAGTTCTGCACGTCGGGACCGTCGTCGGTCAACGCTTGCGCGTCGGCGAGTTTGCCCTTCGGCTGGTCTTCCGGCGTCGGCGTGCTGCTGGCCGAGCCGTAGGCTTGCGGTGCGGTCGTGCTTTGCGCCGTCTTCGTACTCAGAGCCGGTATGTTGGCCTGGTCCGAAGCGTTCGGCGGCATCGCGCAGCCGGTTAGCACCAAAAAGGCAAAAAGAATCCCGATACGTCGGGTTTGCCGAGTTTCCATAAGACGAACGATGTTACAAATGCGAGCCGCATCACGCGATGACTGCGTGTCACATGCGACCCGGGCGGCAACGCGCAGCCGTACGCTGCGCATAGAGCGCAGAACGGTCGAGCCCGTACACGGCAATGAACGCCGCTACCGCACGGTTAGTTTTCACGTCTGACGCAAACTGTCCCCGCAGTTTTTGGCCAGACCCCACTCGCCGCCATCAAACATGGTTTGTCACGAACCAACGTGACCCCACATTTTCGCGCCCGTGTAGCAGCGCTAATGGGATGGCGGCGTAGGCCCCATCCAGCGTTACGGCAGCGAGGCCGTGACAGACGCGTGGCGCCTGGCTGGACAAGACGTGCGCACCGAACTTTCGGTGCTGGATTTGCCGTCGGACAGCACGGCACTTACTTGAAGGCAACCTGCATTCCAGTTTCAAACGATGATATGAACCGTTCGAAAACCTGAGATGTGTCTACCGGTGGAGGTGCGGCTTTCCGCACACAATTCGGCCATTATACCCAAATTCGTTGGGTGGGTAGCCGGCACCCCACAATCTTTACTTAATCTTTACATTTGCCGCAAAAATGACCGGCACGGCGGGCGGCGTCGAAGCGTATGCGGCCTGACGGCGGCGCTTGGCCCGCGCCGGTACAATCGATCTTTTCCTGCCGCGCAGACCTTCATGAAAGTCACCCTGATCCCTGTCACGCCATTCCGGCAGAACAGCTCGCTGCTCGTCTGCGAAGCGACGCAGCGTGCCGCGGTCGTCGACCCTGGCGGCGATCTCGAGATCATCCAGCGCGAGGTCGCGCGCATGGGTGTCAGCGTCGAGAAGGTTCTGCTCACGCATGGGCATGTCGATCATTGCGCCGGTGCGAAGTCGCTGGCTACTCACTACGGCGTGCCGATCGAAGGTCCGCACCCGGACGAGCGCTTCTGGCTCGACCAGCTGCCCACACAAAGCGTGCGCTTCGGCTTTCCGCCGGCCGACTCGTTCGAGCCTGACCGCTGGCTGCACGACGGCGACACCGTGCGCTTCGGCGACGAGACGCTCGACGTATTCCAT
Organism: Paraburkholderia sp.; assembly: GCA_035536055.1. Taxonomy (GTDB): domain Bacteria; phylum Pseudomonadota; class Gammaproteobacteria; order Burkholderiales; family Burkholderiaceae; genus Paraburkholderia. The sequence continues at coordinate 12,306 of DATLOW010000172.1, read as the reverse complement.
TGCCCCGGACATACGCCAGGCCATGTGGTGTTTTTCAGCCGCGCACACCGGCTCGCGCTGGTCGGCGACGTGCTGTTCGCAGGCTCGATAGGCCGCACCGATTTCCCGCGCGGCAATCATGACGATCTGATCGGCTCGATCCGCAGCAAGCTGTGGCCGCTCGGCGACGACGTCACGTTCGTGCCCGGCCACGGGCCGACGTCGACCTTCGGCGACGAGCGTCGCACCAATCCCTATGTAGCAGACGGAGTCGGCGCATGAGCGGTGAAATCTACGTCAGCACCGACGTCGAAGCGGACGGTCCGATTCCCGGGCCACATTCGATGCTGAGCTTTGCGTCGGCAGCCTTCACCGAGGACAAACGGCTGATCAGCACGTTCTCCGCGAACCTCGAATTGCTCGACGGCGCCGCGCCGCACCCGGTGCAGGAAGCGTGGTGGAAGACCCAGCCCGAAGCATGGGCGGCCTGCCGCAAGGATCTGCGCCAACCGGCCGAAGCGCTGGTTGCCTATGTCGAATGGGTCGAGGCGCTGCCCGGCAAACCGGTGTTCGTCGCGATGCCGGCGGGCTTCGATTTCACCTTTATGTTCTGGTACATGATGCGCTTCGCGGGGCGTTGTCCGTTCTCGTGGTCGGCGCTCGACATCAAGACGCTGGCCTTCGCGATGACCGGCCTGCCGTACCGCAAATGCATCAAGCCGCGCCTGCCGAAACACTGGTTCGACGACTTGCCGCACACGCACGTCGCACTCGACGACGCGATCGAGCAGGGCGCGCTGTTCTGCAACATGCTGGCCGAGCTGCGCGCGAGCGGACCGAACGCCGCGCAAACCGCCGCTGATGGGGACGGCTCAGGACAAAACGCCGCGGACCAACCCGCAAATTAGGCAATCTGTCTCGCAAAAGGCCGTTTCGATTGCGTTTCGTTTTCGCGACCTCTACCATTATGGGTAAGGCGACGCCAACGGAGGCCGCAGTTGACACTTGATACGTTCTCTCAAAAGATCCTGCGCCTTTTGCAACTGGACGCGCGCCGCTCCGTGCAGGAAATCTCCGACCAGGTCGGTCTGTCCAGCACGCCGTGCTGGCGCCGCATCAAGGATATGGAGCAGTCGGGCATCATCCAGCGCTACACCGCGCTGCTCGACCGCGAAAAGCTCGGGCTGCACGTCTGCGCGCTCGCGCATATCCATCTGATGCGACACACCGAAGGCGGCGTCGAACAATTCGAACGGGAAATCGCCACCTGCCCCGAGGTGACCGAGTGCTACAGCACCACCGGCGAGTCCGACTACATCTTGAAAATCGTCGCGCCGGACATCAAGGCGTATGACGCATTCCTGCACGACCGCATTTTCAAGATCCCAGCGGTCGCGCAGGTGCGCACCAGCGTCGTGCTACGCGAGATTAAATTCGATACGCAGTTGCCGTTGTGATGCCGCCGCCGGCCGCTCGACGGCTCGCGGCCTGCACCTGCCGTTCAGGCGTTTAGCGCAGTCCGCACTCGCTCAGTCTCCGCTCGCACGTCGCGTCGCGGCAAGCGCGGCACCGGCGTGCAGTCCGGCGCCGGCGTTCGCATCGGTGCCGGCATCGCGCGCCGCCAGTTCGACGGTGCGTTGCACGCTCAAGGTCCGCGCGCCCAGCTTGCGCTTCAGCCCATCGACATCGAAGCGCGTGAAGCGCTCCGCATCGTCTTCGCGCTCACCGGCGGCCCCGGGCGGCAGCGTCACCTCAACGTCGAGCCCCGAACTCAGGTAGTGCAGATGCACTTCGGCCGCCTGCAAGCCGTGCTGCGCGAGCGCAGCGTCGATGTCGGCCACGACCCGCTCGCGCGGCGGCAGACCGACCGGCGGTCCGGCTTCGTCCTCATTTTCCGGGTCGACGTGGATCAGCGCATCGAGCACGCGGTGGTCGGTCAGCACGCGGGCGCGCGCCGACTCGGCGATATAGTGGCCTTCCGAAACCGAGATCAGCGGATCGACGAGGATATGCGCATCGACCAGCGCGAGATCGCCCATTTTGCGGGTGCGCAGCTGATGCACATCGCGCACGCCAGGGGTCGACAGCAGCAACTCGCGCAAGTCGGCGGTAGCCGGCTCGTCGAGCGCGCGATCCGACAGGTCCTGCAACGCATCCCAGCCGAACACCCAGCCCATGCGCGCGACCATGAAACCGACGATCGCCGCCGCGATCGGATCGAGCAACCGCACGCCGAACAGACTGCCAACGATGCCCAGCGCCACCACCAGCGACGAAGCCGCATCCGAGCGCGCATGCCACGCATTGGCGATCAACATGGCCGAGCGCACGCGTTGCGCTTCGCGCAGCATGTAGCGAAACAGCCCTTCTTTCGACACCAGCACGACGAGGGCGACCACCAACGCACTGACGTGCACCGGCGGGATAGTGTGCAGATCGGTCAGACGCATGCCGGCGCGCCACAGCATGCCGACGCCCACCGCTATCAGCAATCCGCCGAGGAACAGTGAGGCCACGGTTTCATAACGGCTGTGGCCGTAATTGTGGTCGGCATCCGGCAGTGCGCCGCTATGACGGTTGGCCACCAGTACGACGAAATCGGATATCAGATCGGCAAGCGAATGAAGTCCGTCGGCCACCAGAGCCTGCGAATGCGCAAGCACGCCGATGACGATTTGTGCGGTCATCAGCAGCGTATTCAACGCGATACTGACGAATGTGCTTTTGCGGGCAACCTGATGTTTTTCGGCCGATTGTGCGGCCGCCGTACTGGAAGGCATATGAATGGCACCTGTTGAAGCCTTTCATTCTACCCGTCGCGCGCTTTTACGGCGGTATTAGGCTGTCGAAAACTGCTTGCGAATCATGCGTTTATGGCAATGCCGCCGGGTACAGGCACAAGCCGGGTGGGGGTGCGCTCCAACTGTGTGAGCGGCACACGGGGAGTATCAATCCGCCATATTGACTACCGGTAACGCATACAAACAAAAACCGCGTCCTTGCTGCGACGCGGTTTTGTAAGGCCGGTATACAAAGTATGCCGGACGATAAGCTTACTTTTGATTCAAAATGAGAAACTTCTCACGATCCTGCCCGGCAATCCAGCGCGGCGGTTTGCCACGGCCCGACCACGTGTTACCGCTGTCCGGATCGCGATATTTCGGCGCAACGCCGGTGCGCGCGCGGCCGACTTTCGGATGCTTCGCACGGCCGCCGCCCAACTCGGCAAGCGTAATGCCATAGTCGGCCATTTTCTGCTTGATTTCGTTCAGTACTTCCGCGTATTCACGCTCCTTTGCTTCTTCGATCTGCTTTTCCAGCTTCTCTCGCTGAGCGAGAAGTTCCTTGTAGGAAGACATAGGTTCCCTTTGTCGTTCGATAAATGGACGCCGGTCTGATGCCGATTTAGTCCTTTGCAGGTGATCATGCCTCGGAATTTGCAGGCGAGATTAACACAAAATATAAAGGTGGGAATAGGTGCGAGCCCAAATTAATTAATTGCCAATTCTTAAACTTTCACCGAAGTGTCGAAAGGTCTGCGCCGGTTGCTGGGATCGAATTCGCATTTTGCCGAAAAGTGGCGCAATCAATGAATGGATTCTGAATCGACTCTCGAAATATGAAACGGAATGCTCAAATCCGCCTGGAAACTTTTCATTTGATGAAAACTTTTGAGCACAATCAGACGAGGTTAAGCATCCGGTGCTTCACCCGTACCGGTACCGGAAAGACAAGCTTCCAGCGCGGCCGACAGCGCTTGAGGATCGGTGAGCGGCGTACTGAACGGATGCCGCGCGCGAGCGCCGGCGATCCGCAAGTCGGCGCCGTACCGATCGACGCCCAGCAGTTCGACATGCGCGCCGCGCCTCGCATCGCGCTCGAAACGGTCGATCAGCGCGGCCTCATCTTCGGATGCGAGCGGCTCGAGCGGATCGAGGTCGGCGGCGTCCAGCCAGCCCATCGCACCGAACCCGCCTATATAGCGCATGCGCTCCGGCATCAGCGTCCAGAACGAGAAGTCACCAAGCGCCAGATAACGTTGCGCGTCCGGCTGGTAGCGTAGATAGCGGCTCACCAGCGGCGGCGCCGCTTCGACCGGCGCGAAGCGGCCCAGCAAGGTGATGCGTTCAGCATTCAGCACGTCGCCGGCCGAAGCATCGACCAGCAGAAAGCCGGCGCGCGCATCGTCCTGCAGATTGCGCGTGTGCTCGGCGAGGCGGCTCACGAGGATGGTCGGCCGATGCTGAGCGTCCGGCGCGAACGGCAGTATTGACGGATACGGAAAGCCTTGCGGCGCGCGCGAGTGCGTGGCGAGCGTGCCGGCGGCGACCCGGTGCAGCAGATGCAGCAAAGCGTGGGCAGGAAGTTTCAAGTGCGCGTCCTCGGGCGGTCGGTCGAAAAGGCAGGCAATTGCGCAGGATTCGGCGGTACATGCACCGCCGGCCGCCGCATGCACAACGTGATGCGGCGCAAGCGGCTGCCGTAGATATTAGTCGAGCGATGCCTGAGCGCGGCGCAGCCCGCTTCGCTAGAATCTGAAGTTCGCTTTCAACCCGCTTTCCCCCTCCTTTTCCAACGAGACTGCCCGTGTCCGACCGACCGCCCGACGTCGCCATGCTCCCCGCCGCCCACCGCGACCTGCCGGTTGCAGCACGTAACCGCGCCCGCTACGCGACGATGGCGCTGTTCTTTATAGCCGGCATGATGTATGGCACATGGGGGATTCACGTGCCGACCGTACGCGATCGTTTCGAATTGAATCCGGCGCTATTGTCGCTGGCGCTGTTCGCGGTCGCGGGCGGCTCGATTCTCGCGATGACCGCCAACGGCGCGTGGATCGCACGCGTCGGCACGCGCCGCGCGTGCCTCGCCGGCGGGCTGACGATGGCGGTCTGCGCAGCGCTGATTCTGGCGGTGCCCGCGTACTGGATGCTGCTCGTGGTGCTGGCGATGTTCGGCGCCGGCATGGCAACGCTCGACGTCGCGATGAACGCCGAGGCAAGCGCAGTCGAGCAGGCGCTCGGGCGGCCGATCATGTCGGCGCTGCACGGCATGTTCAGCGTCGGCGGGATGGGCGGCGCGGCGATCGGCGGGGTGCTGCTCGCTCACGGCATGACGCCGACAATGCATCTGCTGCTGGCCGCGCTGGTCGCGGCCGCGGTGCTGATCGTCGCGTGTCCGGCGGTGCTGCCGCACGTACCGCACACCGAACACGCGGATCCGCACACGCCGCGCGCAAGCCGCTGGCGTTCGCCGGCGCTATGGGCGCTCGGCATCGTGGCGCTGATCGCGCTGATCGCGGAAGGCGCGATGTACGACTGGGCGACGGTCTACATGCGCGACGTGGTGGTGGCCTCGCCGGCGGTGTCGAGCGCCGCGTACGCGGCGTTTTCCGGCGGTATGGCCGCGGCGCGCTTCGCCGGCGATGCGGTGCGCGCCCGTTTCGGCGCGCCGCAACTGGTGATGGCGAGCGCCTCGCTCGCCTGCGTGGGCATGGTCGGCGCACTGCTGCTGCCGCACACGATCACCGCGATGACCGGCTTCACGTTGATGGGCTTGGGCCTTGCGAACATGATGCCGGTGCTGTTCGCAGCCGCCGCGCGCGTGAAGGGCATCCACGCCGCGGAAGGGCTCGCGCATGTAGCGGGGCTCGCGTATTTCGGCCTGCTGCTCGGGCCGGTGATTATCGGCGGTGTCGCGCAGGTCACCACGCTGCCGATCGGCCTTTCGGTGGTCGCGCTGTGCGCGGCGATTATCGCGGTTGCCGGACCGAAGGTGCTGCACCGGCTCGGCATCTGATCCGAATCCTGCACACCTGCCGCAAGGCGTTCGCCCAATAAAAAAGCACGCGGGCCAAAAACCCGCGTGCTTCAGATGCGCTAGTCGCGCTGGCCGACGGCGGGCTAAACCCGCCCTCCGCCGATGTTCTGCTCTTACATCTTGACGACGTCGAGCAGCGTCTTCTTACCGGCCTTGTAGTTGTACAGCGAGATCACGCCGTGCTTCAGGTCGCCCTTCGAATCGAAGGTGGTTTCGCCGATCACGCCCTTGTAGTCGGTGTTCGGCATCGCTGCGACGATCTTCGCCGGATCCGTCGAGTTCGCGCGCTTCATCGCGTCGACGATGATGTACACGGCGTCATACGTGAACGGTGCGTAGATCTGGATCGGCTGGCCAAAGCGCTTCTCGTACTTCGCTTCGAAGGCCTTGCCGCCTTCCATCTTCTCGAGCGCCATGCCGGCTTCCGAGCACACGATGTTGTCGGTCGCGTCGCCGGCCAGATCGGCCAGCTTGTCGGTACACACGCCGTCGCCTGCCAGCACCTTCGCGCGCAGGCCGAGCTGCTTGGCCTGCTTGGCGAACGGGCCGCCGGTGGCGTCCATGCCGCCGTACATGATCGCGTCCGGATTCTCACCCTTGATCTTGGTCAGAATCGCGCGGAAGTCGACGGCCTTGTCGTTGGTCGCGTCGTGCGACAGCACCTTCAGGCCGAGCGACTTGGCGGTCTTTTCGAATTCGTTGGCGAGGCCCTGGCCGTAAGCGGTGGAATCGTCGACGATCGCGACGCTCTTCACCTTCATGCCCTTGGCTGCGTAGTTGGCCAGCGCCGGACCTTGCTGCGCATCGGTCGCGACGACGCGGTAGGTCGTCTTGAAGCCCTGCTGCGTGTAGGCCGGGTTGGTCGACGACGGCGAGATCTGCACGATGCCCGCATCGCTGTAGATCTTCGATGCCGGGATCGAGGTACCGGAGTTCAGGTGGCCCACCACAGCGACGACCTTGTCGTCGACGAGCTTCTGTGCAACCTGCGTAGCCGTACGCGGGTCAGCCGCGTCGTCTTGCGCGTCGAGTTGCAGCGTGACCTTCTGGCCGTTGATCGACAGGCCCTTCGCGTTGATTTCCTCGACTGCGAGGCGCGCGCCGTTTTCGTTGTCTTTGCCCAGGTGTGCAATGCCGCCCGTCAGCGGTGCAACGTGGCCGATCTTGACGACCTCGTCCGCCACCGCGCCCGTTGCCAAAGTCGCAAACAGCATGGCCGCAGCGCTGATCGGCAACAGCTTTTGAATCTTGATGTTCATGTAAGTCTCCAGTTTCGGTCCCAAAATCAACGTAATCGCCCTTGTGCCCCGCGTCCTACACGTGTCGCTCAAATCCCGTGGACGACTCCGCCGGATGCATCGTTATGCACTTGGCAAGTACCGGAACCAGTCCGTTTGTGGCGGGCGGCCCGTTCGTACAGCGCGCAAGTGTAGGCCATCAAATTAATTTGTGGGGTTTTTTTGAGTAAGTGGGATCACTACCAATAGCGTTTATCCCACACTGTCACGGCAGTGCTTGCACAGTGGCGGAAAATGCCCTTCTGCACCGGGGTTTCTGCTTAGTCGCGCCACTCATATATGACATTTTTCTAAAGCCGTCACTTCAAGCCGCCGTTAATATGACGAGCCGGGCGAATGGCGCCAGCAAACACGTCTGGCTGTCCATCCGCATTGCGCAAACTCCGACTGTTTCAGCCCGCTTTCGACCGCCGCGGTGCGTGACATATAACTGTTGGCACGCGCCGGACGGCGCTGCATCGCATGGGGTTTGATGGCAAACTGTGCGCCCCCTTCAGTCCCACTCTTCGCAAGGAGATGAACGTGAGCGTGACATCCCGTTGGATCGACATTCCCGCCGGCGGCACCGACAGCTTCGGCGCCTATCTGGCGTTGCCGAAAGCCGGCAAGGGCCCTGCCGTCATCATCATTCAGGAAATTTTCGGCGTGAATAGCCATATCCGCTCGGTCGCGGATCAATATGCACAGGACGGTTATGTCGCGATTGCGCCGGACGTGTTCTGGCGCACACAGCCGCGCGTTGAACTGGGCTATGTCGGCGCGGATCGCGACAAGGGCATCGAGATTCTGCAGAAGACCCATGTTGACCTCGCGGTCGCGGATATCGGCGCGACTGCCGCCGCGTTGCGCGCGATGCCTGAAGTGACCGGCAAGATCGCGGCGATCGGCTATTGCTTCGGCGGCCGGCTCGCCTATCTGGCCGCTGCGCAAGGATCGCTCGACGCGGCCGTCGCGTACTACGGCGGCGGAATCCAGAATCAGCTCGAACTGGCCGACAGGATCAAGGTGCCGATGCTGTTCCATTACGGCGAGCTGGACGCGCACATCCCGGTGTCGGACGTGGGCGAGGTCAAGGCGCGTTTCGCCGGCCGCGACAATGCCGAACTGTTCCTCTATCCGAACGCCGATCACGGCTTCAACTGCAGCGACCGCGCAAGCTATCACCAGCATTCCGCTGCCCTTGCGCACGGCCGCACACTGACGTTCCTCGGCGAACGCCTGTAAATTGCGCGGATGGGCGCGGCGCGTGCCGCGCCGCGTCGTTTGCCTGCCCGGGAGGCATAGCAGCCGTGCTATCGGATTATCTTGCTCACGACGCCATCGGCCTCGCCGAACTGGTGAAGAAGCGCGAAGTCAGCGCACGCGAATTGCTCGATGCGGCGATTGCCCGCACCGAGGCCGCGAACCCGGCGATCAACGCGGTCGTGCTGAAGGACTATGACGCCGCGCGGCGCCGTGCCGCGCGTGACCGCGTCGGCGAAGGCAGCATCGAACAGCTGGGCGACGGCCCGCTCGCCGGCGTGCCGTATCTGATCAAGGATCTCGGCATGCCGGTGGCCGGCCTGCGGATGTCGCTCGGCAGCCGTCATTACCGCCACTACGTGCCGAGCGCCGACGCACCGCTGATTACCCGCACACGCGCAGCCGGCCTCAATATCTTCGGCAAGACCAATACGCCGGAAATCGGCCAGATGCCTTATACGGAGCCCGAACTGTTCGGGCCGTGCCGCAACCCGTGGAGCCTCGACCATACGCCGGGCGGTTCGAGCGGCGGCGCGGCGGCCGCGGTCGCCGCCGGCATCGTACCGCTGGCGCATGCGTCGGACGGTGGCGGCTCGATCCGCATTCCGGCATCCTGCTGCGGACTGTTCGGACTTAAACCGTCGCGCGGCCGGCAACCGCAGAACGGTGAGCCGTTACCGGGCGATTTCGGGGTCGACCATGCGATCTCGCGCAGCGTGCGCGACAGCGCGTTGCTGCTCGATCTGACTTCCGGCAATGCCGCGCTGCCGCCCGGCGCGCCCGGCACCTTTCTCGGCGCGCTCGCCGAGCCGCGCGGCAAGCCGCTGCATATCGCCTACGTGACCGAACCGATGCTCGCGCCGACGCTGTCCGCCGACGCGCGCGCCGCACTCGACGATGCCGCCCAGCTCGCGCAGTCGCTCGGGCATCACGTCGAGCCGGTGACGCTCGGCATCGATTTCGACGTCGTGCGGCATGCTTTTCTGACGATCTGGTCGGTCGGCGCGGAAGAGATCGTCTTCAACGCCGAACGGATCACCGGTCGCAAACCGCAGCGCAACGAGTTCGAAATCGCCAGCTGGACGATGGCGCACATCGGCCGCAAGTTCGGCGAGCGCCTGCTGCCCGAAGCGCTCGAAGAACAGCGCAGGGTTACCGCCAAACTGGCCGACCTGCTGAACCGCTACGACGTGATTCTGTGCGCAACGCTCGCATCGGCGCCGATCAAGATCGGGCAGATGCAGCCCACTGCGTCGGAGCGTCTGCAGATGCGCGCGGTGACGATGCTGCGCGTCGAAGTGCTGATGAAGAAACTGCTTTCGGAAGTGGCCAACAAGGCCTTCGCGTGGGCTGGCTGTACGGAGCTGTTCAATCTGAGCGGGCAGCCGGCGATGTCGGTGCCGCTTTACTGGAACGCGCGCGGCCTGCCGATCGGCGTGCAGTTCGCAACGCGCCACGGCGGCGAAGCGACGCTGTTGCGGCTGGCTGCGCAGCTGGAAGCCGCGCGCCCGTGGTTCGACCGGCGCCCGCCGTTGATTCCGGCGCGCAGCTGATCGGCAGCACGCGACAGCGGCGCCAGGCGATAGACGGTTGTTTTGTCTGTGCGATCGAAGGTTTGACGCGACACGCGGTGCATTGTCTCGGCGACGAAACGTTTGCCGCGACGGCCGCGGCATTCGCGTTTGTCACCCGCCTCGTGCAACGACGCGCCTGCCCGGCACGTATCACGCAGGCTTGCGCCGTGCGTCAAGATCCGCATGACGCTGCGCCGGCACGCGCGCGACCGCCGCGATCGAGATTGCCAGCCCTGCCATCACGCAATAAATCGGCGCGAGCGGCGAACCGGTTTCCTTGATCAGCCACGTTACGAAGAACTGCCCAAAGCCGCCGAACAGCACCACGGCAAAGTTGTACGCCAGCGAGAGTCCGGTCGAACGCACATTGGCGGGAAACAGTTCGGCCATCATCGCGCCGAACGGACCGTAATAGCCGGACAGCGCGACCGACAAGGTTGCCTGCACAACGATCAGCCGCGAGACGCTCGGCACGCTTTCGAGCCAGGCGAACAGCGGGTAGATCAGCACCAGCGTCAGCAGCAGCGACCACAGCGACAAACCCTTGCGCCCGATGCGGTCCGACCATGCGCCGGCGAGCGGCGCCAGCACGATCAGCAGCAGATTGCCGACGATCACCCCAGACAGCGATTCGCCAAACGGCAGCTTCAGTTGCTTGACCGCGTAGGTCGGCAAATAGCTGCTCAGCACGTAGATCGTCACGGTCAGCGCGACCACCGAGCCCAGACCGCACACGACGTCGCGCGAATGGTGCGTGAACACTTCGTTTAGCGTGGCGCGGCGCGCGTGATGCTTCGCGTGCAGAAACGCCTCGGAATCGGCGAGATTGCGGCGGATATAAAAGCCGATCGGCCCGATCAGCAGACCCAGCAGAAACGGCACGCGCCAGCCCCACGACTTCAGCGTGTCGGGCGACAAACCGCGCGTGACGAGCGTCCCAACCACGGCGCCGAGCAGCAGCGCGGCAGCCTGGCTCGACATCTGCCAGCTGCCGTAGAAGCCCCGCTTCGAAAACGGCGCGGCTTCGATCAGCAGCGCGGTCGAACTGCCAAACTCGCCGCCCGCGGAAAAACCCTGCAGCAAACGCCCGACTACGATCAATAACGGTGCGCCGATGCCGATTGCCGAGTAGGGCGGCGCACAGGCGAGCATCGCGATGCCGAGCGTCATCAGCGCGATGACCAGCGAAAGCGCGGCCTTGCGTCCGGCGCGATCCGCATACAGGCCAAGCACGATACCGCCGATTGGCCGCATGACGAACGCGACGCCGAAACTGGCGGTAGTAACAAGAACGGATGAATAGTCGCTGCTGGCGGGAAAGAACAGATCGGCGACCGTCGCCGTCATAAAACCGAATACGGTGAAGTCGTACCACTCGAGCGCATTGCCGATAACCGCCGCCGTCACGGCCCGGGCGTGGTGCGTTCTCGATGCTGGTGCCATGTTGTCTCCGGCACGGCGGAATGCGGCTCCGCGTGCGATGCATTGCAGGCGTGTTGTTGTGCGACCCGATTGCGGCAGACCAGCGCGCGCCTTGCGAAGTGTAAAGAGCGCTTCATGCGTTATCAAGCAAAAAGCGCCTGCCGCGTGGCGAGCGGCAGACGCTTTTTGTCGCTGTTGTCGTGCGATTGCACGTTTCTTTGGCGAGTTGCGTTTGAATCGGCCGCGCGCTGCGGCCGCACCGCGCAGACGCCGTATTCAGCAGGTCATGCGTATTGCATCGCGCATGCGGAACCGGTGCATAAAACCGACGGGTATCAGGCCTTCTTGTTGTATGCGCTGCACCAGCCCTTGCCGTTCACCTGCTTGCCCGCGAACATCGGGCAGGGTGCATAGGCGTCGGTCGGTTTGCCCTGATAGAAGCTGCAGTTGCTGCAGTCCTGGCCGGCTGCGTACTTGGCGTACTTCGCCTTGTCGACCTTCGTCGCATCCTCCTTGTAGCCCAGCGCTTGCGCAGTGGGATCGGATTCGGTGACTTTCGGTGCATCGGCAAGCGCCTCGCGCGACAGCGCAAGCGCCGACGCCGCACCCAGACTGGTGATCAAAAACGTACGACGGGAAGTATTCATGGGGGGACTCTCCGTTTCTATTGTGTTGTGGTTACGCGCCGTTCTATCGACAGCGGTGCACAAGGATAGCAACGAAGCTGCATTGGCGGCGCGCCCGATGGCGGTCATAAGGGAATTGCAAGCAATTCGCCGCAGGGCACACCCGATCGTGCTGCGACACAGCGTCGCAGCGCTGTGCCCGACAGACGGCTTGCGCCGCGTGGCGGCTAGGCGCGTCCGGCCAGTTCGCAGACGCGCAACGCGATCGCCAGCGCCGCGGTCAGCCCCGGCGACTCGATGCCGAACAGATTGACGAGCCCACGCACGCCATGCGCCGCCGCGCCC
>DATLOW010000171.1:0-12885 GCA_035536055.1 Paraburkholderia sp. | reverse complement strand
TGGCGCCGCCGCGGCGCTAACAACGGGCGACGCAACACCCGATTGAGCCGATGCGTCGGTACTGACGGGCGATGCAGCGGTACTGCTGCTCGAGCCTCCATCGCCACAGCCGGTGACCAGTAGCGTACCGGTCAGGATCATCAGGATCGCGGGTGCTTTCATTAAGCCGACCTCTCATGAGCAGTGAGTCTGCGATGGCGAGATCATGATTGCGGGCCGAGTCAGCTTTGTGAATGAAATCACACAGTTTCTAACCAGTTTCCTTTCCATATTATTAATACGCGTATCGCATTTTTATTCGTGATTCACGTGGCATTTTTTATGGAAGAAATAGCATTGGCAAGATTGGATCAATGAAAGACGGAAAGGAATTTTTTGCGCGAAGCCCGTGTGCGCGAGGCCGGCGGTCCGATGCATTGCGCTGCGTCACGTATATTGGAGAATGGCTGCGGAATACCAATGTCGGATTGGTATATAGAGCATGTCCGATTTAATACAATGGCGTCGTTTTTATGCTTTCTACGTTAAACCTTTCGGGAAGGCTTCACGAAAGGTTGGATTCACATTTTTTATATTGGACGCTAATAAACGTGATCGACCGTACCGGTCAACGCCTCGCATAGCTGCCAGAGCCGCTTTGCATCGGCTTCGTTGCGCGCCTTGCGCGCAACTTTGGCCGGACCCACGCGTTCGCCGCGCGCCTCGAACATGCCGAGTGGACCGTAATAGCCGCCGCTGACCGCTTCACGCGCGGTAGCCGCGTAAAGTGTCGGCAATGCGCCGCCGAAGTCGCTATTGAACAGGGTGCCGATCATGCCGCCCAACACGCTTCGCAACGCGCGCGTAGCGGGCGAGCGGTCGTCGCGGAACAGGTTGGTCTGCGCGACGCCGGGGTGCGCCGCGACCGACATCACACGCGATTGCCGCGCGCGCAGGCGCCGATCGAGTTCGAACGCGAACATCAGGTCGGCGAGCTTCGACTGCCGGTAGGCGGACATCGGCCGATAAGCGCGCGTGGCTTGCAGATCGTCGAAATCGATGCGCCCGGTTTTGTGCGCGATCGAGGCGATCGTCACGACCCTTGGCGACGCCGGCGAAGTGCTTGCCGCCCTCTCGAGCGCAGGCAGCAGTAGCGCGGTCAGCGCAAAGTGTCCCAGCACGTTGACGCCGAACTGCAGTTCGAAGCCATCGACGGTTTCGACCCGCCGCGGCGGCGCCATCACGCCTGCGTTGTTGACGAGAATGTCGAGCGGTCGGTGCAACGCGAGTTCGCGCTGTGCAAAGGCGCGTACGGAAGCGAGACTGGCGAGATCGAGTAGCTCGAGTTGCAGGCGCCCGTCCGGCAGTTCCGTTTGCAGCCGCGCGAGCGCTTCTGCGCCGCGCCGCTCGTCGCGGCACGCAAACACGACTTCAGCGCCGCGGCGCGCCAGCATCGCGGCGGTGTGATAGCCGATGCCGCTATTCGCGCCGGTCACGATGATGCGTCTGCCGTTTTGAGGCGCGATGTCGTCGACGGTCCACTGTTTATTCATTGCGTGTGCCGCTTGCAAGGGAGAGCGTTGAACGAGCCGGAAATGGCGGCTCGCGATCAGTTTTGACGCAAGCATAGCAGGGCCGCGTAAATCGCTTTAAAGCGTGCACTCCATAAGAAAGAATACATTGGATGCCACGCAACAATCGACGATCTAGAATCAATTGAGCAGTAATGGATCCGATGGAGCGCAAATTCGTTGTGATACCGCACAACTCAATGCGCGGCCGACGTCGAGTGCCGCGGTCGTTGCGCTGCAGATGCACGGCAATCTTCTCGCGCAGGCCAATTGCGTGACGACGTTTCAGCGCTAATTCTCGTGGAGGTTGGCATGAGCAGCGAATCATCCAACGAAAACGGTCCCGACCTCGCTCAGGGGGTGCCGATCGAATCGCTCGGCGCAGGCGGAATGCTTGCAGGTCATGTCGGCGACGATGCGGTGATGCTGGCGCGCGTCGGCGACGAATTTCTCGCGATCGACGCGGCCTGTAGCCACTATCACGGGCCGCTCGCCGAAGGGCTGATCGTCGGCGATACGGTGCGCTGTCCGTGGCATCACGCGTGCTTTAGCCTGCGCACCGGTGAAGCGCTGCGCGCGCCGGCGCTGAGTCCGGTGGCCTGCTGGTCGACGGCGATTCGCGGCGACAAGGTCGTGGTGTTGCAAAAACTGGCGCCGCGTGCCGCTACGGTGTCCGTGCCGGGCTTAGCGCCGCGGAAGATCGTCATCGTCGGCGCGGGGGCGGCCGGTTTCGCTGCGGCCGAGCGGCTACGGCGGCTCGGCTACGCGGGCAGCCTGACGATGCTCAGCGACGACGAGGCCCCGCCGGTGGACCGGCCGAATCTGTCCAAAGACTATCTGGCGGGCAGCGCGCCTGAAGATTGGCTGCCGCTGCGCGACGACGCGTTCTATGCGGACCAGCGCATCGATTTGCGGCTGAAGGCCGGCGTGGTACGCCTGCATGTCGCCACGCAGCAAGTGGAACTCGCGGATGGCAGCCGGCTGCCGTACGATCGCCTGTTGCTGGCCACCGGCGCCGAAGCGGTGCGCTTGCCGATCCCCGGTATGGATTTGCCGCATGTGCATACGCTGCGCTCGCTGGCCGACAGTCGCGCCATCATCGCTCGAGCAGCGAATGCGCGGCGCGTGGTGGTGGTCGGCGCCAGCTTTATCGGACTGGAGGTGGCGGCGTCGTTGCGTACGCGCGGCCTCGAGGTGCACGTCGTCGGGCTGGAGAAACGTCCGATGGAGCGCGTGCTGGGGCCGCGAATGGGCGAGTTCGTGCAGCAGTTGCACGAGCAACATGGCGTGGTCTTCCATATGGAGAACACCGTCAGCGCGATCGACGCGCAGCGCGTATCGCTGCAGGCGGGCGGCAGTCTCGACGCCGATCTGGTGGTGGTGGGCGCCGGCGTGCGGCCGCGACTGACGCTGGCCGAACAGGCAGGCCTCGCGATCGACCGCGGCGTGAAGGTCGACGCGACCTTGCAGACCAGCGCGCCCGGCATTTACGCGGCCGGCGACATTGCGCGCTGGCCCGATCCGCACAGCGGCGCGGCAATCCGCGTCGAGCATTGGGTGGTCGCGCAGCGTCAGGGGCAAACGGCCGCGGTCAACCTGCTCGGCGGACACGAGACGTTCGACGCCGTGCCATTTTTCTGGAGCCAGCACTACGACGTGCCGATCAACTATGTCGGACATGCGGAAAGCTGGGATGCGATCGCGCTCGACGGCGATATCGCCGCGCGCGACTGCGCGCTGCGCTACATGCGCGGCGGGCAGGTGGTCGCGGTAGCGTCGATCTATCGCGACATCGACAGTTTGCGCGCGGAAGTCGGGATGGAACGGGCGTGATGCGCGGGTTGCCGCGGGTTGTCGCGGGTGGCCCGCTGGTCGCCCGCTGGTCGCCCGCGGCTTATCGGCTGCGCCGCGCGAACGCGACCCCATAAACCGCGGTCCTGATCAGCGGCATCGGGTCGTCCGACAGCTCGATGCCGTCGGTGAGGTTGGTCGGCAGGAACAGCAGGTCCTTTTGCACCTCGCGGCTATCGACGACCGGCGTGTCGAGCGTCAGCACGCCCAGTTCGACCACCCGACGCGTCGCGGGCCAGGCCTTGCTCGGATCGTGGGTCTGATCGCCGGCCTCGGCTAACTGCGCGGTCAGATGAAACACCGCCGGCTGCTTCGCAAGGCGCTGCGGCAGGTCGTCGATCAGAAAGTCGGGCGAACGTTGCGCGACCTCGCCGGGGCTCAGATACAGGTTCTTTTCCGGCGCCATGATGTATCGCACCGCCTGCCTGCGCCCGGCCTTGTCGACCAGCATAAAGGCGTTCAGACCGTAGTACTGCTCGTGCGCAAAGCTGTCCGGCGTGCCGGCCGTGTCGAACGACGCAGAAACCGTCGGGTGGCGTGCGGCGAACGCATCGAACGCGGTCGGCTTCGGCGCCCCTTCGGGGCTCTCGCTGATGGCCCACAGCAGATCGCGAAACCCTTCGCCAGTGGCCATCGGGAAGGTCTTGACCGCCAGCATCACGAGGTCGACCGCGGCCGCATCAGGCAGGTGGAATTTAACGGCCATGCCTTTGATATTGCCGGGCGCGCCGTCCGGAATCACCGGAATGCCACCGTCGTTCGAACAGCGCACGGTGACCGGAATGCGGCTGCCGTCGAACAGCGCCGCGCGGCTCAAACTCGCCGCGGCCGGCGTCGCGACGAAGCTGCCGCGCACGACGATGCCTTTCGCGTGGTTCACGCGGAAGCCCGGATGGGTGCCGTAGATCTTGTAGAAGATGTCGACGATCTCGCTGGCCAGCGCAGCGTAATCGTCGTCGAATGGCTGAGAGGGCAGGTTTTCCGCAGGTGCCTGGCTCATGTAAAAGCTCCGGGTCGATGGGTGGGGACTGCCGCTGAACGAAGCAACGAACGCGCGCTTCCAATCTAGGCGCTCGCGCGTCGAATTCGCAGCCCCGAGGCGGACAAACAGTTATGAATCGAGGGAAAGGATCGGGTGCGAACCGATACTTTCTGCGCGGGCAAGACTGTTTATCCGCGCTTGGGGTTGGCTCCGGGCGGCGCCAATCCTAGATTTCCCTGCTATGGAGCCGGCCAGTCCGGTCGTGGAGAAATGACGAAGATCGATGCCTGTGGGTTCGGATAGATTGTTCAGGCGCGGTTCATCACTTTTTTGTTCGGAGAAGGCACGATGAGTTCAGGCGACAAGCAGGAATACAAGCAGGAATACAAGCTTACCCGCATCAGTGCGGATTACTGGCGCGTCACGATCGATCACCCGCCGTTCAACATCTTCGGTCCGCAGTCGATTCCGATGCTCGATCAGGTCGTCACCGAAATCGAGCGCGACGCGACGGTGAAGGTGGTCGTATTCGACAGTGCGGTGCCGGGCTTTTTTCAGACGCATTTCGACTTCGTTCCGCCGCTCGAGACCACCACGAGCATGGCGCCCGGTTCGACCGGCCTGCCGCCACTGCCGGATATTTTCGTGCGTCTGACCCGCTCTTCGGTGGTGACGATCGCCTCGATCCGCGGGCGCGCGAGCGGCGTGGGCAGCGAACTCGCGCTTGCGTGCGACATGCGCTTTGCCAGCCGTGAAAAAGCGGTGCTGTCGCAGTTCGAGATCGGTGGCGGCTTCACGCCGGGCGGCGGGCCGATGGTGCGCCTGCCACGCCTGATCGGCCGCGGCCGGGCGCTGGAGGTGATGCTAAGCGGCAACGATTATCCGGGTGAGCTGGCGGAGCGCTACGGCTATGTGAACCGTGCGATTCCGGATGCGGAACTGGACGAATTCGTCGATACGCTGGCGCGCCGGATTTCAAGCTTCGACAAACAGTCGCTGGCGGATATCAAGCAGATGGTCAATGCATCGACGTTGCCTTCGAACACGGAAGTCGCGGCGGAGTGGAGTTCGTTTATCGCGTCGGTTCAGCGTCCGGCGGCGCAGCGCGCGATTACGGAGCTGATGGGACTCGGGCTGCAGAAGGATCCGGATGTGGAGGTCAATCTGCCGAGGTACACCGCGAAGGTCAATGCGCGGCATTAGAAATGCGCCGATAGACCGGCGCGAGACATGCGTGTGTTTTCGCCAAAAGTGGCAATAAAAACCGGGCGTGTCATTGCGCCCGGTTCGTTAAAAATGCGTTAAAAAAATGCAATAAAAATGCCGAATGCCGGATAAATACAATACGCGTTTTTGGTGCATCAAATGCAGTCGGCATTAAATTATTTATTTATCATTTTTTTCGGAACCCTTCCGACTGTAAGCTGATCGTAACCAACGTCGTGTGTGCCCGCGATGGGCAACCGATCTCGCTCAACAGTCCCGGCAGGAGCCGATTGATGAATCACCCGAAACGCCTGTTGCTGTCCAATCTCGCGTGGTCGCAGGAAGTCGCGGCGCGCGAGCCCGAGTTCTTCACGAAACTGGCGCGCGGGCAACAACCGCGCATTCTGTGGATAGGTTGTTCCGATAGCCGCGTGCCCGCCGAGCGCATTACCAATGCACAGCCAGGCGAGCTGTTCGTTCATCGCAACATCGCAAATCTCTTTACGTCCGATGACGGCAATGCGTCGAGCGTAATCGAGTACGGCGTGCATGCGCTGCATGTCGAACACATCATCATCTGCGGACATCACCATTGCGGCGGCGTGCGCGCGGCGTTGTCGCCGCCGTCGGACGCGTTGCCGGTCGTCAATCGCCGCATCGCCGGATTGCGTGAACTGGCTGAACGCCATCGCGACGAACTGGATGCGATCGCCGATTTCGACGCGCGGGTCGACCGCTTCGCCGAATTGAACGTGATCGCGCAGGTGCGCATGTTGCGCGCATCTCCGATCGTGCGACGCGCGCCGCGTCCGCCGCAGGTGCATGGCTGGATCTTCGGCCTGCGCGAAGGCTTGCTCGCGCAACTCGACGACGTCGACGACATGCAGCAGAGAGTCCGCGTGCCCGACGCGGCGTAACGCGTCGCCACCCAACCCCTTCTTGCCATCCCATGGGCCGCCGGCGCCAGCGCCGGCGGCGCGGCTCAACTCGACCTTGCCAACACCATGCACACACCCTCTGTTTCCCGTTTATCGACGCTGCGCAGCGATGTTTTTGCCGGCATCGTGGTCTTTCTGGTGGCCTTGCCGCTTTGTCTGGGTATCGCCACCGCATCCGGCGCCACGCCGTTTGCCGGTCTCGTGTCGGGCATCGTCGGCGGACTGGTCGTCGCGCTGCTCAGCGGATCGCATCTGAGCGTGAGCGGCCCGGCGGCGGGCCTCGTCGTGATCGTCGTGTCGGCGATCGCGTCACTCGGCAGTTTCTCGGCGTTTCTTGCCGCGGTACTGATCGCGGGCGCATTGCAGTTCGGCTTTGGGTTGCTGCGCGCGGGACGCCTCGCGAGCTTTGTGCCGGTCGCCGTGATCAAGGGCATGCTGGCCTCGATCGGCATCATCCTGATCATCAAGCAGATTCCGCTGGGCGCCGGGCTAGTCAGCGGCGCCGCCGCGAACGCGTCGCACGCGGCCACGCTGGTCACGCCGTTTGGCCGCGTGTCCGTGATATCGCTGTTGCTGTGCGCGGTGTCGATTGCGATGCTGTTTGCGTGGGAGACGGCCCGCGCGAAACGGGTTGCGATGACGCGTATGCTGCCCGGTCCGCTAGCCGTCGTGGCGCTGGGCATCGGCGTGACGCTGGCGCTCGATGTGCTTGCACCGTCGCTGGGACTACCTGCCGAGCATCGCGTGTCGCTGGTGTCGCTGGATTCGCTTGACGCTTTGGCGAATGCGATCTCGCTGCCGGATTTCACGCAACTGGTCGATGCCGACGTATGGCGTGTTGCGTTGACGCTCGCCGTGGTCGCGAGCCTCGAAACGCTGCTGAGTCTCGAGGCCGTCGAACAACTCGACCCGCATCGCCGCCGCGCGTCGCCGGATCGCGAACTGAAGGCGCAGGGCGTGGGCAATATGGTGGCAGCGGTGCTGGGCGGCCTGCCGCTGACGGCCGTGATCGTGCGCAGCTCGGCGAACGTGCACGCGGGCGCGCAGACGCGCCTGTCGGCGGTGATTCACGGCGTGCTGCTGCTGGCGAGCGTATTCGCGCTGACCGCCGTGCTGAATCTGATTCCACTCGCGTGTCTCGCGGCGATCCTGATCCACACCGGTTACAAGCTCGCGAAGCCGGCGCTGTTCGCGGCGATGGCGCGCGAAGGCGTCGATCGCTTCGTGCCGTTCGTGGCGACCATCGCAGGCGTGCTCGCCACCGACTTGCTGATCGGCATCGGCATCGGCATTGCAACCAGCGCGCTGCTCGCGATGCGCGCGAACCTGTCGCACACTTTCACGCTGACGCGTCACGACGACCACTATCTGCTGTGTCTGCGCAAAGACATGACGTTCCTGTCGAAGCCGCTGCTGATGCGCTGCCTGCGGCAGATTCCGGATCGCGCGACCTTGCTGATCGACGCCGAACGCGCGGATTTTATCGACCGCGATATTCGCGAGACGCTCGACGCATTCGCCAGCGAGGCGGCGCGGCGGACGATTACCGTCGAGCGGCTGCGCTGGCCGCGGCCGGCGCCGCAGGAACGACGGCCATCGGCGATGTTTGCGTTTGCTCAGCAACCGAAGCCTGAATAACAGGCGCAAAGGCGAGCGGCGCGCGGAGCCGGGCGGGGCGCGAGGGCGGATCGTTGCCTCGCGCTTCGCTTCGGCATACATGATTTCGTTTGCGAATTGGGATGTCCTTCAGCTGCATCTAATGTCATAGCGCTGGTAGTGGCGCTTCGGCTCCGGCATCGCGCGCGAAGGCACGATTCGTTGCTCTCGCGTATCATCAGCGGCCGCAGTATCCCACCGCAAACCCATCATCACGTTTCGATCGCGTATATCGCCATGCCTTTTATTTCCATTGCAGGACAGCAACTGCACTATCAGATTCACGGCGACGGTTTTCCGGTGCTGCTGGGACATAGCTTTCTGTGGGACTCGGCCATGTGGCAGCCGCAGATCCAAGCGCTGTCGCAGCGCTATCAGGTGATCGTGCCGGACATGTGGGGGCACGGACAGTCGTCCCGGCTGCCCGACAACACGCGCAGCTTCGGCGATTTTGCCGCGCAGGCGAGCGAACTGCTGAACCAGCTGGGCATCGACCAATGCGCGGTGATCGGCCTGTCGCTCGGAGGCATGTGGGGTTCGGAACTCGCGTTGCGCGAGCCGTCGCGTGTGAAGGCGCTGGTCATGATGGACACCGACCGCGGCGCCGAACCCGCGCCCAACGCTGCCCAATATATGCAGATGTTCGACACGATCGAGGCGCTGGGTCAGATACCCGCACCGATGATCGACGTGGTTGCGCCGTTGTTCTTCCGCCGCGGCGCGCCGCCTGATCACGCGCTGAGTACCCCATTCAAGCGCTCGCTGGCGTCGTTCCCGGCGGAGCGGCTGCGTGAGTCGGTGATTCCGATCGGCCGCATCATCTTCAGCCGTCCAGACGATGTGGCCAGCCTCGCACGGCTCGATGCAGCCAGCACACTGATCATGTGCGGCGAGTTCGACATTCCGCGATCGCCGGCGGAGACGGTCAGAATGGCGGAAACCATCGGTTGCCGTTATGTGCTGGTGCCGGAAGCCGGCCATATCTCGAACCTCGAGAATCCGTCGTTCGTCAATCGTGAACTGCTGGCGTGGCTGGATCAGCATACGGGTGCGCACGAATAACGCGACGGACCTGTCCGCGGCTCGGGCGCCCTCAGGCAATGAGGGGCCGTACTAGGTTTTGCAGACCTCCTTAGGCATCGGCTGGTCCACTGCGGCATCCCAGATCCCCATCGCATCGGCGACGGCCTTCTCGATGACGGCATTCCGGACACGATCGCGGGCGAGTACAGATAGTCCCTGGAAAAAGCAGTCGAGCGCGATCGACAGCGATGCCGGGTCCGTGCTGCTGCGCAGTTCCCCACTCTTGATGCCCCGTGCTACGCAGGCGCGGAAGCCGGCGCGCGTGCGACTGCGCACCTCGCGAAGCAACTGGGTGACGGCTTCGCTGCCGACAGAACTGGCCCCGACAACGCCCAGCGCGACCATACAGCCTTTCGGGTGACCGCTCTCAGTCTGCATCCTTGCCGACCGGAGCAGCGCCAGCAACACGCCCTCCCGCGGCGGTAGCGACGTGTCATGGAGACTACGGGTCACCTTGCCATAGATTTCCATGTATCGCTCCAGCGCCTCCTTGTACAGCGCCTCCTTGGACTCGAAGGCCGCATAGAAGCTGGGCGCGGAGATGCCCCCGCCGATCGCCGCCTTCAGCTGCGACAACGACGTCGATTCGTAGCCATGTTCCCAGAACAGGTGCATCGCCGAAATGATCGCCGCATCGCGGTCGAACGTGCGTGGCCGACCCCGCTGAACCATGAACATCTCCGTCAGTCAAAATATACATACTAATCGATACATAATCGTTGGGCAAGTCGCGACCTGCAACCTCCCGCGCTTTGCAGCGGGCCGTTCAAGAGGGCGGTTGACATGGCCTTCCGCGTTCCCTTATATTTGTACCACTCGGTATGTAAAGCCAGAGTAGCGCGGGGTCATCAAAAGAACCCCGCATTTTTTTCTCGATTTATGTACCAATCGGTATGGAAAACCCATGTCCAAAGAACTCGAAGCACGCCTTGACGCCATCGAAAGCCGCTTCGCCATCGATGCGCTGATCGCTAACTACGCCGAGGCGTTCGACACCATGAACGTCGAGCTGCTGGCCACGCTCTGGCATCCCGAATCGCGACTGCTGCTGGGCGCGAACGGCAACGCCGACGGCCTGCCGGCCATCCTCGAGCAGGCACGCATCAACATGAAGCGCATGCCCCACATGCATCATTGGATGGCGAATGCGCTGATCACGGTGGACGGTGACAACGGCCACGGCCTGGTGGCGGCGGACTGTCTTTTTTACGACGTCGATCAGGGCACGCTCCAGGTGAGCGGCCAATACCGCGACGTTTATCAGCGACGCGAAGGCCGCTGGGCCTTCCTGGAGCGCACCTTCACCATGCACTACGCCACGCCGCTGCAGAACTGGCACCCCATTGCGGGAACGGAACGCTTCGGCCGCCCGGCCTGACGCGGCGCGCGGCCGCCGAAACTTATGCATACGACAACCTCTTCCACGCGTCGATGGTCGGCGTTCGCGGTGTTGCTGGTGGGCGCATTTCTGCCTCCGCTGGACTTCTTCATCGTGAACGTCGCGCTGCCATCCATCCAAAGCACCTTGCACACGAGCGCTGCAGAGCTGCAACTCGTCATTTCCGGATACGCCGCGGCCTACGCGGTGTTCCTTATCACAGGAGGACGGCTAGGCGATCTGTTCGGCCGGCGGAGAATCTTCCTGATCGGCGTCACCGGCTTCGGACTGACATCGGTGATGTGCGGCCTCGCATCGTCACCCGCCATACTGATCCTCGGGCGTGTGCTGCAGGGCCTGAGCGCCGCCGCCATGGCGCCGCAAGGGCTGGCCTCCATTCACGCGCTGTTCCCGGAGAAGGAGCGCGCGCGCGCTTTGGGCCTCTACGGCGCCGCGGTGGGACTGGCCGCCGTAGCCGCGCAGGCGCTCGGGGGAGCGTTGATCTCGGCGGACATCTTTCACCTGGAGTGGCGCGTCGTCTTTCTGATCAACTTGCCCGTCGTCGCCGCCGTCCTGATCTTCGGGCTGCCGTTGCTACCCGACGTCCGCGGTGACAGCCCGGCACCTGTGGACCGGATCGGGGTGCTGCTGTGCGCGCTCACGCTGGGCTTGCTGATCGTGCCGCTGGTCGAAGGGCGGGAGCTGGATTGGCCGTGGTGGGCCTGCGCCATGCTGATCGCGTGCCCTGTCGCTGGGGTAGGCTTCTGCCGATATGAGGTGGCCTACGCCCGCCGAGGCGGCGTGCCCCTGATCAGCGTGGAGCTGATCCGCAGGCCTGGCCTGATGAGCGGGCTCACAGGCGTGCTCTTTTTCTACGTCGTCTCGGCGTTCTTCCTGACGTTCTCCGTCTACCTGCAGGGGGCACTTGGCATGAGCCCATTCGAGACAGGGCTGGTTTTCCTGCCGTTCGGGGTCGGCGCCTTCATCGGGCCGCTGACGACCCCGCTCGCCATCCGCCTGTTCGGCGACCGCGTCCCCGCGATCGGCATGATGCTCGAGGTCGCCGGCTGCACACTCCTCGCCGCCCTCGTGGCCGGCGCCCCTGGACAGATGCCGGCTCAGTTTCCGCTGATCGGGGCGGTAGCATTGCTGGGATTCGGTCAGGGCTGGGCGCTGCCGACGCTGGTGCGCTCGGTGATCAACCGCGCACCGGCGACCGGTTCCGGGATGATCGCGGGCATCACGAATTCGGCGTTGCAAATCAGCGCTGCACTGGGTGTTGCGGTCATCGGCGGCGTCTTCTTCAGTGTCGCAGGGACTTCAGCGGATCCGGTGACCCTGGCCCGGGCACTGGTCGTCGCAATGATGTGCGTCGGCGGCAGTCTGGCCGTTTCCGCCGTGCTGTCTATCGTCGCTTCGAGATCGAGCATTCATGCCGCTGCAAGGACCGCGCCTCGTTGAGTCCAGCCCGCCATCATTCGCGGCAAGGAGAACTTCGATGTTCATTCCCACCGCATGCACGGCGATTCTGTTACGAGCCGCACCGGCCGAGCGCCGCGGGGCGCGCTCCGCGTCGATCCGTCCGGGCTCAGGGCGTTGAACATGCGGGCGGAGATTGAACAGTTGGGGACGCAAGGGCGCGTGTTACAGACTTTCCTTAACGGCATCCGGGTGCGCGAGCCCCTTGATATCGCGGCGCAAACGGAAGTCTAATTGCCCGGTGGGCGGCGAGCGGTCGCTTGCCGCCCACCGAGGTCATTGAAGGTAAGTGCCTGGACAGTCGACAATCGGTGCACGTAATAAACCGCTCCAGACCGCTCGGCTGATCAGGTCCTGCCACGTCAGTTGCCCAACAACGGAGCGCACCATGGCGACCCTATCGTTGTCCGGCGGCACGGCGATCGATGAGATTGCGGATCGCATCTATCGCATTTCCACTTCCGTCGAGATCCCCGGTGGTGGGGGATTTTCGTTCAACCAGTATCTGATCGACGACGACGAGCCGTTGCTGTTTCATACCGGGCTGCGTCGACTGTTTCCGGTCGTTAAGGAAGCGGTCGAGCGGATCATGCCAATCGACCGCTTACGCTATATCGGGTTCTCGCATTTCGAGGCCGACGAATGCGGCGCGCTCAATGCGTTTCTCGCGGCCGCGCCGCGTGCGGAGCCGCTATGCGGCCAGGTCGCGGCGATGGTCTCGGTGAACGATTATGCCGACCGGCCGCCACGTGCGCTCGACGA
>DATLOW010000170.1:0-10007 GCA_035536055.1 Paraburkholderia sp. | reverse complement strand
TGCGCCCGCATAGCGCTCGTCGAGCGCCTTTTGCAGCGCCTTGCCGCCGGCTCCGCCTTCGATCGCCAGTTCGACCGCCGCATGGTGGATTTCGAGGTCCGAGGCCTTTTGCCGGTCGAGCTGCGTGAATTTCGGCACCAGCTTGCGCAGTTCGTGCGTGGTCAGGCACGTGCCGATGATCGAGCAGTGCAGATGCGCGTCCAGTTCGGCGAGCCGCGGACGGCGCTTGAGGCCTTGCGGCTTGTCGCGCGGCGGCGCGCAGCAGGCGTCGGGCGCTGCGCGCATCCGTTCGGCGAGATACGCATCGGTTCGTTCCACGCCGGAAAGCGCAGCAAGGCGGAACGGAGGTGCTTGCATGAGGGCCTCTTGTCCGGGTTGTCCGGTTCGGGTCGTGGCGCGGCAGCGCGGTCGTCCACCGCGAAATATATCATCGAATATAACGCATCGCACCTCAATACCGGTTCGATGCCCGACTGTCTGCTGCGTATCAGCTGGGTATCAGCTGGATTTCCGCTGTGTGTCCGATTTGTGTCTGCTACATGACACAGCGCGGCACCTTAACCTGCCTGTGCGCGCGACGGCGCGACCCGGCGCGGCACCTCGGCCTTGCGCGCGCGCCGCGACGCCGCCGCACGCCGCTTGCCTGCGCCCGTGCGCGGTTCCGCGGTCGCCTCGACGCGCGGTGCATAAATCGCGGTCGCCAGATGCTGCTCGAGCACGTGCTCGACGCACAGCCCGACCAGCACCGCATCGACGCGCTCGAGCTCGGCCGCGGCCGCCCGCAGCGCGACCGGATCGTTGCTGAACGATTCGGAAAACACCGCATCGCGGGTTTTTTCCAGCGAGCGCGCGTCGCGGATCGCGCGTTTCAGTTCGCGCATCCGGTCGAACTGCGCGGCCTGCGCCTCGCTCGCCAGCGCCGCTAGCAGCCCGCGCAGCGACGCCGCGCCGCCCTCGGCCGCGCACGGCGGCGCGCTCACGCCGCTGGTGAACAGCAGCACGAAGCGCAGCACGCTGTTGCGCAACCGCACAAAGCCGTCTACCACGTCGCGCAGCAGCGCGGCACGGTCGTATCCAGCGGACGGCTTCAACGTGCTGATATGCGCGGCCAGGGCGGTGGCCGGCACGTCGGGCTGGCCCGCGTATCCGATTGCAATGCGATGGCTGCTCACGGCACCATCCTCCCGGGGAAACCAATGGTCGATCAGCGATATATTCTACCGAATATATCGGCGCGCGGTACAGGTGCGATTGCTTATCGGGTGTGCAGCGGGTGAGCAGCGGTGCAAAGCGTGTCGTGCGCAAAGGAGCGCGGCTCGCGCGCAGCCCAGGCACACATGCCGCCGCGCCGTTTGTCACAGTCCTTTAGGCGTCGCTCCACGTGCGCCACAAGCAACGCCATCGCCGCCCTGCCCGACCGCTAACGCGGCGTCTGCCCACTCGCCTCGTAAATCGCCTGCCGGATGCGCGGATACGTGCCGCAGCGGCACACGACCGGCGTCATCGCCGCGTCGATATCGGCCGGTCCGGGCCGCCGGTTGCGCCGGAGCAACGCGCTCGCGGCCATCAGTTGCGCGCTCTGGCAGTAGCCGCATTGCACGACGTCGAGGCGCGTCCACGCGGCCTTCAGCGCACGCGCCTCGGCGCCGTCGAGTCCTTCGATCGTGGTGATCCGCTTGCCGTGCAGCGCGCCGACCGGCCGCATGCACGACACCTGCGCCGCGCCGTCGACATGCACGGTGCACGCGCCGCACACACCGACGCCACAACCGAACTTGGTGCCGGTCAGCTTCAGCTCGCAACGCAGCACCCACAGCAGCGGCGTGGCCGGATCGGAGCGCACCTCGGTCGGTGCGCCGTTGATATCGAGCGACAGCATCGTCTTCTCCTCGGTAGCGGTAGCGGCCGATCGCCGCCACCGCATGGCACTCACACGAGCCGCAGCGGCAGCACACGCAGGCGCTGCCCGGTCAGCCTGAACAGCGCATTCGCCACGGCCGGCGCGACCGGCGGCGTGGCCGCTTCGCCGACACCTTGCGGATGCGCGCTGCTTTGCATGATGTCCGTGCGAATCTCCGGGCACTGGTTCATACGCACCACCGGATAGTCGGTGTAGTACTGCTGCTGTACCGCGCCGTCGGTGAGCGTGATCGCGCCATACAACGCCGCGGACACACCGAACACGATCGCCCCTTCGAGCTGCTGCGCGATCAGATTCGGATTGACCGGCAAGCCGCAATCGATCACACAGAACACGCGGTTCACATGGATCGTGCGGTCGCCATCCACCGACACCTCCACGACCTGCGCGACGATGCTGCCGAACGCCTCGTGCAACGCGACACCGCGCGCCTGCGCGAGCCCGCGTGCATCGGTGACGAGCGGCGTGCCCCAGCGCGACAGTTCTACGACCCGCCGCAGCACCGCGAGATGACGCGGATGATTCGCCAGCATGGCCGCGCGAAACGCCACGGGGTCCTTACCGGCAGCGGCCGCCAGCTCATCGACAAAGCTCTCGACGAAGAACGCCTGATGCGAATGCCCGACCGAGCGCCAGAAGCCGACCGGCACCGGCAGCTCGACCGCCTTGTGGCCGACGCGCAGGTTCGGCCATTCGTATGGCTGATCGAACGCGCCTTCCGCATTGGTCTTGTCGAAACCGCGGCCGAGGTGCGCACCGAACGCAGGCACGCCGTAGTTGCGCGCAAGCCAGCTGGCGACGATCGACTGGCTCGCCGACGTGTTGTGCCACGCGACCACCGTGCCCGCGTGATCGAGCCCGCCGGTGAAGCGCGCGATGCACGCGGGTCGATAGAAGTCGTGCGTCATGTCCTGCGGACGCGTCCACAGCGTCTGCACCGGCTTGCCCGGCACGCGACTCGCGATCGCGACGGCCTGCGCGATATAGTCCATTTCGAGGCGCCGGCCGAAGGCGCCGCCGATCAGCATCTGCCGCACCTCGACGTTCGCCGTGTCGATGCCGAGTACGTGCGCCGCGCAACGGCGCGCGACGTCGGGCACCTGGGTCGCGGCCCACACGATCGCCGCGGCGCCGTCGACCTGCGCGGTGCAGTTGACCGGCTCGAGCGCCGCATGCGCGAGATACGGCACGCGGTATTCGGCATGCACGGTGCGCGCCGCGGCGGCCAGCGCGCGCACGACGTCGCCATGCTCGTACCATGTGTGACCTTCGCTGGCGTCGAGCGCCTGCGCGAGACGCTGGTCGACGTCGGCGCTCGAAAGCTTGCTGGCGTCATCGATCTGCCATTCGATCGCGAGCACGTCGAGCGCGCGCATCGCCACGAACGCGTTGTCGGCGATCACCGCCACACCGCCGGTGCCGCCATTGAAAGGCGGCAGCGCAAACACCTTGTGCACGCCCGGCAGCGCCGCGGCCGCTGTACCATCGAAGCGCGCCACCGCACCGCCGAGCGTCGGACACATTCGCACACTCGCATACAACAGGTCGTCGGGTGCGGCGGGCAACGCATCGATGCCGAAGCGCGCGCTGCCGTCGATCTTCGACTGCGCTTCGATGCGCGGCAGCGGTTGGCCGATCAGCGTGAAACGCTGCGGCGGCTTCAACTCGATATGACGCGGCAGCGACTGATGCGCCGCGAGCGGCGCCAGTTCGCCGTAGCTCGCGCTGCGCCCGGACGGATGCAACACGCGGCCGGCGGCGGTGCGGCACTGTTCGGCCGGCACCTCCCATTGTGCCGCTGCGGCGCTGACCAGCAACGCGCGCGCCGCGGCGCCGGCTTCGCGCATCGGCTGCCATGCATCGTTCAGCGACGACGAACCGCCGGTCATCATCGCGCCGAACTCGAGCACCGCCTTGCGCGTGAACCACGTGACGAGGCCGCGCGTCGCGCCGTCGTCGTCGGGTCGCAACGGCAGACTGCCGAGCACGCTTTCCACGTTGTTGTAAATCCTGTCGAGCGGCGCGTACTCGACGCCGACCGTCGACCAGTCCGCATCGAGCTCGTCGGCCAGCACCATCGCGAGGCCCGTGTGCACGCCCTGGCCCATCTCGGCGCGGCACATCATCACGGTGACGCGGCTGTCGGCGGCGATCTTGACCCAGCCGTTCAACGCCACCTGGCCGGGCTGCGGCGGCAGCAGCGCGGCCGTGTCGAGCCGCTGCCGCGGCGGCAGCGCCGACCAGCCGATCACCAGCGCGCCCGCGGCTGCCGCGCCGCCGAGCAGAAAAGTTCTTCGCTTGACCATGGCTCACGCTTTGCAGGCAGGTTGACGACGCGTGGGCGCGGCCCGGCGCCGCGGATACCGCGTGCGAGCCGGTTCGCACAACTGTAAGACGCATGGGCCGCGCTTCGAATGAAACGCGGCTCGACGCTTGCATGCCTGCGCTGTCGCGCACGCGCGGCCGCATGCGGGCCTGTGACTGGATATTAGTCGCCGCGTGCGGTTAGCCAATGGGCAATGCGTGGTTGATGCGTGGTTGCTGGGCGGACGCTGCGCCGGGCCGCGCACTGGGCGGACGCGTGCCGCGGGTCCGTGCCTTGCGCGACGCGCCAGGTTTGACGCGTTGCGCCGGGCTCGGCGGTGTCGGGACGGCGGCATCGACGGACTCACCGATGACGCACTGCTTGATTCACCGACGGCTCACGGCGCTCTCGTCGCGCTCTCACCGTTGTCTCGCAGCGCTCACACCACCTCACTGCGGCGTCATCAAGCGGGCACCACCATCAGCAACGACGCCCGCGGGAACGCAATTCGCTAACCGTTTCATCGTCGACTACCACGGAGGGTTCAACATGGCTGGCGTTTTTCAGGAGTTCAAGCAGTTCGCAATCAAGGGCAACGTTATGGATCTCGCGGTCGGCGTGATCATCGGCGGGGCGTTTTCGACGATCGTCAACTCGATCGTCAAGGATCTGATCATGCCGATTGTCGGCATCGTGTCGGGCGACATCGATTTTTCGAACAAGTTTGTCAGGCTCGGGCAGATACCGGCGACCTTCAAGGGCAACCCGGATTCGTACAAGGACCTGCAGAGCGCGGGCGTCGCGGTGTTCGGCTACGGCTCGTTCGTTACCGTCGTGCTGAACTTCGTGATCCTGGCGTTTATCGTGTTTCTGATCGTCAAGTTCATCAACCGGCTGCGCGAACTCGATGCGAAGCCCGCCGAGGCCGCACCGGCTGCTCCGCCGCCGCCGCCGGAAGACGTGCTGCTGCTGCGCGAAATCCGCGACGAACTGAAACAGCAGCAGCGCGCGTGACGCCGCCGCAACGGGTACGTTGTGTGCTTCGTCTGTCGGGTAGCAGACGAGCGTGCGGCCACGGCGGCGCAATCGCTGCCGGATGCGGCGCGCGCCGCCGATCCCCCGCCACACCACCGGAGACCCGCCATGCAAGCGCACTACGCATCCGATCCTGCGTCCGACCCACCGATTCCCGATCAACCGGCGGTGCCGCCGGAAACGCCATCGCCGACTTCGCCGAGCCCGGGCCGTCCCGCCGATGTGCCGGACATCGGCGCGCCGGAACCGGAGCCGGACCAGCCGCCGCCCACGACCGGTGCGGGCACGCGTGGAAGCGCCGGTTAGCGGCCCGGTTAGCGGCCAGTAAGCAAGCGCGCGTCGCGCAACCGGCTGACGCGAAGCTCGCAGCGCAAAGCGGCCGGACGCGTGCCGGTGTCGCCGGTGGCGCGCGCAAGCTGTCATGGCGCACGCCACCGTCGACCGTCCGAAACACGGCCGCCGGTCATGCGAAAGCGCTCGCTGACGACGGTTGCCGGATAGCCCGCGCCACCACGCGGCCCGCTAGCGAAGCACGTCGTGCGCGCCCGATGCGGCGTCTTCGATGCGACAGGACCGCGCTTACACCAGGCCTTGAGAGGCGTTCTGGAAGTTCGCCTGGCCCGACTTGCCGTCGGCACCGGCCACGTCGTTCGTCTCGATCTTGTTGTAGACACCCGGGTTGGCCATCATGTACTGCGCGGCCTGCTGCACTTCCGGCGACGGCGGCTGGCCCTTGCCGCCGGCCGGCTGACCTTGCGACAGCTGATACAGCGCGTTCATGTCGAGCGACTGGTTGCCGTTGGTGCCCATATAGCCGGCCAGTGCACCCGACGCGCTTTGCTCGTTCATTGCCGAAGCACTGGGGTTGGTGCTGGTAGCCGGCGTGCTGGTGGTCGGGGTCGTCGTCGAAGCGGACGGCGTGCCTTGCGTGCTGGCGTTTTGCGGCGCGGGCGAAGTGCCCGGCGTGCCCTGCGTGCTGGCGGTTTGCGGGGTGCCCGACGCGAGACCCGGCACCAGACCCTGGGCCGCGTTCTGGAAGTTCGTCTGGCCCGACTTGCCGTCCGCACCGGCCACGTCGTTCGTCTCGATCTGCTTGTAGACGCCCGGGTTGGCCATCATGTACTGCGCGGCCTGCTGCACTTCCGGCGACGGCGGCTGACCCTTGCCGCCGGCCGGCTGACCTTGCGACAGCTGATACATCGCGTTCATGTCGAGCGACTGATTGCCGTTGGTGCCCATATAGCCGGCCAGTGCGCCCGACGCGCTTTGCGGATCCATCGACGGCGCGCCGGTGCCCGTGCCCGAACCGGTAGCCGGCGTGCTGGTGGCCGGCGTGCTCGTCAAGCTTTGCGGTGTGCCTTGCGTGCTCGCAGTCTGCGGGGTGGTCGGCATGCCTGCGGTTTGCGGTGCCGGCGTGCTGCCCGTTTGCGGCATGCCCTGCATGCCGCCGCTTTGCGGCGTGTTCTGCGCGAGACCCGGCACCAGACCCTGGGCCGCGTTCTGGAAGTTCGTCTGGCCCGACTTGCCGTCGGCACCCGCCACGTCGTTGGTCTCGATCTTGTTGTAGACGCCCGGGTTGGACATCATGTACTGCGCGGCCTGCTGCACTTCCGGCGACGGCGGCTGGCCCTTGCCGCCGGCCGGCTGGCCTTGCGACAGCTGATACAGATCGTTCATGTTCAGCGACTGGTTGCCGTTGGTGCCCATATAACCGGCGAGCGCGCCCGACGCAGTTTGCGGGTCCATCGACGCTGCGCCGGTGCCTGTGCCCGTGCCGGTAGCCGGCGTGCCCGGGGTCCCCGTCGACGCTTGCGGCGTACCGTCTGCCGACGAGTCCTGCAGCAGGTTCATGATGTCTTGCAACAGCTGTTCGACCGAGTTCGTGCCCGAGTTGCCCGGTGTGCTCGCCCCATACCCGGCGAGACTCGCTGCGGACGTCGCATTGTTCGAAACGTTGGAAATAGACATAACGCGCTCTCCGTTGAAGAATGGAATGACCGGCGGCCGAGTGCGGTTGTACTCCGGTCGAAGACAATGTAAGCGAGTCGTGTCTGGCGCTCACTACCCCGCCCGAAGCAGTTACAGGTGGGGCGAAGTCCGATGGCCGAACGGTATATTCCGGCCATCTATTCCGTTGCCATGCGCGTCCAACCTTCAAACATACGGGTCACGCCGTGAGGTTCCGGCCGCTCGCTGCGCGCTCGACGAGCGCGGCCTTGCGGAATCCGCCGCGTGGGCTTCGAACCGTTCGTAAGCACGCTTCTCAAGCAGGCTCGTTGCGCGGGTTTGATGCGCATGCGGTGGTACGGGTACGCAACCGCAGCGGCTCTGCACCCACCGATATCGCTGCCCCAGCAGCAGCCGACTTTGCTGCCGCTGTTGAAGCGGAGCGTGTGCGCGATGTTCAATATCCCGAACTAAATTTATCAGCCCCGCCGATGCAAAAAGATCCGCGTGGATCGCCCGGCCCACCCCTTTGAAAACTATTACGCCCGCCACGCCAATTGATTTTTTAAGCTGGCGTGCGCTTTATTGACCTTGTTAGATGCATGATTTGCACCTGATCCATCATAGATAACTAACAGGGCCGCGATGCCGACCGCATTCGCTCAATCCGTCGAAACCGGTTTTACCGGACGTCCGCCCGCGGCGAAGCGTATCGCCCGCTACAATCTCGACGGCCTGCCGCGCGAACCCCACGAAGGCCGGTTCCGGTACGCTGTCGCACCGCTCACCTGCCCGTTGGAGCCACCGATCGCGTCGACGCTCGACCGGTCCGACCCGCCGCGGCAAGGTCCCGCGCGGCGCCACCTCCAACACCGAACTACATGACAGAACAACGACCGCCACTGATCCCGATCACACCCGATACCCACCGCGTGCAGATCGACCTTGCGTATGCCACCGCGAACAACCTGACCGGCAAGCCGATCTACAAGGCCGCGCACTGCCTGCTGCTCGAGCCGGCCGAAGCCGCGCTGCGGCGCGCCATCGACATCGCGGCGAAAAGCGGCCTGACGCTGCGCATTTTCGACGCGTATCGGCCGCCGCAGGCGCAGCAGGTGCTATGGGACTTTCTGCCGGACCCGACCTATATCGCCGACCTGCAACGCGGCTCGAATCACAGCCGCGGCACCGCGGTGGATCTGACGCTGGTCGATGCAGCCGGCGCAGCGCTCGACATGGGCACCGAGTTCGACGCGATGACCGAAGACTCGTGGCACTTCCACGCGGGCCTGCCCGAAGCGGTACAGCGCAACCGGCTGCTGCTGCTCGGCGTCATGCATGCGGCGGGCTTCACGCATATCGCCAGCGAATGGTGGCATTACGAACTGCCGGGCTCGCGCGCGCTGCCGCTGATCGACAACGCGGATAGCGGACCGCTGCGGCTGATGTAGCGCAGCAATGCCAGGCCACGAACCGATCGGCGAACGCGGCACGCCGCCAGCCGAAACGCAAGTTCCAGCAACTTTCACATTGACACTCTGTCGGGGGATCCCAATGAAACGGGTATTGCGCAATGCGCTCGCCGCCGCGGCGGCAGCCGGCGCGGTGAGCTTGAGTCTGACCGCCATGCAGCCGGCGGCGGCCGCCACGCCGAAGGACATGCTGGTGATGGCGACGATGCTCGACGAATTCTCGACGCTCGATCCAGCCGAAGTGTACGAACTGGTGCCCGAGGAATACATCGCCAACACCTACGACCGGCTGGTGCGGGTCGATCTGAAGGACCCGTCGAAGTTCAACGGCGACGTCGCACAGTCGTGGAGCGTGAGCCCGGACGGCCTGACCTTCACATTCAAAATCAGGAGCGGGCTCAAGTTCCACTCCGGCAATCCGCTCACCGCCGACGACGTCGCATGGTCGATCCAGCGCACCGTGCTGCTCGACAAGGGCGCGGCGGCAGTGCTGCAGGGCATCGGCCTGACCAAAGACAACGCGCTGAAGAACGTCAAGAAGGTTGACGATACAACCGTCAGCGTCACCACCGACCAGAAGTACGCGCCGACCTTCGTGCTGAACGTGCTCGGCGCATGGCCGGCCTCGGTAGTCGACCGGCAGCTGCTGCTGACGCACCAGCAGAACAACGACTACGGCAATGCGTGGCTACGCACCAACGAAGCGGGCTCGGGCGCGTACAGGCTCGTCAAGTGGAGCGCGAACGAAAGCCTGATCCTGCAGCGCTTCGACGGCTACCGTGTGCCGCTCGCGATGAAGCGTATCGTGCTGCGCCACGTGCCCGAGGCCTCCGGTCAGCGCCTGCTGCTGGAAAACGGCGACGCCGACGTCGCACGCAACCTGAGCCCCGACGATCTGACCGCACTCGAAAAATCCGGCAAGGCGCGCGCCACCGCGGTGCCGCAGGCGACGCTGCTGTACCTCGGCCTGAACGTGAAGAACCCGAACCTCGCGAAGCCCGACGTGCAGGAAGCGATGAAGTGGCTGATCGACTACAACGGCATCCAGACCAACATCGCGAAGTCGACCTACAAGGTGCACCAGACCTTCCTGCCGGAAGGCTTCCTCGGCGCACTGAACACCAACCCGTACCACCAGGACGTCGCGAAGGCCAAAGCGCTGCTCGCCAGGGCCGGCCTGCCGAATGGCTTCAACGTGACGATGGACGTGCGCAGCAGCTATCCATACAACGAGATCGCGCAGGCCGTACAGGCCAATCTTGCGCAAGGCGGCATCAAGGTCGAGATCATTCCGGGCGACAACAAGCAGACGCTCGCCAAATATCGC